>CAJXZZ010000147.1 GCA_913065105.1 uncultured Gammaproteobacteria bacterium | reverse complement strand
TCTGTATTCGTGGACCACAGGTGATGCAGAGCTACTGGCAAAGACCCAAAGAAACATCTAACGTATTAAGTAATGATGGCTGGTTACATACCGGCGACATAGGCTTTATCGATGAAGATGGTTTTGTACAGATCGTTGACCGCAAAAAAGACATGATCCTGGTTTCAGGTTTTAACGTATTCCCTAACGAAGTCGAAGAGGTTATTGCCTCTCATCCCGGCGTGGTTGAAGTTGGTGTTATCGGCAAACCGGATGAACACAGTGGAGAAGTCGTTATGGCGGTAGTGGTTAAAAAAGATGCCGCATTAACCGAAGAAAGTTTAAGAGATTTTTGTCGAGAAGGCTTAACCAGCTACAAAGTACCTAGATCTATAGTCTTTACAGAGGAACTGCCTAAAACAAATGTTGGAAAAATATTAAGACGTGAATTACGAGATCAGTACATTACTGGCACTTAACATCACAGAAAAGAATATTCACCACTGGCGATAAACTCGATTTCTTCAGCGCTGCTTGTTCGCTCAAGGATTTCATTCAATTCAGGGAATCGGCCAAATTTTTCGATGACAAAATGATGCTTTCTTGTATACTCTAAATTCATTTCAAATGGTTTTCTATATGACTCAGGCACATCCTGTACCAGTTGTGTATAAGCTTTAATGCACAGATTTTGTTTATCAATATCTTCTGCATGTTCGAGTGGCAGATAATAAAAGCTGCGCTCGACCGCATGGCACTTACTATCATCGCCGGCACCGATACCATCAATACATAAGGCCTGCGCTTTTTCATCCTGCGCAAACGCCACCGCTGTCCCTCGATGGATATGACGGGAAAACTGATCGAGTAAAATAATTAATGCCAGGCGACCACGGTAAGATTCTATCCAGTGATCCAGTTCGCCATTGATCGCTTTATCGTAATCAATACCAAAGTTTATAAAAATTTCAGTATCGTAAGCCGAACCATTTTTAAACCACATATCTATCTTTGTGGCATCAGCAGTATAGGGCGTAGGAAAAGCACCGAACCAGAACTGGAGGATATCTTCTATGCGGTCAGTCATCTGAAAAGCAGGAAGTATAATATTTCAAATCACAGGCTTATGCTATTAGGACGATACATTGGCCGAGGCACCAGGCAGACCGTACTAGTGACATAGGTGCGCCTGCGCCTCGAAATATAAGCAACGTACTTCTTAAAATTTAAATAACACGTTCGCCTGTAAACTATTCACATTTTGGCGTGCCACATACTCCATGCGCATAGCCACTTTAGTGGTAAATTTATATTGCAAACCTGTACCAAGCAGAACGCCGTCATCATCACCAAAATCATATCCCACGCGTGCTAGCATATCGGTTTTATTTGATAATGGCACTGATCCCACGTATGCAAGCCATACCCCTTTTGCTGCTGACACGTTTGTTGAGCTATTATATCGATCGAAATCCCCAGTATCCATGTAACCGAGCTCTACTGCACTTGTTATATCACCATTCAATTTAGTCTGAAACTCATAACCACCTATAAACTGAAAACCAGTAGCACTGCCAACAGCCGTTAGACTATTAAATCCCAGGCCAGCACCGACATAAAGTTGATCCGCTTTGATAGGGCCTTCTGCATGTGCAGTCGAGGCCAATAACATTAATGCTAATATACTAATTACTTTTTTCATCATTCAAACCCTAAGATAAATTTAAAAATCAGTATATTTGAACATACAGCAGCTTAATCACCAATACCCCACTAGTAAGTGAATTCAAAATAAACCAAAATACAGTACCTAAGAAATCACCTACAATAATAATGGCACGTCTAATAATCCTCATCGCGGTCGTCGGTATCGCATTGATACTCTGGCATAAAATCACCAAAGCCAGTGGTGAAGAACGCAAAAAGCTGGTTCTATGGAGCGCCATCGGCAGCGTTTTAGCAGTTCTTGGAATATTAGCCGTAACCGGTCATCTCAACATCATTACCGCTGCAATAGCAGGCCTGATCGCGTTGCTTCCCCGTGCCATGCAATTACTTAAATACCTGCCTTTTATCAATCGCTTATATGAACAGAACAAACCAGGTCAGCAACAGGCACAAACTCCACCGCCGCGTGGCAAGCAGACCATGAGCAAAGAAGAAGCCATGGAGATACTGGGACTTAAACCCGATTATAAAGATGAAGACGTGACTCTGGCACACCGCCGCATGATGCAAAAAGTACATCCCGATCGTGGTGGTTCTGATTACCTG
>CAJXZZ010000146.1 GCA_913065105.1 uncultured Gammaproteobacteria bacterium | reverse complement strand
ACAAGTGGTGGTGGTGGTGTAGCCAGTGCAGCTAACGGTGAGGATAAAAGGCAGTTGAATAAAGTGGATGTGACCAGAGAACGAGTAGGTAGTTCTGATACAAATAACCAGGTTACAGAACCTGCTCCTGGAAGTTATGAAGTTGAGCCTATGTCAGTTGCATCAACAGTTTATTCTTATTTTGGTGTAACGAACCCGGAAGCAGTCACTAGAGATGATGAGTTAAACCCAGCAGGCGTTCCTGCTATTGATGAAACCCAAGCTGGGGAACCAGATCTGTTTTAAAAGTTAATTACTAAACTAAGTAAGTGAAAATAAAAACTCCGCATTTATAGCGGAGTTTTTTTATGGACTAATTAAAGTTTGTATTTACAGTTTTAGAATCGTTTACTGTAAGCAATCTGAAATATTATTGCTTTATTAGTGTCGAAATCTGAATGCTCAAATTCCTGGGACATGTATTCCAGTCGTGCGCGCAGGTGACCATCTTTACCGATTTCGCTGCCATAGCGAATACCTGGTGTCACACTTGTCATGTCATCAAGTCTGTAATCCGCGCTGATGTACTCAGGGAACAATGCTGTAGGATCTAAACCTGCGGCATTATCTACATAGAACTGGTTCTGGTAAAAGTTGGCTTTACTCTGTTGATATAGTCGAAGACTTGGTTCAAGATAACTAGTATTTGCAAACGTAATACGATAGTTCATATCAAGAGTGTGTGAATCAACATCCCAGTCATCGGTGTAGTAACGATAAGCAACGTGAATGATGTTGTTACTAGGATAGGTTTGATGATTCAATTTGAATGTAATGCTTGTTCTGTTCCTTGAACCGGGTCGGCCTTCATAATAACTTGAATCATCGATCACGATACCAGTAGCTTCATCGACGACACTGAAAACTTTGTATGGGTCAGTGTGGTAACCATTTGAAATGCTATAAGCAAGGTTAACCTGTGCTACTGTACGGCGATTTATTATATGTGTTAAACCGAGTATTAGATCAGTCGTATTTCTTTGACCTTCGCCGGCACTTTGATTATCTGCAATCTGAGTTAATGGCACAGGTGTGCCCCCGGTACCAACACGATATATTTCATCATATGTCCCTGCAAGCCCAACAGTGAAACGATAGTCTTTTTTGGCCGTTTCTTTATTGACGGTTACGGCTGCACTATAAGAGCGCCAATCATTTTCAATAGAAACAGCACCATTATAATCTATTGTCCAGTTATTATCGTATGCATGTGTCCAGGTTAAGCTATTAGCGAGTCGTGTATCGTCAAAATGAGCTAAAGCAGATGCATTTGGATCTGAGACACCAGTACCACCACCGCCAGAAGCACCAGAAACGGTTTCTCCACCGCCACTCCCTATCACCGCGCCTGAGGGCGTAGAGCCGGACATGGTGTCTAATACTGCCTGTATATTAACGCGGTCTCTATCGGTTACATCACCACCGACAGCGGCAACAAATTTTGCAACGCTTACGCGATCATCGGCTTCACTGTAGTACAGGGCAGAGGTGTCAATTTCCCAGGCATTCTCAATCGCAAGAGCGTCGCCACTTTGTTGAGATAACAACGTGCATGTTGCTAGTGTTAATTTATTCTTAATCGATTTCATTAAATATCTCTGTTTAATTAGTTACAGCCACAACCACCACCGCCAACACCACTACCGCCGGTCGACGCTTCTTTACTGAAAAATATGTGCTCATCGCTATAAGAAAACATCTTGTCCTGCGGAAACTGCATTGCCTGTTGGGCAAGTACATCTTTTTCCCAGGGTTTTACTTCTTCACTGACGCTCATGTTTGACAGCGTCGAACATGCGCTCATGAAAGAGCAAATAATTATTGTTAAAATTTTATTCATAATGTTGCCAATTTATAATGTGAGGATTTAACGGGCATTGATTGCTTCGTGTATTTTTGTTTCAATTTCTTTGGTTTCGCCTTCTCTATAACCTTGGTGGACATATATGAGGTTGCCTTTTTTATCGATCAGATAAGAACTGGGCATAGTTTTGAGTTTGTATTTACTTGCAACTGTGCCGTTAGGGTCATAGGCAATATCAAAATCAGCAGGGACAATTTTTAGAAACTTTTGGGCATCTGATTTAGAAGAATCCAGGTTTACAGCAATTATGGTGAATTTTTTACTGTCGTAGCGTGAATGTATTTCATTCATCCAGGGGAAAGATTTTCGGCAAGGGTCACACCAGGAAGCCCAGAAGTCGAGATAGACGACTTTGCCTTTTAATGACTCAAGGTTTATTTCTTTACCGTCACCCGGCAGAGTAAAACTTGGTGCTTTTTGAGCGTAACAATAAGAACTGGTGAGTAGAAAAAAGCAAATACTTAGATTCACTATAAATTTATGATTTATCATGAGAAAAACGTGGTTTATCCTTAAAATAACTACTTAATTACAGAAATGAGTATAGTCATTAAATATCGAAAAGTAGCGAATTAAAATAAATATGTGTCATTTTCTCAACAGTGTTTTCAATATATTTTAATCTCTTCTGGCTTCCCATAGGTCCAGTATGAGCTAATAAAATGACATGCACATAATCATGCTAAACGTTGTAAAATAACTACAGAATTTCATTTAACCTATTAAATAATCTATTCATAAATTATTCACTTTT
>CAJXZZ010000145.1 GCA_913065105.1 uncultured Gammaproteobacteria bacterium | reverse complement strand
CAGCGCTTGCCTTCACCGTGGTTATGCTAGGCGGTTTATTTCAGATTGCTTTTGGTTTACTGAAACTGGGCAAATACATCCAGCTGGTTCCTCACCCCGTTGTATCAGGTTTTATGACAGGTATCGGTGTCATCATCATCCTGTTGCAATTTGGTCCCCTGCTCGGTCAGCCTGCTGACGCCAAACCTCTGGAAGCTGCACAATCGATCCCGAGCTACATAAACCTGTTTGATACACCATCACTGATTCTTGGCATCATCGCACTTGTGGTCGTATTCGGTATCCCGAAGTTTCTGCCTAAAGTAAATAACCTGGCACCCTCCCCGCTGCTGGCATTAGTTATCGGTACCCTTGCTTATCTATTTTTTATGCCTGCTGGCAGCACACCGATCATTGGTGACATTCCAACGGGTTTCCCTGAATTTCATTATCCGACTATCGAATTAGATCTATGGCTGAAATTGATAGCCTCTGGTCTTACATTAGCAGGCCTCGGTGCAATCGACTCCCTGCTCACCTCTTTAGTCGCCGACAACATCACGCGCACTCAGCACAGATCTAACCGCGAATTAATCGGACAGGGTATTGGTAACACCATCGCCGGACTATTTGGCGGACTTCCTGGTGCGGGTGCGACCATGCGCACCGTGGTTAATGTAAAAGCTGGAGGGCGTACGCCTATTTCAGGCGCTTTACACGCCCTCATATTATTGGCCATCGTGCTAGGTGCGGGTTCGTTGGCAAGTGACATTCCCAAAGCTGTGCTAGCAGGTATTTTGATCAAAGTTGGTGTCGACATCATTGACTGGGAATATTTAAAACGAGTAAAAAACGCACCTAAAGCAGGTGTTGTTATCATGTTAACGGTATTGATTATTACCGTTACGGTTGACCTGTTACTCGCTGTTGGTATCGGTATGGTAATGGCAAGCTTCCTGTTCATGCAGCGTATCACTGATATGCAGATAGCAAGCATGAAAGCGATCACCAAACCTGGCGACGCGTCAGTTTATGAGCGTGCATTAACAAAACAGGAAACTGAAATCATGGAACAGGCCAATGGTCAAATCATGCTGTTCCACATGAGAGGCGCGATGAGCTTCTCTTCTGCAAAGTCACTGGTCAGACGTCATTCGATGGTTACTGACTACCAGATCATGATACTTGATCTGTCTGATGTACCCAACATTGATTTCACCACCTCACGTGCACTGGAAGACATCATTACCGACACGATCGAAGGTGGGCAGCATATAATTCTAGTCGGCGCATGTAGCGATGTTTATAAGATGCTGGAGAATCAGGACGTAATTCAATGTCTGGATACAGATAATATATTTCAACATCGTATTGATGCTTTGCTTCATGCACAGAAATTATTAAATGTTTAACCGCCTGCACAAAACTAACACTGAGCATCTGTGTGTTTTCATATAAAACAACCCGAAACCAAAGAAGAGTTTAAACGCTACTACCATCTTCGCTGGACACTACTCCGTGCGCCGTGGAATCAGGCAGAGGGCTCGGAAATTGATGCCATGGAAGACAAGTGCATCCATTTCATCGCTATCGATGAGAGCAACAACGTTTTCGGCGTTGCCCGCCTGCAGTTTAATTCAAACACCGAAGCACAAATCCGTTACATGGCAGTAGAGAAGACCTATGAGAGACGAGGCATCGGTCGTGCATTAAGCAACGCGATTGAAACTCAGGCAAAAAAATCTTGCCGTAATAAAATCATTCTTGATGCGAGAGAACCCGCGGTCGGTTTCTATAAAAAACTTGGATATAACGTAATCGAAAAAAGTTATCTGTTATTTGATGAGATACAGCATTTTCGGATGGAAAAAACGCTCATTTAAAAATGAATAACAAATGATTTATTTCGCTATTCTTTATACCAGCTACCGTCTGCTTCCGGTTTCATCCACAAAAAACTAAACCAGTAAAAAACACCGCTTTCACTCGCAGAGGGCGCAGTACAGTTATATTTTGTTCTACCGGGATCAATGGTTTCATTCGCGCTGACACTAACAACAGAATCTTCATCTACATCCCACTCAAGCCGTATACTGCCCTGCCCCGATGCATAACAGCGTAGACCTGATTTTTTGTAATCACCCGCTTCTAATCGTATTTTCAATATCGGGATATCAACATCTTTTGAGATAAGACCATCATCGTGCGATAGAACGGTCACCGGTAAATTTTTAGTCGCAACTTTTATGGAAAAATTTTCGATATCATCAAAACCTGTTGCCATGGGGAAACGTGGCACCGCCTGAAAATCGGTAACTCGACTCACCGCGCCGGAATGCTGAGTAATGCCATAATAACCAAGCTGCCGTAAGATTTCTTTGACTTCCTTCGAATATTCACCATACGGGTAAGCGACAGCCCAGATCGGATAACCCACATTCTTCTGCAGGAGATATTGTGCCTGCTGCACCTCATCGAGAATGCGTTGACGCCACTGGATATCAGTCTCAGCGCTGCGCCGTCGAACGAAATGTGGATGGCTAAGGCTGTGATTACCTATCTCTCCACCAAATTTTCTTATTTCGCGAAGTTGCTGCCAGCTCATAAAATTTGTATAACCCTCACCAATATACTGCGTGGTAACAAACACGGTAAATGGCCAGCCTTTTTCTTTTAATACAGGATACGCTTCCTCGTAGACTGA
>CAJXZZ010000144.1 GCA_913065105.1 uncultured Gammaproteobacteria bacterium | reverse complement strand
GCAGTATCACCATCCAGCAGGCCGGTGCGAATTTCGATACCTCGGGTATCGATCATTATCGCGATATGTTTCCCAAGGTCGCTGGCGGCAGTACGCAAGATTGAAATCTGTTTACGATGGCTATCGTATGAGCCATGTGAGAGGTTCAGTCGCGCGACGTTCATTCCTGCCTCGATCATGGCCTTAAGCATTTCTGGTGTATTACAGGCAGGCCCGATTGTGGCGACGATCTTGGTTTTTCGTATAGGTGTGTGGGTGTCGGGTGTTGTGTCCATGATGGCTTCCAGCGCATTTATTTGAGCATGAGTATACAATTTCCTGCAGAAAAACCTTTGACTAATATCATGGCAACTTGCATAAATTCCGATGAAAATACATTATCGGTTAACCGTTACTAATAGTCTGTTTCTGGGTCTGTTCCTGGTTAATTAAAAAAATACGGGGTCAGGTCTTTCCTTGCCATATTTTCACTTAGATGGAGTGAAAGTAATAGACTATGTGGGGTCAGAACACAGATTACGCTAATATTAGAAACAACTGTGTTCTGACCCCAGTTTTTTAACTGAATAAAAGGGGACGGTGGGATTAAAAATTGATCAATTCAAAAAATGGTTAATAAATAATCCCTCCGACCGCTTTACTAAACCCACCAAACTCATACTGGAGATGCCAATGAATGAACAGCTAATGTCCATTCAAGACACGTTGCTCAACATTACAACGAATCATTATTTGTTAGCTGTAGTGGTACTGGTCGTTAGTTACCTGATGTATTTGATTGCCAGTCGAATTATTCTGGCAACCCTTAAAAAACTGTTTAAACATACAGCAACGCATGTGGATGATGTTTTTGTCGAACAGGGTGCGTTTCATCGACTGGCTTATTTTGTACCTTTATTGGTCATTTATCTGTCTGCTGATCTGTTTCCTGAATACAGTGATTACATTAGACGATTTCTGACTGCCTTACTGGTTGTTGTTTTAATACTGGTAATAAATGCTGTCCTGGATGCAGTTAATGTCATTTATAGAAAAAGTAAATTTGCACAAGTTTTAAATATCAAAAGCTATCTGCAGATAAGTAAACTTCTGTTGAATATCTTAGGTGGCATTATTGTTATTGCGATTTTGATTGATAAATCACCCATCTATTTACTCAGTGGTATTGGTGCCTTAACGGCCGTTTTATTATTAATTTTTAAAGATACGATTTTATCGTTTGTCGCCAGTATTCAGATACATTCAAATGAATTATTCAAAGTTGGTGATTGGCTGGAAGTGCCTCAATTCGGCGCAGATGGTGATGTTATTGATATCGCGTTACATACTGTAAAAATTCAGAACTGGGATAAAACCATTTCAATTATCCCTTCGCACAAACTCATCGAATCTTCGTTCAAGAACTGGCGTGGTATGTCTGAAAGTGGCGGCAGGCGTATTAAACGTTCTATCTATATTGATCAGACGAGTATTCGTTTTTGCGATGAGCAGATGATTGAAAAATTTAAATCATTTAAACTACTCGCGCCTTATCTGGAAGCAAAACTAGCAGAAATTGATGCTTCAAATGCCGATGAAAACATCAATATGCAGGCGCTAGTCAATGGTCGTAGGTTGACTAATATAGGAACATTTAGAGCTTATATACAAGCGTATTTAAAGAATCATCCTATGATTCACCAAAACCTCACCTTCCTGATACGGCAGCTGGCTCCCAGCGAAAAAGGCATAGCGATAGAGATTTATGTATTCACCAATATTACTGACTGGATTGCTTACGAAGCGATTCAGGCAGATATTTTTGATCACCTGCTGGCAGTGCTGACTGAATTTGAATTACAGGTATTCCAGAATCCTACTGGTAAGAATTTTGAACAGTTAGGAAAACTGAATTAAAGGGGACGGAGAGATTAAAAATTGATCAATTCTGACCCCAGTTTTTTACTATTAATCTACTTAAGTTGACAGTACCATCCACGGAATGCGAATAGATGAAAAAATTCAGTTCAGGCGCACTTACCAGGGAACAAAAGGCATTACAAGACGAAAACTATCGAGATCGTCATGCTGCCGGGGTGGAATATGACTATCTGGTCATTGGGACCGGCAATGCAGCGTTAACCTGTGCGAGCTTGTTGAGCAACCAGGGGTACAAAGTTTGTATGCTGGAGGCGCATGACGTTCCAGGTGGATATGCTCATACATTTGAAAGGAACGGCTACTACTTTTGCGCACAAGTCCACTATATCTGGGGTTGTGGAGAAGGCGGGAGAATCTACGAATTCCTTAAGCGACTTGGTCTCGAGAAAGATATCACTTTCGAGCTGTTTGACAAATCTGGCTATGATCACATGATCATGCCTGACGGTAAGCGCGTAAAAATACCGTATGGCTGGGCAGAACTGCAAAAAAACATCGAAGATGCTTACCCACATACTACCGGTCTCGATGCCTTCTTCAAGATCGTGAAAGCACTTCGCAAAGAGATGGCAGCGCTTCCGAGAAAAATACATTGGTGGCACTATCTGCTGAAAGGCCGATTTTATTATCCAACGCTGCTGCGCTACAAAAACGCAACTGTGCAAGATGTGTTCGATGCATGCGGCGTCTCTATCGAGGCACAAACTATCCTGACTGCGCAAGCAGGAGACTTGCTGCTTCCGCCAGATAAACTCTCATCGCTGTTCTTTGTTGGCGTGCTTGGCGGTTATGGAACCGGGGCATATTCCCC
>CAJXZZ010000143.1 GCA_913065105.1 uncultured Gammaproteobacteria bacterium | reverse complement strand
TATTGTGACTTATGTCATATAAGGTTAGCATCGTTAAATGCACAAGAAAAATCTTCCTAGCAATCCTCTCCGGTCTTCTTGTTCGCGCTACAACTATAACTCTTCCGGTTTCTCTTTACTGACTGAAGTCAGTTGCTTATACAATGTTTCAAGATTTTTCCGATGTGTAAGAATAATCACCTCATCTGCCTGCTCAATCCGCTGGTCATCTTGCGGAATAATCAATTTTTCGTTTCGATAAATACACATAACGCGACTATCTTTGGGTAACGCCAGACTGCTGATTGTGCCAATATCTTTTTCCTGGGCGACAAACGAAAACGGAGATGCGTCGTAACGAAACATCGTTGAGAGCTCAAACGGATCACGGCCCTCGAACATATCAGCCAGATGCCGACCGATGGTTCGTGACGGCGTAATAGTGGCCTCAAGTCCAAGTTCGATGCAGATATGTTCATAACCCGGATCCTCAATCCTGGTAACAACCTTGCTAAATCCTAATGAGCGTCCAACCAGGCTGGCAATAATATTTGTCTGGTCATGACCGGTAAGGCAGTAAAGTACATCCGTTTCTTCCGGGTTCGTTTCACGCAACAATGATGGTTTGCTGCCATCTCCGAGCAGAAAGCCACAATCCAGATCTGTACTGAGCTCTTCAATTTTCCCTTTATCCTGCTCAATAATAATCACTTCATGGTTACGCTTTAACAGAAACTGTGCCGTCATTATTGCAGTGGAACCTGCACCAACAAATATCGCTTTCATACTAACTCCTTACGTTTGCCAATCCAGTTTGGCAAATACAACACAACCAGCAAGGCAATAATTTCCAGCCGTCCAAAGAGCATATCCAGACATAATATAAGCTTCAGCAATACCGGCATCTCAGCAGAGGTGATGCCGGTACTCAAACCAACCGTGGCACTGGCTGACACCACCTCAAACAAAGCATTCATTGGCTCATAGCCGTAGATCAGAAATGCGCACCAGGAGCTTGCAACAACACCCAAAAATAACAGGATGAGAATAAGTGCACGTTGTATCTCCATATCATCCAGTATTTTTCCACCCAGCTTTGGATAGAGCACTGCCTTAGATGGCATTGTCGTGCGTTGCAGCACAACCTGAATCAGGCGCAGCAAAATCAGCAACCGTAATAGCTTGATACCCCCCGCCGTTGAACCCACACCGCCACCGATTAACATCGAAACAATGATGCTTAATTTGGCGCTATCATCTATCAGGCTAAGATCGAGCGTCGAAAAGCCGGTTGTCGATTGTGCAGAGATCGCAAGTGACAACGCATGGCCAGCCGCTTCACCAAACTGCATTCCAGAGTGAAGACCGAATGAAACAAGCAACAACAGAGCCACCACAACAACGGCCACCAAAAGCGCATGTAGCTCCGTATCCTGAATACCTTTACGCCAGTTTTTTGAACAGGTGACCGCATACAACGACAAAGGTAAGGCTCCGCACAGGCCGAACCCCATAATAGCGAACCGGCTATACCAACTCTCAATACCGGCAAGACTATTATCAAAAGAGGAAAAACCACCGGTTGATACCGCCGCCAGGACATGGTTCACCGCCATCATTCCACTACCCGTTATCAGCCAGACTACAGCAATCCCAGCCAGAGTCAGTGAACTGTAGATAAACAACATCTGGCGCGCATGGGTGCGTGTCGTTGTCGCCAGAGTTTCCCCTCCCAGAGGTACACTCAGACTACGACTGCTGATCTGGCTCCCCATTAACAGTGCAACAGACAGTACGATAATTCCCAACCCCCCGTACCATTGCATCCATGCACGGGAAAATAAAAAAGTCTGCGACTTGCCTGCAAGTTCAGAGGTCACAGTCAAGCCTGTTGTAGTGACAGCAGAGACCGCTTCAAACAAGGCATTATAAAAAGTTAACCCACTGCCCATAAATGGAAAAGTCATCAGTAACGGGGACAAAATAAAGGCCAGTGCAACAATCGTCAGCGCCTCGTTCGTCTGTATATGCCGGGGCTCCACTATAGAGCGTGACACATTCCAGAGAATCATCAGCACAGCAATAACCACAAGGTAGCGTAAGGCAATATGAAAATCCTCAAAAAGCATTGCAGCAACCAGAGGCACAAGCGTGAGCAGAGCCAACATGAAAGCAAGTAACCCGAGGTATTTTGCCAACACCGGCATACGTACGGCATAACTTAGTTTCGATGAAATAATGGCCATTAACATCGCCCGGAATGAAAGGATAAAACAGCTTGCAACAAACGCCATTAACAATGCTTCGGGTGACCGTAGATCTGCTGAGCCTCCAAAATTTGATGGCGATGTTACTTCAAGTGTAGGCAACTTTTTCACGAAGAGAATCAAACTAATTTCTGATTCATCCTTACTGCCGCTTTAGTACAGGCAGAAGGAAATCAATGTAAGCCTCGTTCATGTGGCTATCCATTAGAATCAATCAGTCAAATTAAAATAGCGACTATTGTGTCTATAGCGCTCATAGGTATGAAGTGGTCAACGAAAACAGGCGCGAAATGGGCTTTTAAAAAAGCCCAAATAATAATGTGGGCGGCGACAGAGTGTTATACACAGGGTCTGTGATTTAATAGATTCGGATAACTACCGAATCTGCTCGACTTACAAACCCTTACGCCTTCGAAGAATAGACGAGTTCACAGATCAGTAAACGCATAGATCGCGAACAAGATGTACCCGGGCTGAGGATGAAAGTCGTGGTACCAAAGATA
>CAJXZZ010000142.1 GCA_913065105.1 uncultured Gammaproteobacteria bacterium | reverse complement strand
CCTTAATATTTTTTATATTGATGAAGCGTATAGAGATGATACGCTTACTCAACAGCAGGATGAATTGTTGCAGTCGGTCAGGAAAAAATTAAATAAAATACGCAGCTCTCGACCCCGACCTCATCTTGATGACAAAGTAATCACTGCCTGGAATGGTATGATGCTGGTCGCTTTTGCGAAAGCTTCAGTTACTTTTGATGATCCGGCGCTGTTAGATGAAGCATTGCACACCATAAGTTTTATTAAAAAAGATTTGTACGATGCAAAAAATAAAAAACTGTATCGGCAATATCGTGCGCAAAAATCCAGTACGGAAGCCACACTGGCTGACTATGCCTGGTTGATCTCTGGTCTGTTGGAAGTTTACCAGGCGGGCAAGGATATCCAGTGGTTAAACTGGGCTATCGAATTACATGAAATACAGAATGCATTATTTCTAGATGAGGTGTCGGGTGCTTACTATGAATCTAGCGCTAACGATACAAACCTGTTGTTCCGTTCAAAAAGTATTTATGATGCGGCCTTGCCTTCGGAAAATGCTATCGCTTTATCTAATCTTCGTACCTTATCCGTGTTATCTGAAATACCGCCACAGAAGAATGCCTATTCATCACATGCAGATAAACTGGTCAGCAGTTTCTCCACGGTGGTCAATCAAAATCCTGCAGCAGCCAGTATGTTACTTGCGGTAGAAACTAAATCTAAATAAATCTCAGCTGTTTCATGTAGTAAAATAAATCGATGATTTCACGACTCGTTTCTGTTGCGCCTATGATGGGATGGACTGATCGCCATGCACGTTATTTTTTGCGCCTGATTACAAAACATACACTGCTCTATACCGAAATGGTAAATACCGGTGCGATGCTGCATAACAAACAAACAATAGGCGATCAAAAAAGGTTTCTTGCGTTTCATACAACCGAGCACCCGTTGGCATTGCAGCTTGGGGGCAGTGATCCCGCGGCATTGGCGCAATGTGCATTAATGGCTGAAGATGCTGGCTTTGATGAAGTGAATTTAAATGTAGGTTGTCCCAGTGATCGCGTTAAATCAGGTAATTTTGGGGCCTGCCTGATGGCTCAACCTGAACTGGTCGCAGAGAGTGTGTCAGCAATGCAGGCAAAAGTGACTATTCCGGTAACGGTTAAATGTCGAATTGGTATCGATGAGATGGAGGGCTATCAGCCGTTAGAGCATTTTATTGATATCGTTGCACAAGGCGGTTGCGATACGTTTATTGTGCATGCCAGAAAAGCCTGGTTAAAAGGGCTAAGTCCAAAACAAAATCGTGAAATCCCACCGCTTAAATACGATTATGTGCACCGCCTGAAAAGGGAAAAGCCAGAGTTGACGTTAGTGATCAATGGCGGAATTAAAACCATCGAAACTGTGCGGCAACAATTAGAACATGTCGACGGCGTGATGATCGGGCGAGAAGCTTATTACAATCCTTATATTCTGGCATGCGTTGATCAGGATATTTATCAGGATGCAGATGCGGCACTGAAGAGTCGTGAAGACATTGTCTATCAAATGTGTGATTACATCGATAGCGAAATAATAAATGGCACAAACTTGCATTCGATGACGAGACATATCTTAGGTCTGTATCAGGGCTGTCGCGGTGCAAAGGCCTGGCGTCGTCATCTGAGTGAAAAAGCACATGCCCCCGATGCAGATAGTTCTGTGCTTAAAGCTGCCTTAAACCACGTGAAAAATTAACCTGGTTTCGCCCGACAGTGTGAAGTAAAACTGCGCCAGCTAATGATCAAACTGGTATCTGGTGAAGCATCTATGTTTATATCTTCGCTCATCGCAATGTCCAGTTGATTGCATCGATTGATTTTTATTGAGCCACCAAAGGTTAAGAAATAGGTGTCCGCTAAAATATCCAGCTGGCTTTGGTCGTAATAACTGGTATGTCCCTGTAGCTGTGCTTTTAAATTAATAGTATCGGTGACTAACCAGCCAAGCATGACATGCCCGTAAAACGCATGGTCAGAGAGTGGAATGTTTTTGTAGTTGTCACTGCCTAAAACAACAGCTCCAGCATTCAGATTGATCACCCAGTTGTCTGTCATCTGTTGATTTAAAGCAAGCCAGGCGGAAAAATCTGTCGCGCCATTACTGGTCAGTTTGTCTTCATCGCCCGTGGGTAATTTCAAGCTCATCCACGCACTTATTGCTGTGCTGTTATTTTTTATAATCGAACGCGCAATAGCAATCTGTATATCACCTAGTGTGGTGCTTTTCTCATTAAGATCAACTAAAGCCTGAGACTGATAGACATATCCAATGTCATATTGGTTGTTTTCAACGTAGGGGCGCTTACCTTGCGGTAAGCCCCAGAGCTCGTGCCAGCGATCGATAGCAGAATCAAAAACACCGCCGGTTTGATGAATCAGGGGAACATCAAGCTTCAGATCCCAGTTGTCATCGAGTCCGTACTGATATGAAAAATTAAAGCGATAAGCCTCATAATCAAGATAAATGCTTTCGTCTGTGTTGGAATCGATGTTTAAGGTATTAGTAATAGCCAGAGTAGTCGACCATAAACCTTGTGCTTTTTTGTTTAAGCTGGCATTAGTGGGTAATGCCTGGCCATTAATAAGATTGAAGAGATTCTGGTCTCGAGTTTCAAATGGATGGAAATCAGTAGTGTCAGGTGATGCCTGAATCTGACCAGGAAAAATTAGGCTGAACAGGCACAACCACACCGCTTTTCTGATTCCTTGCTTCATAACACCAATCTTTGGCATCGACG
>CAJXZZ010000141.1 GCA_913065105.1 uncultured Gammaproteobacteria bacterium | reverse complement strand
TGTTATTTCTTACCCCATTACTTTATCACTTGCCCAAAGCCACACTTGCTGCGGTTGTCATCATGGCAGTGTTTGGTTTAATTAATTTTGTATCGGTCAAACATATCTGGCAGACCAACAAACATGATGGTATCGCGGCTATCGTTACATTCATCGTGACTATTGGCGCTGCGCCTAAACTGGATCATGGCATTATCCTGGGTGCGGTGTTGGCCATTATTTTGTATCTATACCGAACCATGAGTCCACGAGTTTCAATACTTGGTCGTTGTAAAGATGGCGCCTTGCGTGATATTAAAATTAACAAAGATATAATGACGGATAAGCACATCATCGCGGTCCGTTTTGACGGTTCTTTATATTTTGCCAATGTTTCTTTCTTTGAAGATGCCATGTTAAATGCTGTTTCTAAATATCCTGATGCGAAGTATTTACTGGTAGTCGGTGATGCCATTAATGAAATGGACGCATCAGGTGAGGAGGTAGTGCATCACCTGGTCGATCATCTGCATGATCATGGCATGACCGTCGTATTCAGTGGTTTAAAACGTCAGATACTTGAAGTGTTACAGGCGAGCCATCTGTATGAGGTTATTGGCGAACAAAATATTTTTTCTACTATCGACTCTGCATTAGATGAAATTTATAAACGGTTAGAACTGGATGCGTCGGGTGAGGCTTGTCCATTAAAACGTTTGCAACCGGAGTAAAAATTTCGTATTCGTTGGCAATATACGACTCTGATCAAAACAAACAGGGCTGAAACTGGTTGATTTACTTCAGCCAGTTTTTTGTTGAAACAATCTTAGATAAACATGGGTGACTAAATATTCATATTTAGTCACCGCTAATTTGTTAAGATACGCGCCTTTTACCTACCCTATATTCTCTGAGGTGTGCATGTTCCAGCTGGGTTGCCAAAATCGTGTCTGTTTTCAAAATGAAATCCTTTCCGGTTTAACCGTCGCCCTGGCGCTGGTACCTGAGGCTGTGGCGTTTGCTTTTGTGGCAGGTGTAGACCCACTGGTCGGGCTGTATGCCGCTTTCATGGTCGGCTTGCTAGCTTCTATCTTTGGCGGTCGCCCCGGTATGATCTCTGGTGCCACCGGCGCGATGGCAGTGGTGATGGTGGCTCTGGTTGCTGAGCACGGTGTTGAATTTCTATTTGCTGCGGTGGTTCTCACCGGTCTGATACAGATTTTGGCAGGCATATTACGACTGGGTAAATATATTCGCATCGTGCCGCATCCCGTCATGCTGGGTTTTGTTAATGGTCTTGCGATCGTTATCTTTCTGGCACAGATACCGCATTTTCAGATTCCCGGCAGCAACGGTGAATGGTTAGCGGGGCAGGAAATGATGGTGTTTGCGGGTTTTATTCTATTAACCATGTCGATAATCTATTTCCTGCCAAAACTAACCACTGCGTTTCCGTCGTCATTGGCGGCTATCATCGTGGTGTCTCTTATCGTCATTGGGTTCGACTTTAATACCAATACAGTCGGTGACCTGGCTTCGATCAAAGGCGGTTTCCCTTCATTTCATATTCCTGAAGTGGCTTTTAACCTGGAAACACTGAAAATAATTTTACCTTATTCCATCATTCTTGCAGCGGTTGGTCTGATTGAGTCGTTGTTAACTTTGAGCCTGATCGATGATATTACTGGCACCCGTGGTCGCGGTAATCGTGAATGCATCGGCCAGGGTATCGCCAATTCAGTTACTGGTGTCTTTGGTGGTATGGGTGGTTGCGCCATGATCGGACAGAGTATGATCAACGTGAACTCAGGTGGTCATCAGCGTCTGTCTGGTATTTCAGCCGCGCTGTTTTTGTTGATGTTTATCATGTTTGCATCCGACCTGATCGAAATGATTCCGATGGCAGCACTGGTTGGTGTGATGTTTATCGTGGTGATCGGTACCTTCGAATGGTCCAGTTTGCGGCTCATTGGTAAGATTCCAAAAACCGACACTTTCGTGCTAGTACTTGTGTCGGGTGTTACCGTATTTACTGATCTGGCGATCGCGGTGGTGGTCGGCGTCATCGTATCTGCACTGTTTTTTGCCTGGGAGCATGCCAGTCATATCCATGTGAAACGTTACGATCGTGAAGAAGGCTCCAGGGTGTATGAACTGCATGGTCCACTATTCTTCGGTTCAGTGAAAAACTTTCTAGATCTGTTTACACCAGCCGATGACCCTGATGATGTCATCATCGAATTTCAGAACTCACGTGTTGCCGATCACTCAGCCATTGAAGCGATTGATAATCTCGCCGAAAAATATATTAAAGCCGGTAAAAAATTACACTTACGCCATCTCAGTCCAGAGTGTGCGGAGTTATTGACAAAAGCGGGTGATCTGGTTGAAGTCAATGTTATGGAAGACCCAACGTACCACGTGGCAGATGATAAATTAGCTTAGTCACGTGGGCATGTTTTATGCCTGCGGTTTAACGTAACAACTTCATCTGGACATAAAAATATCTCCGGCCTACACTATTTCTATAGTGGGATTATGATTATTGAAACGCACAAAGTGTGGCAAGTTTTCTTCTCGGTAGTTTTCTGCCTGGTTATTGCTGTACCTGTCGTTTCTGCTCAGCCTGACGATAGTGCCGTAATCCTGATGTATCACAATGTCTCAGATGAAACTCCCGCCAGTACCAGTGTAAGCCCAGCAACATTCAGACAACATATGCAGTACCTGGCAGACAAAAAATATACTGTCTGGCCGTTATATAAAACACTATTTCATCTTGCAACCGGCAAAGCTATTCCTGCTAAAACGGTTGTACTGACATTTGATGATGCTTACAGATCAGTCTACGAGGAAGCGTATCCTGTATTAAAAGAAAAAGGCTGGCCATTTACCGTGTTTGTTACCACGCAGTATATTGGTGAGGGTTATACAAATTTTATGAGCTGGCAGCAACTTCGCGAAATAA
>CAJXZZ010000140.1 GCA_913065105.1 uncultured Gammaproteobacteria bacterium | reverse complement strand
ATGATACTCTTTGCTCTTGCTGTCCTTATTCGAATTAAATTCTGCGGCACAGGGTTCGCATTGCAGGATACGGATATCATCGGGCAATAGTGAATTCATGCCAAGCAGGAGTTTTCCTGATTCGATTTCTATGGGGATAGTGATTTTTACAACTTGGCCCTGTGCGTGGACCCCAGCATCGGTTCGACTTGCAGCGGAAATAGTACAGCTCTGATATTTACAGATTTTTTTTAGTATCTGGTGGATGCTTGCCTGGACGGTAGGTTTTTGTTCGCCTGCACCCAGGTCTTGCCAGCCAAAGTAGCTGGTGCCCTTGTATGAGATTACGAGACGATGATGGTACATACATATTTCCAAGCTAAAAAAAGGATGAGAAAAGGTATGGTGTTACCCACGAATAGTGGGCATTTCTTTTTACGCTAACGACCCAAATAACTGGAATTTTGTGGAGCGTAGCGTAACAAAATGACCATGTTAATTTGAATTGTTATGTTTTTTATTTTTGATAGCACTTTTATTATTCTTGAAGTGCGATGGATGCCATTTTCATAGTGCTTTCAAATGATTCTGCACCCGCAATAAATAAACCATTATGGCAAAACATGGCATCATCAATACCTGTCACTTCTTTAAGCTCTTTATCGGATAAGCCAGCCCATTGTTTAGGCAGCGATTTTCTGTCTTCGAATGAACCTAGTTCAACAGGTACTGTTTGAATTCTCCATTGGCCAGTCTGAGATGGGTAAATCATATATAAAGCCTCTTCAGATAAGGCGTGAACCGTTCTTTTCCACGGGGTATATTTTTCTAATACAATCACTCTTGGATCTTCTGCATTATCAATAGCTTTAGCCACAATAGCTTTCGCACTAATGCCACCGTTAGCAGATGCAATGAATCGTGTTAAAACGCGCGATGCAAAATCAACCGCTTCATCAAAACATGTATCAAAGTGACTATCTTCTTGCCAGGTCGGGTTAAACATTGAAATAGTTTGGCTAAGGGTAATACCTTTAATAACACCTTCGACATGACCACAATCGATGGCATCAATGTTTGATACCAGGCCTGCATCAACAGCATTTGCTACGTCCTGGTTACCCTGGCATATTTCTAAGCCATATTTCTGCCAAATTAAACCAAATGAGGAATAGGGAATACCATTTTCGCGCTCACCCGCACCACCACGTTGATGATGATCAAAACGGTCTGCATCCGCGTCATACTCACCACCTACATCAAGCACAATATCAGCCTTGGCGATAATCTCTAAATCACGTGTGCGAATGAGCTTAAAAGAAGGGAATATGCTCTTAAGTGCAGCGATACTGAAAACATCATCTGCATGAAAATTACCGTTGTGAGTTACTATCGTTTTATCAGTCATTGGTTCTGTGTCATGTTAGAAAGGGATGAAGGTGTCGCTAGTTAAACATTAATGTTTTGGAGATATTTAATAAGCAAAAACTTGATGGCGGATTCTATACGAAGACAGCTAACAAAAGTAACTGGTTTTTAATAACTAAAATATAAACTAAAGGGGACGGAAGGATTATTTTTTAACCACTTTTTTGAATTGATCATTATTTGCCTACGTGGACGTAGGCAGTAGAGCAACGCATAACACCATGGATGGTGTGTAGTAGAGTAATGCAGGACGCTTACATGGATGTAAGTGGTAGAACGATTCAGGAGACCAAGTCGAGCAATTACCGAGGAGCAGTTGCCGATAAATCCGTCCCCTTTAACTAATAATTACACTCTGACTCCAATTATTCTAATAACCTCTCAATGCCTGCATAAATACAGCCCATCGATTTTTTATATCAATACACGATTTAACAATCATTTCTCTTTCTTTACTCAATCCAATTTCCTGTTCATTGACTTCCGGAACCAACTCTCGACGATAAAGCTCACCCAGATTCCAATACTCTCCATTGCTGAATAAAACACAGGGAGGTGATAGCCATTCAATCAATAAACTACGCTCAAGTGGTGAACCTGGACTTGCTAATGCTTTATCTATCACCATTAATCCAATTAAAAAGTCAGGTGCCTCAGGCGGATATTTTTCTTTTAGACTATAAAACTCATCAGTACCAATCGCCACTTCGGCCGTTACATTCATCCTGTGAAAAGACCAATCGTAGATTACATTCTCTCTTAAACTCCCATCTTTAATAACTTGACCAGCCATGAGTAGAGACGGCACACCCTCTTCCTGTAACCTTCTAATACAGATTGTTCGGATATATGTATAGTGATTCTGCCAAAGATCTTCCAATATAATTGGCTCGTGACCAAGTTCAAACCGATTTAGTACCGCCTCCATAAATAGATCAAAATAGTATGCTGGATGATCAGTTTGCAGAGCTAAATGTGAAATCATCGGAAAGAATATAGGCGCATGATCACCATAAATCGCCCTGCTCTTTGTGAAAAAAATGGCATAAGCACCACCCTGTTTTTTCATTTCCTCTTCAAATGCTATTCCATCATCTATCCCATTTCCTTGAATCATAAACTCCCAGTAACGTGCAGCAGCCTCATGAAGGTCTTGTGCAGTAAGATTATACTCACCTGCTTCCTCTACAAAACGATGCCTTATAGGTCCTGGCTTTCTTAATTCACCTTCACTTTCAAAAGCGATAAGTCGATTCCATTCTTCTTCAGCTAATAATGCGAGAAACCCCGAACTAATATGCTGCCAGTAATGAACAGTTTCGTGCAGTACACTTTGAGCAATTGATGGTTCTTTGAATCTTACTGGAGCACGTAGTACATATCTATTTGGCAACAACCACTCATCTGCTATCTCTATTAGGCCAGACACTGCCTGATACCGATTAGGCATCAGTAGGTTCCAAATTTTCTACAAAGGCCTTCAGTATGGCTTCACCTTCTGTCTTTTGTTCTGTTCGAATCTTTTGTACGCCTTTATCATCTATTAACACTAACGTTCCGCTTTGACCTGGCAATGGACGCATTTTTATCTTCTTCCCTCAGATCGG
>CAJXZZ010000139.1 GCA_913065105.1 uncultured Gammaproteobacteria bacterium | reverse complement strand
TCTACAACCCAATATAAAGCAGTAGCAGCACAGACACCGGCAACAATAAATCGGTTTATTCTTGTTACTCTGTCACCTAAAAGGCTGATTAAATAAAACACTAATACCGCGACTATTACTATCATCAGCTGTCCTATCTCTACACCGATATTAAAGGCTAATAGACTTTGCCAGATATTCGGTGATGTCACCTGAAGAATGTTCTGCAGAACAAACGAGAACCCAAGGCCATGTAATAAACCAATTAACCCGGTAACACCGACCACTGTCCATTCATTTTTATTCTGCTGCCATACCGATGTAGAGCCCAACTTGAGGTCTGGCAAAACTGCGACAATGGCAACATAGATAATCGACAGCGCAATACCCATCTCGACAGCTGGAACAAACCAGGCCGCCGTTGGCACAAAACCAAAAAAACCGATAGACAGTGTAATGCTATGACCGACTGTAAAACCTGTAACGCGCCAAAGTAGTGGTCGAATATGCATAGCGCCAAGCACGAGGCATATTACGAACAGCACATGATCAAGGCCTTCAAGAATATGTTTCACGCCTTCTTTGATGAAGGTTATCACTGCATCGAACACAGACCGGGTAACGATAACGGGCTCGTGCAATAAACCACGCGCACGGAAGACCTGTACACCGCCGGGGCTGTAATCCAGTACGAGATTAGCCGTTTCATCCTGATCTGGCAGACCCGGGTCTAAAGTACTTGATAACGCGTATTGATAAACGGCACTTTCACTGGTGTATCGCAACAGAACGTCGACCGTAGTATCACCGACATAGACTTCTTGCTCAAACGTTTCGAATGATGGTTCTTTCTGGAATGCATTTTTAGCATTATCTAAGGTGGCAAAATCTGGCTGCGTGCCATTCTTGTATAACCTGATGCGTTCTACTTCTATGTCGGCCTTCTCGCCCTCGATCGAAAGATCGATCCCGATTTTGGCAAGTGCGGCTAAATCATCCGTAGAAACTTTTAACTGCTCTGCATCCACGTAATGAACGAGTTTTCCATCTTCAAATCGATTAGTGGTATAGGGTGCAGGGCTTGGCAGCTCACCCTCATCTGCCTTACCGACCAAGTGCGCCACCAGGTACGGCATCGGCAGGCGCATATAGATATTCAAACCATCCGACAGGTGCTCGACGTGCAGGATACGCACATTCAGGTTGAGCTTGAAATGTGCCGAGGCAGTCGTTGCCCAGAGCAGCATAAGAGCAACAAACAAAAATGATTGTGAAAGTGTGCGTGCCGGACCAGCAGAGGGTGAGAACATTATTTAATTTCTTTCAGGTCGACGACGGTAAGGTCAGCTAATCGCCACTGGTCATCATCGCCAATGATATCGAGTAACACCTGGAACTTGAGATTACGACGATCTGTATGACCCCAGTGCCTGGCGCTGATCGTTACACCACCGCTGACGGTCGCACTGAAACCATGCCGGTCTCTTAATTCCTGTATGCCAGTAACCTGCAGATCTTCAAACGCATCCACAGCCCCGACCGTGCCACCGGTAACCTCGGGAGCAAACAGTTTGGCCAGTTCATCCTTTATCAGTTCGGCCTGTCCATCACTTACGGTAACGCCGAGCACACGTGAAAAGTTAGCCGGTTCTTTCTCGATGAATGCAACACGTACATTGTCGAATATACCATCGACGATCGTTATCGCCTGATCCGGTTCAGGAAGCCTATCCAGAATTTTCTTCTCACCGAAGTAAGGCAAATCGATACGCCAGCCTGTTTTGACATCGACCGGTTTTGTAACAGGATCACTATAGGTCTTAAGATAATTCTGCCAGCCATATTCCGCGTAGTCTTTATCGATGAGACTCATAAATGGCCCGGCGGGGTCAGTCACGATAACAGGTATGCGGTCGACACGTTGATTGAAAAACTGCCAGCGGGTTTCGATCTTCTGTGGTAATTTTTCTATCAAGAACTGCTGGCTGACACCGACCAGCAGCGAGGACTCATCGACCGCCGATACGTTTTCAACGACTTTTAAACCTTTCAAAGTAATCGTTACGTATTCGACTCGAATCGAATCAGGTCTAAACGATTCACCATCTATATGGAGTGAACCTTCACTGTTATAGTAATTTTTGAGGTGCGCCTGTAACTGCTGAAACTTATCTTCAGCGCCCAGCCGTGTTTCATCAACATCGAACCCAGTCATCTCGGCAATATCACTGACACGCAAGAGTGACTCTAGTCTCACCTGTCTCGGTTCGACGTAGAGATAAAGCATCAACGGGTATTTATGGTGCCGGCTCAGGTTTTTATTTTCAAATTTTGTATACCAGGGATCTTGCCAGTTAAGATTTAACTTTGCAGGCTGACCCAGGAAGCGAAAATCAGTGATCGGTACTGCTCGATGGTAAGCAACAAAGCCGATATCTGCGGTGACGATACCCTGCTCATCCAGCGGAGGAATTATCTGCAGCTGTTCAGGTTTTACCACCTTATCCGAGTCTGAATCTTTTGAGGGGAAAGGATAAATAATCTCTGCATACAATACACGTTTATCAGCTGGTGCCTGCCGGACACGCTGACGCGTCATCGGATTGATCATACCGGCATAAGCTGACACACGATCCACACGCTGACGAGGTTCTACCAGCTCAAGCTTCGCTGGCAGCTTTACGCCTTTCTCAGTAATAAACTGCAGACGTTTACTGGCAAAGGCATGCATACGTTGTTCGAGTGACGGACGCTGACCGACTGATTCATCTAGCCAGTCATCAGGCAACAGTTCTTCGAACTTATCAATATCATCTACATAAACTTCCAGATTAACTTTGATATGATCATCCAGAATATAGATCTCTGCGATATTCTGTGATGTTTCTGCACCGGTGAGATTCATCCAGTCTGCACGCACAGTAAAACCTGCAATTAACAATGTAACGAACAAACTAATACGTAAAAACATAGGCATGTTTGATTTTAAATCCTGATATAGGTGGCTAACTGAACTAGTAGAACTGTACTTTTTAAAACATTATCTGAATATCAATAGGCGAGTAATAATACTGAATATGCGCCAATAAGAACATAGATCATTCGTACACTTTCTATTT
>CAJXZZ010000138.1 GCA_913065105.1 uncultured Gammaproteobacteria bacterium | reverse complement strand
CAAGCTCGATAAAAGTAGACCAGATAGTGCAGGCCCATGCGGGGAGTAAAAGATTAGATACAGCTCTTTGTTAGGATGCCAGTACAGTGTGAAGGAGTGGATCTTCAGTGTGGTGGGATCAAGTAGATAAAGGATGCATGGGAAAGTTAGAGTAAGTGTCCGATTTCTCACTTAACTACTGGTGCTACAGATAGGCGTGTGGAAGTCGCCTAATCTTTTGTGTTGTGGAGCAGTCATTGGGTTTCTCCCAGGTTGTTAATGGAATAACAACGCTCTCATGGAAGGACTCAACTGCAAGGCGAGTACGGTTAGGCTATAAAAGGGTGTCCGTTAATATGGGGATTACGGGCGTGGAGTGGTGGAAATTGATGAATGCGGAAGACCGCCTTATACTGAAAGCGGTCTTTTACAATCTAACGATAAATGTCTGCTCACGATCCATAGCGGCCTTTCGTAGGTTTTTAATAAAATTTTATTTTCTCTCAAAAGCGGACACTCAACTTGAGTATTGAATTCTGCTAACTAATTAACCAATATAATTGGCATCAAAATTTACAGGAAATAAATAAGCTATAAAAATGTGCTATAATTTTGTTACAACTTGTAAGAGGACAGGGAGATTGTCATGCTTATAAAGCCCCACAGTATTTTTCTGCTATTGTTTTTGTCTACTTCCTTGCAAGCAGACGTTACCGCCACTAAAACCGTGAATCCATCTGTTATAGAATCAGGAGAATGGACTGAGGTTACCGTGTCAGTTGGCGGCCATCATGTTATCGACATATCCTGTGTTCCCTTTGACGTTATATTAGTCATTGATCAATCTGGATCTATGGATTCAAGTGATCCAGATCATTTGCGTATAACCGCAGCAGAAGCATTTGTCCAAATAAGATGTCTGACTTAAATAAGAAAAAGCTTGCTATTGCGTTTGAAAGCGAAAAGCTGACCTATAGTAAATTTGATGTTGATTTATATAACACAGGCATTACTCAAATTTTAAGTGTGGCTGCGAGTAGAGGTCATGACCTGTATCATTTTTGCATGTCCGATCTATACTGGCACAATGAAGAGGCATATGCTCGGGCTTCAGTATTAAAATTACCAAAAGCGTGGCAAGGCGAGCCGATTACGGCTCATCAATATCTAAAAGAAGTTTCGCACCTCCCATTGAAACTTTCGGACCTAGATCTCTGTTTTGCGCGTGGAGATGATATTCGTGATGAACAAACCCCAAATCTTGACGTGTTACAGACAATCGATACTCGTGGTGCATTGTTCGAAAGTCTGGGCGCGACTTTATCTACTGCCGATAAATACGAGCTAATACGGCGGCTTCCTGATATTCCCAGTCCGGCTACTTATACTGCGTCTTCGATGACGGAAGCGCGGAGAGCGATAAACAACATCTCAAGCGATCATGGATATTTCGTCTTGAAGGACCGATATGGTTACGGTGGGGGTCAAGTCCATCGTTTGCGGTTTGAAGATCCTGAACTCGACAGATCGGTTAAGATGTACTTATCAAAATACGATCAAATTATTATTCAGGAGTATTGCCCCGAAATCAAAAATGGTGACCTGGTCATTACCTTTTTTGATGGCAAGCTGATTGCTCCAATGTTGAGAAAACCTGCCTATAGTGAATGGAAAACAAACTTGAGTCTTGGTAGCAATCAAATAGTTCATATTCTTACTCATGAGCAAGAACATACTGCTAGAAAAGTTATAAATGCTTTTCCCGAGATACGTTTCGCGTCAGTCGATATGCTGACCACAGGCAAAGTACTTGAGATAAATTCGTTTCCTGGCGGGGTAGGACTCTATGAAAATTATGGTATATCGATCGGCGCCATTATTATGGATAAGCTGGAAGCAGAGTTATTTGGTGAAAGTCTGCCGCCAACCGAGATATCTGCACCTACGGTTGAACAGGGCATAGCACCGTGGAGCGATATCTATTCTCTGTATAAAGACTACGATTCAGATATTGAAGTACTGGATGTGTTTTGCGACGAATTGCACAATATGCCAATTGAGGATCTAATTGATTTTACCCCACGCTCGCACGATTATATTCTTTCAATTCCTCACTCTGGCGTACTTATCCCGGCTCATTTTGCAAATAGGTTTGACCTTAGCAGCAAATGTATAAAAGAAATAGATTTACTAAGCGACGTGCTCTATGAAGGACTGGATGGTTTGCAGATTGTATGTCGTCTTGCACCTTTCTTTATTGACATGAACCGACCTAAAAAAAGTGATGACACCAAAGACCTGCCTTATCATCTTAAAAATACAGCAACTGAGTATTATACAGTCGACGATGAACTATTATTAAAGAAGCCTTACTCAATAAAAGAGCGTGAGTACGTTGAAAGCTTTTTTGATCTTTACCACGCGATAATTGAATATCTGGCACAAAACATGATTAAAGAAAGAGGATATGCATTAATTATAGATGCGCACTCTATGTCATCTGTCGGATGGGGCAGAGTATTTGATGAAGGCGAGGAGAGGAGCAATTTTGTAGTGGGAACACTAGATGATGAATCTGCAGATTCAGAGATTATTCAATCATTCTACGATGGCATAAAGAGCGCCGCAAGCAGGTATAATTTAAATTTGACTCATGCAAAAAACGAACCATATTCAGGTGGATTTATTACAAGAATACATCATGATCCTAAAAATATGATTCATGTAATCCAACTTGAAGTGACTATGGGCACATATATGTATGAAGCAGATGAGTCAGACAGCACCAAACGCTATGCATTAAAACAACCACGACTGAAAATAGTACAAGACATAGTCAAACATGCGATTGAATCGGCAAGTATTACGGCAAAGAGGATACATAATCACTTAACATAGTGTTTTGGATGCAAAGACGATTTCCTATAATTTTTGGCGCAAAAAGAATTTCCAGAATTAAAATCTGTGAATGTCCGCTTTTGGCCGAGAGCAGTCGTTAGACTAAATTGGCTCAATGTCCGCAACCGCTGCAATCTTGCCTAATGCCTCCCGGGCAGTGCGTGTCCGCTTCTGCGAAAGGCAGTCGTTCAAATTATTCATATCAATTTCTGCTGCCTCTGCATCTGAGGCTATAGTTGAAAATATTACATTCAGTGGTTATTGCAACTTACGACACATCCCACATCTGG
>CAJXZZ010000137.1 GCA_913065105.1 uncultured Gammaproteobacteria bacterium | reverse complement strand
ATTCAGGCCGTGCATCGGAAGTCTGTTCGATCTTTTCAGTATTCAAGGCAAACACCGTAAAGATATAACGATGTGCTTTGTCACCTTTGGGCGGACATGCGCCACCAAAACCAGTGCTACCGTAACTAGTCATACTTTCTATTGTGCCAGCAGGCATCGCTTTGTTACTTGCCCCCGTTTTTACACTATCCGCTGATGCTGGAAGGTTAAACACTACCCAGTGCCACCAGCCACTGCCGGTTGGTGCGTCTGGATCGTACGCTGTAATGGCAAAACTTTTAACGCCTGCCGGTGCATTCTTCCAGCTTAATTGCGGTGAAATATTTTTGCCGCTACAACCAAAGCTGTTAAATACCTGTTCATCCGCTATCTGCCCCTGAACATCCGTGCTAGTAAGTGTAAAACCTTCTGCCATCACATTCGTTGATAACAACAATAACAGTGATATAAACCATTTTTTTGACATCATATTTTTCCCTGTTAATAACAATTACATTAAAGCCGTTTTTCGATAAAATATTTTCGATGCGGCAAGAGTAGTGCTTTTCCACATATAAAACAAATTCATTATTTTTATAACATTGATTACTTTTAGTTATATATAAATTATACTTAAGCCACCCAATATAACGACGATATATTCCCATAGATAGTCACAATGGATATACAAAATATTCGCGCCTTTTTAATGGTGGCAGAAACCCGGTCTTTTTCTCGCGCCGCAGAAAAATTGTTCATCACCCAGCCTGCGATAAGTAAACGCATCGCAACCCTGGAATTCCAACTGGACTGCCAGTTGTTTGATCGTCTGGGTAAAAATATTCAACTGACCCAGGCGGGTGAAGCATTGATTCCCAGTTACCAGCGCATACTCACTGAAATCAACGAAAGCAGGCGCATTATTAGCACGCTGAGAACACAGGTAAGCGGCCATCTTAAGTTTGGCACCAGTCATCATATCGGTCTACATCGCCTGCCGCCGATACTAAAACAATATACCAGCCAGTATCCGGAGGTTGAACTCGACATACAGTTTATGGATTCAGAACAGGCCGCTGAATTAATCTTAAAAGGCAACATCGAACTGGCATTGATCACCTTGCCTGATAATATCGATAATCATCTCACCACCATCCCAGTATGGACCGATACCATGTATTGCGTGGTCGCCAAAGATCATGTCCTGGCCAAACAAAAACAGGTAACCATAAAACAGCTCTCTGACCATGGCGTATTATTGCAGGCACAAAGTACCCATACCCGCGATATTATCGATCAGGCATTAAAACTAAAGACCAACATAAAAATTATTATGGAATCAAATTATCTTGAAACCATAAAAGCGATGATTCAAAACGGACTGGGTTGGGGAGCATTACCAGAATCGATGATCGACAGCTCATTGCACCGATTAAAAATCAAGGGTGTAAAAATGGAACGGCATCTAGGGGTTTTGCTGCACGCTTCAAGAACGTTATCAAGTCCAGCTGCCGCATTACTGGATGAACTAAAATGTAATGACTCAAACGCGACCTGACAAATTGAAATACTGAATTCGAGTTGCCTTAACAGTTGGCAATGGTTCAAACTTACTAATAAGCAGACGCACGTAATTTTTAGCTCAACTTCCGAAGCCGACCCATAACCGCCGTTGGTATGCGAGTCTCTTAGAGTCTGTTCACACCACATAACGGACTTCTAGAAAACCTTCCCGACAGAGAGAAAACGACCCCTTTCAGACGTTCAGCAATCACACTATCGAAATTTATACCGACTTCCACATCTCCATGACAGAGTATTTTTGTAGTTAAGATTTATTTACCATCAAAACAAACGGCGAACCACCTTTCGGTGATCCGCCTCTGTGTTGTGCGCTTTGTAGCGCTGTTTCAGTTACCAGTTACGGATTGACTGGTGTACCATCCCCTGTGCCCTGACCGAAGTCCCAGGCATCGAGCGGGATGTAATCATCAATCCACCAGATACGTCGAGCATTGGCATCGGACTCGACGACCTCCTCGCCGCTCTCATCGAAGACCCACTCAGCCCAAACACCATACAGTTTGGAACCGTCAGGATTAGACTCAAGGTCTCCCTCGCTCGAATGAGAATCACCAGCCGCGTTCATGCGATCAAACTCGTTGCAGAAGCCGGAATCTACCAACACTTCCGGTACGACGTCTTCATGTGGATCGGACGGGTAGCAATTAGCCAATGTGGAATCAACCACCTCGTCAGCCCATACTACGTAATCATCACCGAAGTTGATGGCACGTCCATAGAACAAGTCCAGCGGTTCGGCCTCGCCTACCTCCACAGTCGTGTTATCGCCGGTCTCAAATACCATGAAGTACCGGGATGGATCACGTAGATCGGAGTCGTTATCCGCAGACAGATCATCGCAGGTCATCACACTGACATCGATGGTGGGATCCGTGTCATCCACACAGCCTGCTTCGATAGTCGCTGCAGATGCCGCATAACGTGGATCCAGTGTGGTGATACGCATGGCCTGATGCTGGGTTATGTTACGAGCCTGTTCCGCTGCTCCCGCAGCATAGTCATTACAGACGCGTGGTTCGACAATTCCACCGCCACCGGTGTCGGTGGAGCGGTAGGTCTCGCAGGTCACGGTGCCGTCACCATTAAAGCTGGTCACACCGTCACCGGCCGTACCGGAGCTCGGAGTCGTGGTCCAGGTTGCACCACCATCGAAGGAGCGACGGACATACAACTCGTAGCGATCACTGCCTTTGGCGTTGAGCCGCCAGTTAGGTGACCAGGCATACAGGTACATGACCATGTCACCATCCAGGAAACCACGATGCCCCTTGGATACATCCAGTGGGTTGTACCAGGATTGATCGCTCAGATTGACGAACGCATCCTCGCGGTCATCGTCAGCGCAGGTTACTGCGGTGATATCCCCAACCGTCTGGGTACCGTCTGATGGACATTGATGCCAGGTGAGCACCTTTGAGGTATTGCCTTCACCTTGCACCTGACCCTGCAGGATCGGATCGGTATCACCGATACCATAGGTCGAAGCTGTAAAGTCCACCGTTGGGCAGGCGATATCAGCGCCGCCATCCGTGTCGACACAGGTGTCCGGCACCACACCAGAGAGGTTAGTGGCCGGATCCATGCATACACCGTCCGGATAGTAAGGATTTGATCCATCCTCATAGGCCCAACTGTCGCATACCATATTAGTAAAGGCATATGGATTGACCGAGGTACCCTGGTCGACGATGCGGCGTAACATGGTGTCAGCTGGTCCGCCCTGACGCATGGGTCCCTGTTTCCAGGAAGGCGTTGCCAACAAGCCACTCGTGCTGTCCGAAGCCTTGGTGATAC
>CAJXZZ010000136.1 GCA_913065105.1 uncultured Gammaproteobacteria bacterium | reverse complement strand
GGGTTGGCTTTGGCCTGTTCCTTCATCGTTTCCAACTCCGCCGAACGGGCCGGAACATGAACTTTCATAGAATAGACATTGAACGCCAATAAGGTCGCAATGACAATACTGAACACCGCCGCGACAATCGCTATGCCAATCGCGGACTGGTAACTGGTGCTTTCAATAATTTGATATTGTTTGCTCATGTCTTTCGCTTCTTCTCTTTTAACCATTTTCGGTGTCGCGGGCAATAGTTATCGCAGCGGCCTGAAGCGACACAGCCGGTTCGTTGGGCCTCGTATTCGCTGCGCTTCCAGAAAATGCTGTGCGTCAGCAGTGTTGCGCCGATGACCAGAGCCATGAAGCCCCCTGCCAATGCGCTGCCTAGGGAAAACTGATCCTGTTTCGCTTCGGACGCTTTGTACAAATCCTCCAACGACTGTCCACTGCGTCTGAACTCCAGTCACCGTACGTAATCTCGTATGCCGTCTTCTGCTTGAAAAAAAAAATACAGCTCTAGCTCAGGGTTATACAGTGGCTGGTCTGCAGCCTGTACCTTAGCAATGGCGGCATCCCGTTGTGCCTGTACAGCCTGAATGCCAGGATTGCTGCCAAGCACCTCATTAACTAGTGCTGAAAGTTGAGGTATACCATCTGGATAATGGCTGCTGGTTTTTGACGGTTTATTGCCCGCATCTGACCATGCGGTCAGCGGTATTAAACAACTGCAAAACAATGCAGGTAATACTAAATTCTTGAACATGAAACGAGTCCTTTTTTATCAAAGGCTTAACAACTGTCCACGATTAACGTGGCATGACATTTAAAAAGAGTTCAGGCTTGTGGAGGCTTGGTGGGAGGCTTCCGGTTTAAGGAATGATAAAAAGAAGGGTCAGGTATTACGTTGAAATGATGCGCAATGTTAATGGTGGAAGACGTTTTGTGGCCAATATACAGAAGCTGAGCCCAGCCAACGCAAAATATATTACAGGTGTAGCTTTCAGAACCGTCATCCGCCAGAGTATTCGATACCGAGCTTATATCCTGTCCCGAAACATTAACCTTCAATGCACACTCATCCATAGCCCAGGCCATATTGCTAAACAATAGGCTCAGGGTTAATAACGATATAATGATGCGACGCATAAACATGATACGGTAAGACTCGCCAAGCTTAGAGTGCTGCAAGCACCCGGTTCAAACGCTCAGTAACATCCTGTGCCAGATCATGCACTGCCGGATTATCAACCATGCCCAGCACCGCCGACGGATCCATAAACTCAACATGCACGGTACCGGCCTCGTCCTGGCGTACCACGACATTGCAGGGCAGTAACAGTCCAATGGAAGGCTCGGCGATCAACGCCTTGTGAGCCAATGGTGGATTGCAGGCTCCCAATATTCGGTAGGGCGGCATTTCTTCTCCCAGTTTATCTTTCAATGTTGCCTGTACATCAATGTCGGTTAACACACCAAAGCCTTCCGTTTTAAGGGCCGCGATGACTACGTCGATCGCATCCTCGAAGCTCACAAGAATTGTTTTACCAAAACCATATTTTGTTGTCATATCGTTTTCTCACTATTAAGGACGGGGTTAAAAAATCGTATTTATCGACCGCTACTAGCTATCTAACTGATTCAAAAAATCTATGAATGACCTATCTCAATGCCCATGACCTTCCGAGTTTTCACCACGCGCAGTAAGTATCTGGTATTGCTCAGACGAAAGCCCCGGCAAGCGCTTGAGGAAGGCCACCATATTCCAGATGCGTTCATCATCATGCCCTGGTGCCCAGGCAGGCATACCGGAGGCCTTAATACCGTGCTTGATAATCCAGAACTGACGTTGCTGAGCGTATTCGCCTTCATCATCATGGCCATGCTCACTTCCATTGGAAGAAAGATTAGGCGGAGCGGGATACAGGCCCAAAGTAAAATCAGTTTGCGTTTTGTCTGGTTGTAAATGGCAGCCGGCGCACATGTCATTGTAGTCAGCACCACCTTTGAGCAGACGCTCGGCTGAGTCCAGATCCTTAGGCACTTTAATATCACTCGCCGCTTGCGCGATTGAGCGTTCTCGCAAAGTTTCCAGTCCCCAGTACGTCAGGGCGTTATGCGGTACATCGGCCCCCATCGGGTAGATCCCGGAATAAAGAAACGCTAAACCTCCAACACCCGTTATACCAGCTGCCACCAGCAGGTATTTAGCACAGGACAAAAAATTTCTTACAGCCATAACATCTCTCTCTATTCGAACTTTAACGGGATTGTATTATTTGTTATACACAGTGCTATTAATGTTTATGCTCAGCCGATTTTTCATCACTGTGATGCCCGCCACGCTCGCTTTGCTCATGACCATCGCTTGCAGATGCCTCATCATGCTGCATACCTTGCATACACTGCTTCATCATGGCCTGCATCACCGGGTCCTGCATGTCCATTTTGCTGTGATCCATGTTTTTCATCGCCGCACAGTCAGGCTTTTCTGCACCTTTCATGTGTTCACTGGGGGCATGAGCCTGAGCTGACAGAGTGAAAGCCAATGACGAGACTGCAATAGCAAGTGTAAGTATTTTAATTTTCATAGGAATATTCCTTAGTTGGTAAATGGGAAAAAATTTGTATTTGGTAACCGATTATTAAAACCAGAATCTCAGGCCAGCGACAAATTGTGTGTCACTGACGCTCTGTCCAGCAGCCCGTTGATAATCAGCCGTATCGCCATAGGCGCCTGACCATTCCACACCGATATAGGGTGCGAACTGGCGGTTAATTTCATAACGCAGACGCAGACCGATAGCTGCATCCGAGAGGCCGCTACCCAGGCCGTATTCGGGATCATCCTCACCATACAGCGTGAGCTCCGCGCGCGGTTGCAAGATTAGTGTTTGTGTCAGTAGCAGCTCGTATTCCGCTTCTATCGCCAGAGCGGTGCGCCCACCATCACCGAGGTAGCCGGTGACATCCAGTTCAAACCAGTACGGGGCCAGGCCTTGAACGCCAATCGCAAGCCATTGGCGATTACGCCCTGCCTCGTACTGATCCAGCCGCACGCCCAGCTGCGTATCAAAATAGGCACTGATTGCGTGGCCCCACAACAAGTCGGTCTGGCTTTCCTCTAGCCGCCCACTGTTGATATCACCTTCAGCTTTAACAACGAAGCGATCATAAGTAGTGCCATACCAGCCTTGCAGATCAAACACCGTACTCTCACTGTCCTCATTGAATTCGAGGCGATTACCCAGCACCGACCAGAAGGCGTGTTCGTCTGCCAGCTTCAGCTGCCTGGGTCCAGGCTGTGCATAAGGACCTTCAGTCAGGGTGTAACCATTGGAATAGGCATCAGGGTCGCGGGCATCAGCGGGCGCACTACCTCCCTGCATTTGCGCCCATGAGACCGAGGTATGAGTGGCGATAGCAAAGGCCATTATGCCGATTAATTGCTGCATATTTTTGTTCCTCATGACACCACCACCTCGCGGAACATGCCCGCATCCATATGGAACAGTAAATGACAGTGCCAGGCCCAGCGACCGAAATCATGCGGTGTGGTTAAAAAGCTGATGCGTTGAGCCGGTTGCACAGGAATGGTATGCCGGCGAACCCGTAGCTCACCCTGATCTGTTTCCAGCTCACTCCACATACCGTGCAGGTGCATGGGG
>CAJXZZ010000135.1 GCA_913065105.1 uncultured Gammaproteobacteria bacterium | reverse complement strand
ATTGCTGTCCAAACATAGTAGTAGGTTATTACGGTTACATGGATGGAACCGGTAGAGTCGAGTCTGGAACGGAGACCGAGGACAATGCATGGAGCTATTGCCGAGAGTCGAGTCTGGAAAAGAGACTATTTGCCAGCACTTTTCTGATGCTGAACATATTCATCAAGTAACTGCCGAATCATCTTTTGATACTGCATATGATGTTTTTTTGCCGTATCTTTAAAATAGGCCACACTTTCTGAACTAAGAGAAATAGTAACTTTGGTATTTTGATTTTTAAGTGCAAGCTCATCAGGTGAGGGAAGAAAATCAGTGATTAACTCAATGTCGCCGATAGGCTCGTCACTATATTGAATTGTTTTGTTCATAAATCTTTTTACCTTTTCGCTAATAGCCTGCTCCGATGATACGAATGCAGTTATACCTGTATGTAAACCTGACTGTAATTACACCATTACCTTCTTCATCTAAACCAAAGCAATAAAAACGCTGCTCATTTTCACTGTGGTTCAAGTCCTTAGCTATCACACGCTTTTTATCTAAAAAAGCAAATTGTGCCTCATAAAATGAGACACCGTGTTTTTGCTGATTAACAAGGTCTTTTACCTCATCCCATTCGAAATCCATTTCGCTCATAAAGTGACTGTAGCACTGATATGGCTATTTAGCCATACGTTTATTAACGCTTATATAGCGTTTACTTATTATTATCTCAGAGCAATTCCCATAAAACTGTGGCAGCTATATGGTTCATTATTGCAAAGTAGTAACGTATAAGTTACTATCAAGCTCATGGAAGTACTGGAATACATCAAGGAAGATGGATCAAACCCATATAAAAAATGGTTTGATACACTGAATGCGCAAGCCGCAGCAAAGGTAACCGTTGCCAAAGCCCGTTTAGAACTGGGAAATACATCCAGCATTAAATGGTTTGATGGGATAGGCGAATACCGTATCGACTGGGGCCCCGGTTACAGGGTGTATCTAGTCCAAGACGGTAAAAATTTGATTGAAGAAACAGAGATAACCATGGCTATTACCAGAGATTATAAAAACACCATTAATGAACGAGTAGCAAAAGAGCCTGCATTTACTGCTGCGCTACTTGATGAAGCCATCACCCTGTTTTTAAACGGTGAGCCAGAAGTAGCCCGTTTAGTGCTGAGAGATCTAGTCAATGCGACAGTGGGTTTCGAAGATCTAGCACTTGAAGTCGAAAAATCCAGTAAAAGCCTGCACCGAATGCTTTCCGCACGTGGTAACCCAACCATGGATAATCTGACAAAAATAATTGGCATCCTTCGGAACAAGCTAGGGCTTGATATAGAAGTACACACAACACCCACCCACACCGTCTAAAACCGTGCTTTTTCAAAGTCGTAAGTACCGACACCTGAAGAGCAGAAGGCATGGATGTCACAGTAACAAATATATCTCAGTCATCCTGAGCAGTTGTCGAGGAGCAGCGAAGCGGTGTGGCAATGAGGCCAACCCCAGCTACTAACAATCAACGCAAAGCCATGATTCAAAAAGGCTTTGACACTGTGGCCGAAGGGTATACCTACAAGGACGTAGGAGTTACTGGCAATGCAGTATGTCCCCAGTAATCACGAAAGAGGGCAGCATCATAATGATAGCTGCCCTTGGTAGACTACAAAGTGAAGATATGATTATCTTCGAGAATTCATGGAGCTGGCAGTTTCTACATCAGCCATAGAACTCATCTCAGCGCGTTCTTCCATCGCTGCACCAACATCTGCCATATCTCCGCCCATCGCTGCGCCGACATCGCTATCCCGTGCCTCCATAGCACTGCCTACATCGGTGGTATCGCCACCCATGTCATCAAAGGTCATATCCAGATGAACTTCGGAAATATTTTCTTCGATCATGTCATAGACCTCAGGGTCAACAATATCCACTGCAGGATGATGTGCATACGCATTTGCACCAACAAGTAATAAAGCCAATGTACTTAATTTGAATATGTTTTTCATGGTAATATCCTCTTAATTTAATAAAGTGGGAAAATATCCCACATGCAGATATTATGCGTGGTATAATTTCCCACGTCAATAGTATTTTGAATAAAAACAGTAAATGACCTGTTTATTTTTTTCCCAATTTAACGATATGAGTATGAATATCTCAGAAATAATGAACTGAAATGAATAATCAAAAATCATATAAACATGTCATCAACACAATATTACTGACAGTATTATTCCTGCTGTTTTCGTCAGATATACTGGCCTCAGCCGAATCAGACTATGATTTGGGCGTAACAGCATACAAGGCCGGTGATAACGGCATAGCCGTCATGTATTTTGAATATGCCCAGAAGCAGGGAATGGATACGGTAGCCCTTCAATATAACCTCGCCAGCAGTTACTACAGGGTAGGCCGATATGAAGATGCAAAAAAATACTTCATGCTGCTGAATGAGACAGAAGAGATGCGTGATATTGCAGAATATCACCTCGGACTCATCGCCATTAAACATAAAGACGGTAGTCAGGCGCGCCGGCATTTCACTACGGTAGTAAACACGGGTGAAGATAAAAAACTAATAAAACTGTCAGAAAAACAGCTAGATTCCCTGAAACCTGAAGAAGACCGCTGGGAAAGCCAAGTCCTTTTAAACGCAGGATACGACGACAATATCAGCTCTGTTTCCGGTGATTCCGTTCTTGATATAGCTGATAGTTTCTATGAATTGTTTGCCTCGACTGATCTGCTAATAGCAGGTAGAAGAGACGATGGCTGGTCGGCTGAAGCCGCGTTATTTGGCATCGAATACAGTACAACCGATACCAATGATCTGTATAACTTTGCTCTGGGTTTAAAAAGATCTATGAGACTAGCTGATTGGGATACCGTTGCGCATTTAAACCTGTCAAAAAGTACTTACGGCGGTGAAGATTTTCAAACGATAACCAGGCTGGATATCATCGGCCGTAAACAGATGACGAAACGGGATCAACTATACCTGCGTTACCAGGTTGAAGATATCAGAAGTGATAACACCACCTATGATTACCTGGAAGGCTGGCGCCAGCGTGCCAGGGTCGAATACCGTAATTACGCAGCCAATAATATAAAACACATCTATTACGAGCTGGAGCTGAACAACCGCGGTGAGTTAGTCACATTAACTGATTCATATGAATACTCACCAACGCGTAATACTATCCGTGGAATATATACACAGATCATAAATAAAAAGTGGTGGCTGATCGGCGATTTAGCCTACCAGATGAGCGACTTTCAGGCTTCATCAACAGTAGACCGGCAGGATAAACAACTGAAGCTGGCATTCTCAGCCGAGTATCATTTCGACCGGACATTTAAATTTACTGGCAGATACCAATACACAGATAATGAATCGACAGTAGATCGGTATATATACGATAAATCCATTATTAAAATCGGCTTAAGTAAACTGTTCTGAGTAAGTTATCTTAATGAGATCAGAAATCCCATCACCGTCATTGCGATCCCTACATGGCAAGGATTGTTCCCAACAATACTTTTGCATTTCCTCCATCCATGGAGGTCAGCGTAGGTTATTACGGTTGCATGGATGGAACCGGTACGACTATATGGATATAGGAGGTAGAGCAATGCAGGAGCTATTGCCGAGAGTCGAGTCTGGAACAGAGACCGAGGGTAACGCATACTGCCATGGATGGCAGGTAGTAGGAATAATCGTGGTCTGTCCCCTATTATTCCTGCCAACTCGGTATAAGTGGCGCCTTTAATTTCAAC
>CAJXZZ010000134.1 GCA_913065105.1 uncultured Gammaproteobacteria bacterium | reverse complement strand
CCACTGTCTGGGTGGTTGACGAAAAGACAATGACGGTAAAATCTCAATCGGTAACACCAGGAACAATGGTCGGCGATGCCATGCATGTAGATGGTCTGAAACCAGGGGACCGCGTTGTTGTTGCAGGTGCACCTTTTCTGCGCAACGACATGAAAGTCACCTTACTGGAAACTGGCGATCAGGCGAAATAAACGTACTTCACGTTACAAGGATTACTTAAATGAACATTGCTGAGTATTCAGTCACCAAAAAAGTCACTACCTGGCTTCTTATTATTTTATTTCTCGGTGGCGGTATAACTGCACTGCAGGATATCAGTCGGCTGGAAGACCCTGAATTTACGATTAAAGAAGCCAAGGTATATACACTCTACCCCGGTGCGACACCCCAGGAAGTCGAACGCGAAGTCACTTATCATATCGAAGACGCCGTGCAGCAACTGCAGCAGCTCAAACGTGTCGAGTCCATCTCGCAAAACGGTTTTTCTGAAGTCACTGTCAAAATAAAAGACAAGTACAAAAAATCCGACTTTCCCAACATATGGGATGAACTGCGCCGAAAAGTAACGGATGCACAGTCCTTATTGCCACCCGGCGCGCAGACTTCCGTGGTGTTTGATGATTTTGGTGATGTATTCGGTCTGTTTTATGCACTGACCGGCGAGGACTATACTTATCGTGAGTTAAAAGATTACGCAGACATTTTAAAAGAACAGTTATTACTCGTCCCCGGGGTTCGAAAGATCACCATCGATGGCGACCAGAAGGAAGTTGTTTACCTCGAGGTCTCACGTGCCAATATGGCGAAACTTGGCATTACCCCCGCACAGTTTCACAACGTTTTAAAATCTCAAAACCTGGTCTCAGACTCAGGCAACGTTCGCGTTGGCGATGAATACATCCGCATAAACCCTACCGGCCAACTGCTGTTTGTTCAGGAGATTGGTGATCTACTGATCAGAGGGAAAAACGATACTTTAGTGCGCATCAAGGATATCGCCACGGTGCGCCGCGCCTACGAAGAAGTTCCTGTCAAATACAACTACTTTAACGGCAAGGCGGCATTGACCATCGGCATCTCGATGCTGCCGGGTGAAAACGTTGTTGCCGTTGGTGAGCGCCTGGATAGACGCCTGCAGGAACTGCAATCGGTTACGCCCGTCGGCATGCAGCTTGACGCTATCTACAACCAGCCAGTCATCGTCGACGAATCCGTTGGCGGTTTCATTGTTAATGTCGTTGCAGCACTGGTCATCGTTATCGTGGTCCTGCTTTTTTTCATGGGTTTGCGCACAGGATTAATCATCGGTGCCGTCCTGTTAATTACTGTTTCTGCCACTGTCTGGCTCATGTACTTCTACGCCATCGATCTACAGCGTATCTCTTTAGGTGCGTTGATCATCGCACTGGGTATGCTGGTCGATAACGCTATCGTTGTTGCTGAAGGCATGCTGATCAGGATCAAACGCGGAGAAGACGGCACCAAAGCGGCAAGAGAAGTTGTTGGCTCCACGATGTGGGCCTTACTTGGCGGCACTATTGTCGGCATCGTCGCCTTTGCCGCCATCGGACTGTCTGAAGACGCGACGGGTGAGTTTGCCAATTCCTTATTCTGGGTCATCTTAATCTCACTGTTACTGTCCTGGTTTACCGCGGTGACCATGACACCTTTATTATGCGTGCAATTTCTTAAACCTGACCCTCAGAGCAGTGATGGAAAACCCCAGGCCGATCCTTACGGCGGTTTTATGTTTACAAAATACCGCAGTTTTTTGAATACGGCCATCCATTTTCGCTGGGTGACGATCAGTATCGTCGTCGCCTTATTTGCTACTGCTATTTTTGGTTTCGGTTATGTAAAACACAGCTTCTTCCCAAATTCGAACACGCCGATGTTTTTCTTTGATATGTGGAACATCGAAGGCGATGACATACGCAAAACACGCGATGACATCCTTAAGATCGATGAGTATCTGCACAGCCTTGAAGGTGTGGTCGATACGGCCACATTTGTTGGTGGCGGGGCAACACGATTTACCCTGGTCTATACCCCGGAATCTCCCACCAGTGCATATGGCCAGATAATCGTTACCACAAAAACCCTGGACGATATCCCACGCATAGAAAAACTACTGCTGGATTATACGGCGATTAATTTCCCAAATTCCGAGCCGAAGACCAAAGCACTTCGCATCGGCCCGGGGCGCGATGCAAAAATCGAAGCACGGCTCAGTGGTCCCAACCCGGTGGTGCTAAGAAAACTTTCACAGCAGGTACAGCAGATCCTGGCGGATGACGGTGGCGCCATCAATATCCGTGATGACTGGCGCCAGCCTGTCAAAGTAATACGCCCCATATATAATGAAAAGGCCGCGCGCCCGCTGGGCATTACCCGGGAAAATGTCAGTAAGGCCATGTTAACGGCGTTCGATGGCCAGCAGGTCGGCCTGTTCAAAGACGGCATCCGATTATTACCTATCATCATGCTGCCGCCATATGCAGAACGCAACGATGTTAGCGTCATCCGCGATATCCCAGTGCACAGCAAGATACTCCAGGAAACGGTGCCGGTCGGCCAGGTGGTCTCCGATTTCAAAACAGAATGGGCCGATGCCAAGATAAGAAAACGTAATCGGATCTATACCATTACTCCTTCCTGCGATCCGGCACAGGGTCTGGCGACTGTTTTACTTAACCGTGTTAAGCCAAAAATTGATGCCATGGAGTTACCACCGGGTTACTTCCTCGAATGGGGCGGCGAATATGAAGACTCTAAGGATGCTAATAACGCCATCAACTCTTCATTACCTGCTGGTTTTCTCACCATGATAGTGATCGTAATATTACTGTTCGGAAAAGTGCGCCAGCCATTGATCATCTGGCTGACCGTGCCACTGGCTATCATCGGCATAACCGCAGGCCTGTTGAGCATGAATGTTGCTTTTGGCTTCATGGGCCTGCTCGGTTCACTGAGCCTGGTCGGTTTATTGATCAAAAATGCTATCGTCTTGATAGAAGAGATCGATATGCAGATCGAAAGCGGTAAAGAATCCTACACCGCGATACTCGATTCTTCCGTTTCCAGGATGCGCCCTGTAATGATGGCAGCCAGCACAACTATTCTTGGCATGGCGCCATTATTGAGCGATGTATTCTTTTTGGATATGGCGGTTGTTATCATGTTTGGTTTAGGATTCGCTTCAGTGCTAACACTTGTCGTCGTACCCGTACTCTATGCCATTTTCTTCAACATCAAAGCGAATGCTTAAACCAGGAACATTCATGAACAATTCATTAAAGCTTTTCTTCAGCCTCACTCTCATATCAGCCACGATCATTGTCACTTCATGTACAACGTTGACCAGTGACATCGAAGTTGAAACACACGCCAACCCGGACGTTAACTACAAGGCATACAAAACATACGCCTGGGCAGGAAGCGCACAGATTGTTTTTGACCCTATCGGTCAATGGGAGCAACCTACGCTGGATATGGACGAAGAGGTCAGATTTGTGATCAATCGGGAATTACGTGCACGAAACATCAATCAGGTTCAAGACCAGCCTGACCTGTTGGTCGCGTTTGCTGCTGGCATCGACACCACGATACTAGAGCTTAAAGATAACCCGGACAGTGATAAAAAAGTACTGACGAATATCCCTAAGGCAGCCCTGGTAATCGCACTTACTGATGCAAAAACAGGTTACGCAGTCTGGTTAGGTTATGCCGAGGCAGAGGCGCAGCCACAACAGACCATAGAGAATATTCGAACCCGAATTGATTATGCGGTTAGCGAGATATTTAAACCTTATAACAAATAAACTTTGCCCGAAGACAGATAAAAGCCTGAAGGTGCAGAGGCAGCTGTTAAATAAACAGTTATCAAAGGGGTATCTTCTTTAGCG
>CAJXZZ010000133.1 GCA_913065105.1 uncultured Gammaproteobacteria bacterium | reverse complement strand
GGAAGAGCATGAGTATGATTCTGTTGCACAGATGAAAGGCAGTGTCAGCCAGTCATGTGCGATCAATCCTGCCGCGCTCGAGCATTGCAACTATATGCATGTCATCAAGAGTTATGGGCAGTGATGGTAGAAACAAAACATCCTGTTTATGTTTCTAAAATAAAGAGCGAACAGCCCGAAGGCTGAGCGCAAAAAAATAGGGGAAGTCCAGTATCTTATCCATTAATTGAAGCTCGGATGCACAGCGTAATAAGAAGTTTAGTCTGTTACCATATGTCTTAATGAATTAATTTATATCAGTTAGAATGATGCCGCGAGATTTTGAAAGTGGCCAATGAGAGAGCGTGATGAAATTTTTGATAATGATTTTGAGCCTGAGTTTACTGGCAACAGGTTGTGGCGAACATGCAGCAAAAGGGGCCGGTGAAGGGGCTACCGTTGGTGCGGTTTCAGGTGCTGTTGGCGGTCTTGTCAGTGCGCTCGTATTTGGCGGTGATCCGGCAGAGGCAGCAGCAAGAGGTGCTGTCTATGGTGGCGCTGTCGGGGCTACAGCAGGTGCTATGAGCGGCAGTAAAGCTGATACCCAAATCGAAGAGCAGCGTAATGCAAGGGCTGAAAAGATTCGGGCAAAGATAGGTGATGATGCATTTAAAGGTTTAAGCGCTCTGGTGACCTGTGATCATCAGGACGCATTACTGGACGCAGCCAATTCTAAGCAGTCCGCAAATCCAAACTTTGCTGTTGCTGGTTATTGGCTGGAAGTACTGATTTATGCCGATCAGGGAAATAGCAACAGAACAAAAGAATTGATACCGGCTGTTGTGGAAAAAGACTGGGGGACTAGCAGTGAGACAGAAGCAAGGTCAAGCTTACTCAAACTCCAGGATAAGCTAATGGGCATCCGTGAAGAGTACAAGTTGCCGAAACAGTGCACATGATCAACAATCGTGGTCTGACCCGATAGATCGAATTCTAAAACGTGGAATAATTTGGGGCGCATTAAACTTAAGTAGCATGATACTAAGATCACAGCCTTTTAGTGATCGTGATATTGAATTTATTGAATACTCTGCAAAACGAATATCATTAGCGCTACCGGACATCTAATAACCAAACGTGAAAAAGAACGATACGTAGATGTACCCGCCTTTTGATTTTAGCTGAAAGTTTTATGAAAAGACCGCAACTAAAATATTCAGCTATTCAAAAATGGATTCAGCTGCACACGGTGTTGATACTCAGTGTATTTTGCGGCAATCTGTATGCTGATGAGACAAACGACTCCTTCCGTTTTGAACTGACTCCCTACTTATGGGCAGCCAGTATCAAAGGCACAATGGCCACAGGTGGTGAGGAATCACCGCCTATCGATTCAGACTATAATTTTTTCGCCCTGGATAATCTTGATGGTGTGGCTTCTGCAACATTTTCTGCGCGAAAAAACCAGTGGGGATTTTTATTCGATTTTTTATATGTTGCCTACGAAGATACACTTCTGGAAGCAACACCTTTACAGGCAACCCCGCGACTGGAAGGTACCATCATTGAATTCGCTGGTGTTTATACCCCGACCTCGATAGACAACCTGGAATTTATCGCCGGTCTACGGCAACAGGATATTACAGTTTCACTGTCATTGCTTAATCGAAAACCGGAGCAATCTGTCACCTGGGTAGACCCATTTGTAGGTCTCATATATGCCCGTCCGTTAAAAGGCAACTTCCACATGGCTTTACGCGGTGATATAGGTGGCTTTGGTATTGAAAGTGATATTGCTGTAAATGCTGAAGCTATGTTTCGTTATCAGATGAATAATACCTTTTCTATAAAATTTGGTTATCGTTATCTCAAGGTAAAGTTTGAAGATTCCGATTTTCTTTATGACATAAGCCTGGATGGTTTCCAGATCGGCCTTGGCATTCTCTTTTAAAATTCCAAGTTAACCACTATGCAGAGTTAGTATCTAATCCCTCAACAACTTTAATTTACCGTCCCTTTTTATTATGAAACATCTACAACAGATTGAACCTGGTTTGAATGCTTACACAGTAAGCTTCGATTCTTCTTTGTTAAATACGCTAAGGACAATGTTTGATCGTTCCTTAAGAGAGCGATTAAACAGAGAGGGTTATGCCTATTTATTTGCAGGCATGGAGCAGGTAAATATTCAGTTAAAACTCGAAGAATTGCAGTTTCATGTGACTTCCTACGGCACAGCACCATTGCTGTGGATATCGAGTAACAATGCTCATACCTACACACTCTTCAGATCATTCATGGATGAGCTTGATATTATGGATGATATAAAAGAACTGGTCGATTTTGATGATCATATCGAAGTGTATTGTTGTTTTTTTGTGGTCGGCAAAAAAATGGATCGACAGACATGGCACAATGATTATGTTGATGGTGCCAATGGCTACACGTTGATTACGCCACTGTTTGATCTCGATAAGTCTCATGGCAATTTGATGTATAAAGATGAGTTATCAGCGATCAAATCCTATGAATATAAAACGAACGAAGCGATTATATTTGGCGATGGTTTTGAACATGCGACTGAGCCTTATCCTGAAACAGATACGTTAAGAGTGATGCTGAGTTTTACCTTTGGTACCGACAAAGCAGAGTATTGGGATACCTTAAAAGAGACCATCGGCAACCAATCAAATTACATGATATTGCCGTGTGGCCACGAAAAGGGTACCTGTCAATGTTGTGCCGCTTAAATCGTCACTGGCTCAAAGCCAATTAGCGTATCGGAAATTAAAGGGGTGGTAACTATCTTGCGGTGACTTTTATTCGGATACGCTATCAGGACAGATTACTTCATAAATCGATGAGTAGTCCATAAGGTCCAACCCGTTTTCAACCGTTTTGTCTGTTATTCTTTCAATACCTTCCAGCGCATCCGTGTTCAGGCCAGCCGCTTTTGCATCATCGATAAACAGCCGGATATCTTTAAGCAGGTGCCGGGTTGTGAAGTTGGCCGCGCCGAAGTCACGATGTAGATATTTCTGCAACTTCTTATCGTAGGTTTTTGCATACAGTGCACTTTCGCGCACGGTGTCCATAAACAGATTTGTGTCGACACCATTTTTGATTGCATAACCCAGACTGAGAGAAAAACCGGCGGTTAGCGAAGCAATCAACTGGTTCATTGCCAGCTTGAGCGCAGCTGCTGAACCTGTTTCACCGATGTAGCGGGGCGCGGTGCCTAATACCTGTAGAGTTGGTAGAACATCCTCGAACACGTCTTTCGATCCACCTGCCATGATGATCAGTGTGCCTGTTTTCGCCTCGGGTAAACTGCCGAGTACGGGGGCTTCCAGATAGTGGCCACCGCAAGATGATATGACTTCGCCTATTTCTCTGGATTGTGTGGGTGAGATAGTCGCCATCTGTAAGATGGTTTTACCCTTCAGGTCTTTTTGCTCATCAAGATGTAGGAGGCTGTTAATAGCCTCAGCGTCACTGAGCATCAGAATAATGGTGCTGGACAGGCTGATCAGTTCATCGGCTGTGGAGCAAACGATAACATTATTTTTGATCAGGCCTTTAATATTGCCTGGAATATTATCTTGAATTTTTAATGGACTGCGATTAAAAATCCTGACCGTAAAACCCTGTGACAGGTAGCGCTCTACGAACGCGTGCCCCATCAGACCTATGCCGATAATGCCTATATCCACGCTTCACCCTTTGCTGAAATTTAAAAAGTCGTCATTCTAATAGATTACTCGCTGACGCCAAATACTGACTTCTCCAGCATTAAGTCTTCAATGAAGTGCGCCGCAAGTTCATGGCGTCCGGTATATCCGGATTTAGCATAAACCTGGGTGGCCTGTTGGCGGACTGTTTTTTCTTTAACATGGCGCACGTCTGATATTTCTTTCATCGACATACCTTTGATCAGGAGTACGGCAACTTCATGTTCTGATGGCGACAGT
>CAJXZZ010000132.1 GCA_913065105.1 uncultured Gammaproteobacteria bacterium | reverse complement strand
TTGCGTGTGTTGAAGCGTGCTTACACTGAGCTGTTTATAGGATTATGACAGTATAAGGTGAGGATAACTCTCTTATTGTGTAGTTGTTGGTGTCTATCATCATCGTTTCTCATTTTGTTTACTATTCATTTCATTTTTTTTTTGCCTCGTTTACCTTTTCTTCTTTTGTTTTGTTTTTTGTTTTTTTTTGTTTTGTTTTGTTTTTTTTTGTTTTTTTTTTATTTTTTTATTTTTTTTTTTTTTTAATGATACGGCGACCACCGAGATCTACACTCTTTCCCTACACGACGCTCTTCCGATCTCCCGAAGGTTTACATATTAATGAACTGAAGCAGTCCGGTAGTAGTATCACCATTGATGGACTCGCTGAATCAAATGGTCGCGTATCAGCTTATATGCGAAATATTGATTCCTCCGAATGGATGACCAAGCCTCGTCTTCAAGTAATTGAAAGCATCCGCAAGGATGGTAGAGGCAGTAAATTCATCTTAGTTGCACAACAATCAGCACCCAAGACTGATGATGAAAACGCTGAGGGATTGTAAATGGATCTAGCTAAATTAAATGAAATAGATCTTAGTAGCATTGATATCAATGATATTAAGAAAATAGGCAGTGCGCCGAACGCCGTTAAAGCAATCATGATTATCTTGCTCTGCCTTATTCTCGGTGGTGCAGGTCTTTTTTTCGATACAAAAAAACAACTTGAAGAACTCGAAACAATTGAAAAGAAAGAATTGTCTCTACGCAGTATATTTGATGAGAAGCAAAGCAAAGCCGCTAACCTCGACGCGTATTCGCAGCAACTCGATGAGATGAAACAATCCTTTGGTGCTTTATTACGGCAGTCACCGAATAAAACCGAAATTGAATCAGTACTGACAGATATCTCACAAACAGGTAGTGACAGCGGTTTAGAAATTGAATATTTCAAACCCGAAGGTCTTTCACCAAAAGAATTCTACGCGGAATTCCCAATTAAACTTCGAGTAACTGGTCGTTACCATCAATTTGGTAAGTTTGTCAGCGGCGTTGCTGCACTACCTCGTATTGTTACCATGAGAAATATCGGTATAAAAAAAGCTAAAGACTCTGGCGTCCTGTTAGAAATGGAAGTAACCGCAGTCACTTATCAATATCTTGACGAAAATGAGGATATTTAATCATGTCCTTTAATTATAAATATACCGTTTTAATAGCTGCCCTGGGGCTCACTGCCTGTACGCAAAGCAATGATGATCTGTATAGTTTTATTGATGAAACGAAATCAAAACATCTAGGCAGCGTTCAGCCATTACCTACTTTTGAGCCTTATAAAAACTTTGCTTATTCGGCTGCAGAATTTCGCGACCCATTTGAACCAGCATTTGAAGCTGAGACAGGTGAGACAGCAACTGCCAACACATCTGGTTTAAGGCCTAATGAAAATAGACCAAAAGAACCACTGGAAAACTACCCTTTAGATACATTACGAATGGTTGGTAACCTGGTGCAACATGAGAACACATGGGGATTAGTAAAAGACCCCAATAACGTTGTACATCGCATACAGACAGGCAACTATGTTGGCCAGAATGAAGGCCAGGTAACCGCTGTAACCGAAAAACAGATTGATATTCTCGAAATTATACCTGATGGACTCGGAGGCTACATTGAACGCACTGCCTCTCTAGCCATTGGTTCAAAATAATAGAAGGTATGGAGCAACAATGAAAAGCTTATTTACACACATTAAAAGCTCAATGTACAACAGGGCGCTTTTTAGCTTCATGCTGGTAATTTTTACAGCATTTAATCTGTCGTACGTCTGTGCTAACGCAAACAATATCGAAGAAGTTACTTACACGTCTCTTCCGGGTAATAGATTGCAAGTAAACATTCGATTAACAGAACTAGCCGATAAGCCGCTGAGCTTCAATATTGATAATCCTGCACGTATTGCATTTGATTTCAAAGACACCAGCAGCAACCTGCCAAAAAGAAAACAACAAATTGGTATTGGTGTCGCCCAGTCATTAACGGCTGTTACTGTTAAAAACAAGACGCGCATAATACTGAATTTAACTTCATCCGTTCCATATGAAGTTTCTGTTAATAGAGACACGGTTTCTATTATTTTAGAAAACGAATCTTCAGGCTAATCACGAGCTACTGATGGCTTAACACAAATAACAGATACTGCTTATAGTAGTCGTGGAAAAGCCATTGACAAAATTGACTTACGCCGTGGTGACAAGGGTGAAGGCCGAGTAATAATTCATTTAACTGAAGCCAATATTCCAATGGATATTAGTGAAGAGTTTGGAAAAGTTGTTGTTAATTTTACAAACACCAATCTACCTGAAGAATTACATCAAAGACTGGATGGTTTAGATTTTGCAACACCGGTTAAATCTATCGATAGTTATGAAATAGATGGTAATGCACGTATCTTAATTGAGCCGACAAGCAACGATTATGAACACCTTGCATACCAGACAGATAAATTATTCACCATAGAATTCATCCCAATTTCTGAAGCTGAGCTTGAAGAACAAAACAAATCTAAGTTTGGTTACACAGGCGATAGATTATCACTTAACTTTCAGGACATTCCTGTTCGTGCAGTGCTACAGCTTATTGCAGACTTTACCGGCTTAAATGTCGTGGTTAGTGACTCTGTTGATGGCAACCTGACATTACGTTTGAAAAATGTTCCCTGGGATCAGGCATTGGACATTATCTTAAAGGCGAAGGGTCTATCTAAGCGTGAATCGGGCAACGTTATGCTGATAGCGCCTAGCGAAGAAATTGCCTCTCAAGAAAAGCTCGACCTGGAAGCACTGCAGCAAGTTACCGAGCTTGCGCCTGTACGTAGCGCCTTCTTTGAAATCAATTTCGCTAAAGTAACTGACCTTGCAAAACTATTTGAAGGCAGCGGTGAAGAAGGCAAATTGAGCCTGCTATCTCCTCGTGGCAGCGTGATTATGGATGAGCGAACTAACACACTGATCGTAAAAGACACAGAAACCGTTATTTCAGAAATTAGACGAACGCTGGCCAAGCTGGACATACCTGTTCGTCAGGTTTTAATTGAATCACGTATTGTTATTGCAACCGATGACTTCAAGAAAGAACTGGGTGTGCGCTTTGGTGCAACCGCTGCAGAAATCAATGGCAATGATGGCTTCTCTGCTACATCGGGTACCTTTGCAGCGACAGACACAATAGCTAATGATGCAGTCACTAACATAGCCGCAGGTGGGGGCCTTACTCAATTATCCTCTCCTACCGGCACCGACAGACTGAACGTCAATCTCCCAGCCATTGGCGCCACCGGTAGCATCGCGTTTACCGTGCTCAGCGGTGGCAACCTGCTTGACCTTGAACTCTCAGCGCTAGAAGCGGAAGAAGTGGGTGAAATTGTATCTAGCCCAAGGGTTGTTACATCGGATCGCCACGAAGCGTTTATTGAACAGGGTGTGGAAATTCCTTACCTGTCTGCAACCTCAAGTGGTGCTACACAGGTTGAGTTTAAGAAAGCGGTTTTGAGCATTAAAGTAACCCCTCAAATTACGCCAGATGACCGCATCATTATGGACCTATCCGTAAACAAAGATGCCGTCGGCCAGGTGTTTGCCAATATTCCAAGTATCGATACGCGCCAGGTAACGACTCAGGTACTCGTAGATAATGGCGATACCATTGTACTGGGTGGCATATACGAAACAGAAACACGTAACCAGCTAGATAAAGTTCCTGTACTGGGCGACCTGCCTTTAATTGGCTCTATGTTCAGACATACTGCAGAGACAATTGAAAAACAGGAACTATTAATATTTGTAACACCAAAGATACTAAAGGATGCTTTATCACTATGATAAAGTCCCAAGTAGAAAAGTTAGTTAACGATCAAAATACTACTGGAAGCCAATGTCCAACTTAATTAAACATAGTATTTACTTAAATATGGACATTGATATCGAGGTTGAGAACACATGAAATTAGTCAAATACATTGGGCTACT
>CAJXZZ010000131.1 GCA_913065105.1 uncultured Gammaproteobacteria bacterium | reverse complement strand
ATACAGATAAAGGTAAACATCTGGAGCATGGAGGCAGATCAACTTGTGGGTAATATGGGTAGGTATTTGGCCAACAACATACCAAATTGTAAGGCTAATTTTATCCCCGATAGAGGGCACTTGTGGGTAATGGAAAATATGAGTGAGGTATTATCTGATTTGGTTGCAACTAAAAATTAAAGCCTTAAAGGTGCTAAACAAGCCTAACAAGTTACTCAACTAGGACGCGCAAACAGCGCGCGCCTGTTAGCTCAAACGTTATATTTAAAAAAATAAAGGAACACACATGAATAGTTGTCCAGATTGTAATAATGAATTAAAAGGTGTAGATACAAGAGGTATCTTTGCCTTTGAAAACCGATCATTAAGAATATTTTGGTTTATAGGTTTCACGTTTATAATTCTTGTATGCTCAGCTCTAATACTTGTACTATTGCCAAAATCATTTCACTCAATTACATCACTAATTTATTTTCCTTTAGCATTTTTCCTCCTTTACAAGGTGTATAAGCGAAAATTAGATACAATTATTTACGAATGCGTTAGTTGTAAAAAAAGATTTAAAGGACAAAAGCTGGAGAACTTTAGCTACAGTGGTTAAAACAAAAATATAACAAGCGACTGTGGCGTCAACCCCAATAAAAGTAACTAAAAAGCCCATTCTGTTTTATTCTTTACCATCGTATTTAAAATAATTATAAATTTTCTCATGCATGCTGTTAGCGCTACTTTTTTGTTTTTCCCCTGTGCAACGAGTTTTCTGTAAAACGCTTTAATGACTGGATTGCATTGTGTCGCACTCAGCGTAGCCATATAAAGCACGGTTCTTATATGGGCTCGGCCACCTTGAATGCGTCGTTTACCTCGCATGCGTCCACTGTCTCGATTCATCGGTGCGACACCGACCAGCTTACTGATTTCTTTGTTGTTCAGTTCACCTAACTCTGGCAGGTCAGCTAGCAGGGTATAGACTAATGTGTCACCAACACCTGGGGCGCTTTTTAGCAGGCTCTGCTTTTCTGTCCACTCAGCCTGTTCACTGACGTGCCTGGCTAACTGCTTTTCGATCCGTTCGATCTCTGCATTGAGATGTCGGATGATGCGGCGGCAGGAGACGGCTAACGTTTTTCCCATGATACCGCGACGGTTGCTTTCCTGTGTACGCAGGTTCACCAACTGACGCCGTCGGGTGATTAAATCTTTTATTGCAATCAGGTTCTTACTCTTTGCTGGCGTGACCTTTGGCTTTAGCACCGCGCCAAACTCGGCAATGATCTGTGCATCAAGTTTGTCTGTTTTGGCCAGCTGATCATTGGCCCCGGCATATCGACGAACCAGCAAGGGTTTAACGATACAAACAGGAAGGCCCTTAGTATAGGCTGCTTGTGCTAGTTCAAATTCATAGCGACCAGTAGCTTCCATTACTAAGCGTTCAACGTGATAATAAGACAAGCGCTTAAGTATGCGTTTAATGCCTGTATCATTGTTTTCTTCTTGCCAATGCAGGTCTTTTTCGTGAATGCACACATCTAGAAATTGTTTACCAACATCGACACCAACATTAACCACTGTTTTACTCTTTATAAGATTTGCCATAGTGACTCCATCTTGCTAAATTCGAGCTCGAGGCTCATTCGACTGTTCGAGTTAAAAATCGGGTCGGTTCAGCATCCACGCTTGTTAACGGTCTTTTAGACCAGTCGCTCATCGGATTACTGAACCGGTAACTTGCGTTAACAGGTTACGGGCCTCACTTTATCATTTAGGGGTTTACGGATGAATCTAACCATACAAGTCGTTCGAGAGCGACGGCGCAATAAAACGCGCCGCTGAAGACGTACCACTTTAATGGACAGTCAACTACTGTTTATTAGAGGAGCCCTGTCATGGGACAAACAAAGAAACGTCAGTACGATCGTTACACGCTTGATTTTAAACTCCAGAGCGTTAAATTAGCCAATAACCCTAACGTTAGAGCAAAAGATATTGCCGAGTCACTAGGCATTCATACGGTGATGTTATACCGTTGGCAAATGGAGTATCGCAACGGTGAATTAAGGGAAAGCAAATATATGGTAACGAAGAAAAAGTCCCCTAAACGCAGAAGCATTCGAACAACATCTGAAACACAAACCAAAGATGATCTTGCTGCTGCCAATAAAAAAATAAAACAACTTGAACGCGCCCTGGCTAATCGGACAGAGGAGCTTGATCTGTTAAAAAAAGCGGAACGGTTCTTGGCTCAAAATGCAAAAAATTAATATTTGAGTTTATTGAGAAGAACCGCGAACAACATAAAGTAAAAAGGTTATGTCAGCTATACGGCGTATCAAGAAGTGGTTTTTATGCTTGGCAATCTCGCCCGTTAAGTAATCATAAACATTACGATGAATCACTCAAAGTGGTCATTAAGGATTTACATCAGGGTTTTCGGCGATGTTACGGTTCAACACGATTGCACCGTGAGTTGCGTGAGAAAGGCCATGCATGCAGTCGTAGACGCATCAATCGTCTGATGCGTGAGATGGGCATTAAAGCTTCTACAACTGGTTTGTATGCATGGCGACCTGGTCAACATGAGTTTTATTCTTCCACCGGCAATCAATTAAAACATGCAGGCGAACCTGTTCAGACAGGGACGCATTGGGCGGGGGACTTCACTTATATTAAGACGCAATCGGGTTGGTTATATCACGCCATCATTTTAGATCTTTATAGTCGCAAGGTGGTTGGTTGGTCGTTTAGCCGAAAGCGCAATGCAGAGTTAACGAAGAGTGCTTTGCATATGGCGCTGGTTCGTAATAAGCCACAAGCGGGTTGTGTGTTCCATTCTGACCAGGGCATTGAATATGCTGCGCATGAGTACCGCGATATGTTAAGAGAGGCTGGCCTTACACGCAGCATGAGTCGTAAAGGTTCACCATTAGATAATGCCTTTGCTGAATCGTTCTTCCACACGATGAAAGCTGAACTCGTTCATCAAAAAATATTCAGTAACGAGATAGAGGCCGTTGCTCATATTGTCGAGTATATCGAATTTTATAACCGAGAGAGACTGCATTCCGCATTAGACTTTCAATCTCCACTAAGATATGAAAAACTGTGCGCATGATAAAAAAGTGTCCACAAAAGTGGTACGTCTTCACGCCCCTTAACTTAAACGTTATGAGCCAATAATAATATTCGTATGACTTATGAAGCATTCAACGATTTTTGCCGTTCACTACCGGTTACTTCATACGTCATTCAATGGGGAGATTCACATGTATGGAAAGTGGGTGGAAAGGTATTCGCAATTGGAGGCTGGGAAAATGCTGAAAAACCTGCGTTCACATTTAAAACGTCCGAGTCTGATTTTCTTTTTTTGAGTGACGAGCCCGGTTATCGTCCGGCGCCTTACCTCGCCTCTCGCGGGATGATGTGGATACAACAGTTTGATGCGCCGGATACGGAGGATGATGAGCTCATATATTACCTCAAAGAATCTCACCGCATTGTTTCCTTAGGACTAACCAAGAAAAAGCAAAAAGAACTTGGTCTCAATCAAAACTAACTATGGTAGTTAAACTAATAGTTAAAGCGGTCAGACCCCTTTGGTTTGAAAAATATATAATGTTGCATCCGAGACAGTAGAAAGCGCTGGGACCCGGGCGTAAAAATTCACCTGAGCATGATACAGATCAATATTTATAAATCTGTTTTTATGGAGGATTAATGGCAGCAGGGGGCAGCGATTATGTTCAAGGAATATATGCATGATGCCAACGGGGGATGCACGATTGAATCCTTCATCCAGGAAGAGGTTATGGATGACAGTTCGGTGTCAGATACAGATAAAATATACATAGATGCAGGTACCAGACACCTGCGGCTGCAAGCATGTGCGCCAGATGGTACAGTTCACTACGACAAGGTAGTACCGAGTAACAGCGATTTGCATGATGTGCTGTCATTGGCGGGACTGATCAGTGCGGATGCTGCTATTGCTGATCCTGCACGGATCGTAATCACCGGGAAACTTGCATCAGCGGTACGGGATCGGCTCGGCAGCGGCAAACAGATTCTTCCAGCGGCAGCATTATGGCTGGCAGCTCAAGAGCTTATCAAACTGCCCGAGAACACCACTGTAAACTCCCTGGCAATCATCGACCTATCGGCATCCGGTTACC
>CAJXZZ010000130.1 GCA_913065105.1 uncultured Gammaproteobacteria bacterium | reverse complement strand
AGTTGCGCCAGTTGAATAAGTGAAACACACTCGCTATCGGCAGCATCAAAACTGTTGGCAAAGGCCTGTTCTATACGTGTAATTTCAGCAACCTCGGGTAACTGTTTAAAAGGTTTCTGGTGTTCGACCAACTCAACCATATGCTGACCAAAGTAACGTAGACTAGGGTGATGCGATGGGTATTTTTCGATGTAATGTAGCATCAAGCTGTCGAACAGTTCATCACCCAGATAAGCATGAAGTCGTTCATAATCGGTTGAAAGCGCTTCCTTTAATCGCAGTTTGTAAGCATTGCCATAAAATGCCATGCGCTGCTCGGCTGAGCGCTGGGGGCTGGATTCAATTCTCTCAGTTATACCGACGTCTGCATTGTCCAGCAGATAATCTAAAAATTCGTCCTGTAACTTATGCAGTGTGTCCATATTTAAACTCTGTGTATTCAAATTCTGGTGACGCGTCACCGCTACTCAAGGTTAGTGCATCAGCCGGCAATGTTCTGGCGGCGATGTTTTCAGCGATGGCGAGCTCCTTACGTAGTTGCGAGAACGACGGGATATCATCATCACGTTCTATCATTGTGCTCACTGCACCAAAACGTTGTAACGCGGTCGCATAAAGCGTCCAGACAGGATCACAAACATCATTATCATGCGTGTCAATAATCATCTCACCGTTGTAGCTATGGCCCGCGAGGTGAAACTGCATCACCCGGTCTATATCAATACCATTTAAATAATCTATGGCATCAAACTGGTGATTATGCGCACTCACAAAAATATTATTTATATCTAACAGAATATAACAATCAGCGCGACGTGCGATTTCATTAAAAAATTCCCATTCAGACATTTCTGAATCTTTATAGGTTACATAACTTGAAAGATTCTCGAGTAAAATGCGCTGCCCCAAATAATCCTGTACCTGCATCACACGGTCGACGACATGAGTAATCGTATCTTCATTGTACGGTAGCGGCAAAAGATCGTGGCTATTGGTGCCATCCACCCCTGTCCAGCACAAATGATCCGAAATCCACTGCGGTTGCACACGTTGCACCAGTTGTTTCAGATTTTTCAGATAGATCTTATCAAGAGGATCGGTACTACCGATGGAAAGCGAAACACCATGCATAACCATGGCATAATCGTTACGAATTTTATCGAGATGATCGAGTGGCTTGCCTCCCGGTACCATATAATTTTCGGTAAGGATTTCAAACCAGTCAACGGCAGGTTTGTGTTCTAAAATATGGGAATAGTGCTCAGTACGAAGACCCAGACCAAAACCCAGAAAAGGACGTGTCACTTTATTACTCTCCTCTTTAATTGCACAAAATATACTGTGCGTAAAAATGCAAACGAGCCAGAACAGGATCAAACAAAACACATCGCATTCAGGCTCGTCGCATCAGTCCATTACTAAACCTTTATTTTCCGACTTTACCACCAAGGTGATCACAAGCCTTTTCAGACACCGCTACAAAACCTTGCCCCTTGCAAGAAGCATGACCTTTACAGGCATTGCTCGCCGTTTTACAATCATTGTGTCCTTTGCATTTATTAACACCGTAACAGTGCACTTTTGCATTAGATGCACCCTCTGCAAATACTGGTGTAGCCACACTTAACATACCTGCTGCTGCAACTGCCATAGCAACACCCATCGCTTTCTTTGAATTAATCATTTGTAAATCCTCTAATTTAAATTATGTTTTGTTTTAAGAACCGACTTTGCCACCAACATGATCACACGCCCTCGCAGACAGACTAACAAAGCCCTTACCTTGACACGACGCATGACCCTTGCAGGCATTACTCGCTGTTTTACAATCGTTGTGACCTTTGCATTTATTAACACCGTAACAATGTACGTCGTTAGTCGCGCTGGCTGTTTTATCTGCTGTACCATAACTTGCACAACCGACCAGACTTGCCGCCGCAATTGCGAGGGCAGTACCTGTTGTTTTCGTAATTAAACTCATCATTTCCTACACTAATATAAATAATTACAGAATGAACGACAGAGTGTATAACGCTTAGTTCGGGGAAGTTGGCGATTAGCTATGATGTTACGAAATCGTTATAAGGCTGTTACAGAAAAGTGATATTTGGCACCGAAATGGCGTTAAATGAACTAAAGGGGACTTATCTTTTTAGTTTTTAAATAGATCTATCCCCTTTTATTTTGTTGTAATCAAGGGGTCAGACTCCTTGAAAATTTTTGAATAATCTTTTCCCCATAAAATCGTGGAGTCTGACCCTATTGATTTATTGATTTATTGATTTTGATCCGTTTGATTAATTATTTACTTTTTAATAATCGCACCAACGATGGCACCTGCTACTGTAAGTTCAAGCAATGTACCAACCAACCAGCTTACTGCCAAAGACAATGGAATGGGCATATACGAGTAGGAACCGAAACCCATTGCTACACCAGCAGCCAAACCGAATAACGCACCAAACTTAATGCCTGTTGAAATTGATTTTCCGCCGACAAACACATCATAGAGAACAACAAAACAAACGGCATAGACCAGAGTAACGGCGTGCATAAGTGGCATATCCATTTCATCCATTGGTCGCCACAGACTGGCAGTTGCTTCGTAAGTTTCCTGTAAAAACAAACCATGAATAACAAAATCCATGATTGACCATACAATGAATATTACAACAGTTGCTAAAATTGAATGTTTCAACATGACCTTATCTCCTGTTTGAATCATCGACTTAACTAATGTTAAATGCCATTATTATCATACGCCCGCTAATTATTTTTACAACATTGACGATTTCATAATATTTAACCGGTATGTCCGCTGACTAGATCCCGGTGAGTCCGTAGCCATTGGGATCAAGGGGTCCGACTCCTTGAATTTTTACATTTTCCCGCTTCCTCAAAATCATGGAGTCGGACCCCTTGATCCTTTTGGGCTCTGAATGTCGGGTAAACAGCGTTAGAGGTTATACTGGCCTGGTTGTGAGTATTTATAAGAATAAACAAATCCTCTCCTGGGCGTTCTACGACTGGGCCAATTCAGCTTTTGCTACTATAGTGTTAGCTGGTTTTTTTCCATTATTTTTCAAACAGTTTTGGTCAGCACAAAATACGGTTACCGAAAGTACCTTTCAACTTGGTCTAGGTAATGCGCTAGCCAGTCTGGCTATTGTTATGTTAGCACCATTATTAGGCGCTATTGCGGATGCAGGCAACCTGAAAAAACGTTTGCTTATTGTTTTTTCATTACTGGGCATTTCAATGACGCTCGGATTGTATTTTGTTGAACAAAATTCATGGTTATTAGCGATTAGTTTTTTTGTATTAGCCTCTGTCGGGTTTTCAGGAAGTATCTTATTTAATGATGCATTGCTGATTAATGTCACTGAAGAAAAAAACTATGACCGTGTTTCAGCATTTGGTTACGCCATGGGATATCTTGGGGGCGGAATATTATTCGCCGTTAACATTGTCATGGTAACAATACCAGAGTGGTTTGGTTTTTCTTCAGCCAATGATGCAGTTCGCTTTTCTTTTATTACGGTCTCTATCTGGTGGTTAGTATTTTCGATTCCTTTGTGGCTATTTGTGCATGAAGATAAAACCAGTAAAAAACACTCAACTACACAAGTTATATATTCAGGAATAGCACAACTTATAAATACGTTCAAAAAAATAAATGAACTCAAAACTGTTGTTCTTTTTCTTCTGGCCTATTGGTTATACATAGATGGTGTCGATACCATTGTCAGAATGGCAGTTGACTATGGCCTTGCTATTGGTCTTGATGGTTCAGACTTGTTGCTGGCTTTGCTTATGACTCAATTTATTGGTTTTCCTGCCGCTTTGGGGTTTGGTTACGCAGGTGAACGCATAGGGGCAAAGACTGCCATTATGTTAGCCATAGTTGTATATTTAGCCGTTACTATTGTTGCTTATAGAATGAAGACTGTTGAAGAATTTTATGCCTTAGCAATAGTAATCGGTTTGGTACAAGGTGGTATTCAAAGTCTTAGCCGTTCTCTTTATGCACGAATAATTCCCAAATCTCAATCAGCAGAATTTTTTGGTTTTTACAATATGTTAGGTAAATTTGCAGCAGTTCTAGGGCCATTAATGATCGGTATTATTGCAGCAACAACTGGCAGTTCTCGATTGGCAATGTTCTCCATCAGCATCCTGTTTATTAGCGGTGGAATCCTATTGTATTTCGTTGATGAGAAAAAGGCAGTACAAGTTGCTGAAAATATAGATGCTCATGAATGACCTTTACGGGAATTTCTCCATTCCAGTCGTTCGTATTTTTAATACGTGGTCTGTCACCGATGGTTTAATGTTTGGAGATTACTTGCGTAGCTGCTGTTGAGCTTTAGCCTGATAAATAAAAGGGGTCGGAGGGATTAAAGGGCTCTGACCCCTTTTATTTTATGCCCCCTTTAATTTTCGAAATTGTAAATCAATGGAGTCTGACCCCTTTGATTTCTGGATCACCAATAGTGCTGAAGCCAAAGAAGGATGGCTGTTTGCCATGAAGGATAAGCGTATCGGCAAATCCCTTTCACTTATTCACACCAATCCCGAAAGACCGTGGACGCTTGAAAGTTTAGGTAAAGAAATTGGCATGTCGCGAACCGCCTTCGCTTCGAAATTTACAGCGCTCGTTGGCGAGCCGATGCTACAGTATCTAACAAAATGGCGAATGAACCTTGCTGTTATGCGATTGAAAGATGGTGAGAAGGTCACCCCTGAACTTGTTGAACAGCTGGGCTATAAATCAGAGTCCGCATTTAGACGAACCTTTAAAA
>CAJXZZ010000129.1 GCA_913065105.1 uncultured Gammaproteobacteria bacterium | reverse complement strand
AATCAATCGACTAGCCCAAGGATGGGCGTAGTTACGATTCCATGGATGGAATCGGTAGAGTCGAGTCGGGAACAGAGACCGAGAACAACGCAGGACGCTTACATGGATGTAAGTGGTAGAACGACTCATTAGGGCAGGAAGCCCGTAAGTAGAATAACGCAGGAGCAGTTATCGAGGAGACAAAGTCGAGCAGTTGTCGAGTCTGACCCCTTTAATATTGGAACTGAGGAGTTAAAAGTATGTCACGAATTATCATCCAAATTCTGTTGATTGGTATTACTGTTGTATTCCAGGCTCAAGCCAAAGCTGAAGATAAGACCAATCCAGCTCAGATCGTGGAAAATATTCTACAGGCTTACGGGGGGCGTGCAGCATTGGAAGGTGTAAAGTCAGTGAAACACTCTGGCACAATACAATCGTATCGTTTGAAGAAGACTGGCTCGTTAAAGCGGTTGTTTGTAGTGCCTGGAAAGTTGCTAGTTGAAATGAAGTATCCCGATGGTCCACACGAACAACGTATTACCACACCGGAAGGTGCCTGGCGCGATGGACGGCCGGCGACCGCGCCTATGCATATGGCCATGGAATTACAGACCGCGCGTTTCCGATTACCATTATTACTCACTCAACACCCGGTTACGATACTGGGTGAAGATAAGAACAAAGTACACCTCGGTTTGAAACTCACAGAGGTTAGCTCGCTAGAGGTATTTGTAGAACGCAAATCCTGGCGCATCGTCCGATCAGTCGGGCTCATGGCCATGGGCGAGATGAATATAGCCTTTACCACCGACTACTCTGATTTTCGCAAAGTCGATGGCGTACTGTTTGCTCATCGTGAAGAGCTCACTGCGATGGGAATGGAAACAGGTATCGCCGTACTCGATCGGATAGAAGTGAATACCGAAACGCGACCTGAAGACTTTAAAATCTAATATTCGGAACAATTGCTCTCTGACCCCTATTAATGAGATATTAAAGTGCCTTGTGAATAGAGCTAAAATTTTACTCTGACCCTAAATATTTCTGGCCTTAAATGAATTGCCACATACGGACACTTTCATAATAATCTGCCTATGCTAGCTAACAATAAATCTACCGAACCTTGCGTCAATAAGTGGCGTATTACGATCTCCGGCCTGCTGGTAGCGTATCTGCTAGTGCTACTGTTGGGGTGTGTGTCATCATCTAATACACCGGAGCTGCTGTTATGGGAACATCAACTGGTTGGCAAGATCTGGGATGTAAAACAACAGGCGTTTATTGATAAAACCGCACTGGTTAATCGAGCCCTTGAGAGTGAATATCTGTTGCTCGGTGAACGACATGATAATCTTGTTCATCACCAACATCAGACATGGCTCGTGCAACAGTTAGCAAAAACCCCGCTTCAGGTCAGCGTTGCATTTGAGATGATTGATAATTACCAGGGTGAACGTCTTGCCAAACAAAAGATTACCTCAGCCGATCAATTAATCGCTTTGCTGAATCATTCAAAAACCAATTGGGATTATGAGCGCAACTACAAATCATTATTTGCTGAAGTGCTTGCAGCCGGATATAAAATCGATATGGCTAATCTGAATACAAAACGGCTTATGCACACTGTGAAGCAGGGTGAAGATAAGCTGCCAGCGGTTTATAAACGTATGCTGGATAAAACGCCATTGTCGACTGAGCAATTCAATGCCTTGCAACAGGAAATCAATCAGTCGCATTGCAATATGCTGGATGATAAATCCAGTCGCAAGTTGGTGCTGGCTCAGCGCATGCGGGATGCGATTATGGCGCACAGCTTGTTAAGAAGCCGAGCACAGGTAAAAGTGCTCATCGCCGGCAACGGGCATGTGCGTAATGATCGTGGCGTACCTTTATATTTGCGTAGCAATCTGGATACACAAGGGAAGCAGGCCAGAATACTGTCAATTGGTCTGCTCGAAGTCGAAACCGGTGAGACAGATCCATTAGCCTATGCTGAACTCTGGGATAACAACACTTTGCCTTTAGATATCGTGTGGTTTACCCCGCAGGTTAAGCGTGACGACCCGTGCGTTAAACTCAGACAGCACTTCAAGTCGAAATCTTGACGAATAATCAAAACTATCGGGGACAGTATAGCTATTTCTTTAATCAGTATACTGACCCCAGAATTACTGAATGAGTTCAAACCCTGATGGTCTTTTGATGGCCCTTCTTATTTTAAATAAACGCCGGTTATAGGTATCATTAAATATATGCCCATTAAGCTCACAGATAAATTCATTTTTCGCGGGATAATTATTTACCTGCCGTTTAGTATATTTTTTTTATTCTGGATTTATCTGGTGGCCATAGTCTATGAGTCAGATGTCTGGCAGTACCAGCTATTTTATGGCAAAGACGGAAATATCGCGTTGCTCTGGCTGTTTGTGGTGCTGCTGCCGGCATTATTATTTCTTATTTCAAAAGCCAGGGGAAAGGTCTTATTATTAAGCCGTTTTTTCGGTGCTGCCGGTTTTTACTGTCTGCTGGGTAGTTTAATCAGTAGCCATTCAAATCTCGCCCTGGCTGGTTTTATTTTGCTATTTATAAGCATTGTCATAAATCGGCGTCTTAAAAAGCAAGCTTTACTTAAAGAGGGCAGTGACAAATGAGAACCATTCATCTAACAACATGACAAGTCTTTCCTTAATCGAAACAGTGCAATTCTGGGGACAGTATACTGATTAAAGAAATAGGCATACTGTCCCCAGAATTACCATGTAGTCGTGTCCCCGATTACGTCCGGTTATGTAAATAGTTGCAACAACAGTAAACAGAACGGAATGTGAATAGATGAAAAAATTCAGTTCAGGCGCACTTACCGAGGAACAAAAGGCATTACAGGACGAGAACTATCGAGATCGTCATGTTGCCGGGGTGGAATATGACTATCTGGTCATTGGGACCGGCAATGCAGCGTTAACCTGTGCGAGCTTGTTGAGCAACCAGGGGTATAAAGTTTGTATGCTGGAGGCGCATGACGTTCCAGGTGGATATGCTCATACATTCGAAAGGGGCGGCTACTACTTTTGCGCCCAGGTCCACTATATCTGGGGTTGTGGAGAAGGTGGGAGAGTCTACGAATTCCTTAAGCGACTTGGTCTCGAGAAAGATATCACTTTCGAGCTGTTTGACAGATCTGGCTATGATCACATGATCATGCCTGACGGTAAGCGCGTAAAAATACCTTATGGCTGGGCACAGCTGCAAAAAAACATCGAAGATGCTTACCCACATACTACCGGTCTTGATGCTTTCTTCAAGATCGTGAAAGCACTTCGCAAAGAGATGGCAGCGCTTCCGAGAAAAATACATTGGTGGCACTATCTGCTGAAAGGTCGGCTTTATTTTCCAACTCTGCTGCGCTACAAAAACGCAACTGTGCAAGATGTGTTCGATGCATGCGGAGTTTCCATTGAGGCGCAAACTATCCTAACTGCGCAAGCAGGAGACTTGCTGCTTCCGCCAGATAAACTCTCATTGCTGTTCTTTGTTGGCGTGCTTGGCGGTTATGGAACCGGGGCATATTCCCCCACCAAACACTTCAAGTATTACATACAGCGCCTTGCCAAATTTGTAACTGATCACGGTGGTGACATCTACTTCGAAGAGCGCGTGACCGGAATCTCCACTAAGGATGGCAGTATCTCTGGTGTCACCACAGCGTCTGGCAAAACCTTTACTGCGAGAAACTATATCTGTGGAATGGATCCGCAAAAATCAGCAGAACTGATTGGTTGGCAACACTTCCCGAAACGCGACCAAGACAAACTCAAATACGAGTATTCTGACAATGGCGTCATGGTCTATCTAGGTCTCAAGCCTGGGTTTGACCCAGCCAAATACGGACTCGGCAACCACAATACCTGGCATTGCCTGGACTGGGGTATGAATACGATGTGGGAAGCAGGCAAAAAACTTGATGTGGAACACGCATGGTTCTTCATGTCGACACCCACGATGCATGGCAATGATAGCGGCAACGTCGCACCCGACGGCGGACACATTATCGAACTCGCAACTTTCGCACCTTATGCTCCATTCAAGCAAGCGGCTGATCAGGATCATCAGGATTATCTCGATCTGAAGAAAGGCATTGCCGAAAAGTTGATTGACCTGGCAGTGAAGTATCACATCCCTGATCTTAGAGACCATATAGCTGTAAAAGTTGTTGGTTCACCAACCACCAGCGAAGACTTTTGCAATTCTCCTCATGGCAATGCTTACGGGGCAGCGCTGCTGCCAAAACATACCGTATCACGACTCAAAGCTGACACACCCTTTGCTAACCTATATTGGTGCAATGCCTCTTCAGGCATTCCCGGAATTTACGGAACTGTGAGTACCGGGATGGAACTCTACATGGATCTTACCGGTGATTACTTTTACGAGAAGGCAGCAGCGCCACTTGAAGAGTAATCGGGGACACGGATATTTGGGGTCAATAGTATCTGACACGATTATCAGATAATCCCTACATACAAGGGCTGGTCATTTAAGTAGTATTTATATTAGCCGAAGCACGGAAGCTTTATAAGAGTCGGTCTACAACGCCCCACTGGACAGGGGCGTTTTTTATGTCCGATATCGACCCAGAAAAACCCGGGTCAGAGAGCAATTGTTTCGATTAATTCACCATCTGACATCCAACGGTCTACTGGATGCGATCGAGTATCCGGAAGTGCAGCATTTTCTTGCAACTTTTTCGCACAGCTATGCCTTAACTCTGGATGAACTTTTAAAGAAGTAACATAAATTTTAAAGCAGAAAAATAGGTGGATCATA
>CAJXZZ010000128.1 GCA_913065105.1 uncultured Gammaproteobacteria bacterium | reverse complement strand
TGCAGGACCAGAGCATCCAGATCAGGCGTTTCTTCTCCAGCCGGTACGCCGTCATTACTGATCGTTTGATTGATGACTTCGCCACGTACACTAATTTCGCTGTTATGACCAAACGGTATGCCGTACTTTAAGCCCAGTGTTGAGGTAACCGATTTTGCCAGACGATAATCATTACTGGCATATTGTGTAGAGACCGCCCCCGTGGTTGCATCAACATCAGTACCCAGTATCAGGTTATGGGTGTAAAAATCAGCCGCGTCCTGTGAATAATAACGGATGTGAGGTTGTAAATAATTGCTACCGAGTTGATAACGGTATCTCAGATCAAGAGTATGAGAGGTAATGCCCCAGTCATCCCAAAAATATCGATAGGAGAAATTTATAACGTCTTCAGGTAGATGATGCGCGCTTCCGAAAAACAGCGCATTGCGCTGGCGTGAATCAGGTCTTTGTTCATAGACATACGGTAGATTGTCTGTGGCGGCGGTATCAAAAAATCCACCTGTCGCTGGTAACCCGGTAACAGGGTCGAGCACGGTAACAATTTTGTACGGATCATTCTGATAACCATCCGTCATGCCAAATGTATAATTTAACTGAATGATCGTTTTTCGATTAACAACTTGCGTAACACCAATAATTAAATCGGTAAGTGTTTTTGTCTCATCTGAGCCATCTCGATTGGGTGTCGTGTCCTGCACGACCATCGGTGCAAACTCTATCGGTACACCGCCTACGGGACTTATCGTGTCACTATTAAATGAGATGCCAGCCGTTAATGTAGTATTTCGATTATTAAAATCACGTAAGTAAGTTGAACTAATACCTGCTGAGAAATAATCAAACTCTCCAGATACATTTGCACCCAGAACGACTTTTGATAGACGATCCAGTGACAGTGTCCAGTCTGCGCCAATGGCTACGCGGGTATCATGAAATGTATCATCAAGCGGTGTTTCGCCAGCAGGGGTTACATAGGACCCGTTACCTGATGGTGTAGTAAAAGTCTGCATGATGGATGTCGCATGAGCGCCATTAGGCGTAGCACCAGTCAATGAGTCAAGCACAAGTCTTAAATCGATGCGGTCATCTTCGCCCAGGTTGCGGCCAGCGTGTATCGCAGGTTCGATAGCCTGAACACGGCCATCACTTTCACTGTAATAAAGAAGCGCAGTATCAATATCCCAGTCATTTTCAGCAGCCTGTGCAGATGTTGCCGCTATCTGAAGTAGCGAACAGGTAGCAAGACTCATCTTGCCTTTAATGTTTTTTAATTGCATCCACAGCCCCCACCACCAACGCCACGTCCGCCGCTAGATGCTTCTTTACTGAAATAGATATGGTCATCATAGAAACTGTCAAAATAATCTGGGGGAAGTTGCATGGAGTCTTTAGCGAGCAAATCACGCTCCCAGGGTTCTACACCCATAGAACTGCATCCGGTTAGTAGCGCTATGAAAGCTAGTAAGAAAAATAATTTCATTCAAGGGATACCTGTTTTTTATTTAACAGGTTTGTAATAGCCTGTTCTAATTGTTCTTTGTCTTTTTCTCTAAAACCGATATGTGATGCATACACCTTGCCATCGCGTCCTATCAAGTAACTACTCGGCATGCCCCTTAGTTTATATTCAGCGGCACTTGCACCGCTCTCATCAAAAGCGATTTTGAAATTCACATCCATCTCTTTGAGAAACTCATCGGCTAACTTTCGGTCTTTATCCAGATTAACCGCCACTATTTCAAAGCCCTGATCAGCATAGCGTTGTTTTATATCACGCATCCATGGAAATGACGTTTTACAGGGTACGCACCATGAAGCCCAGAAGTCCAGATAAACGACCTTTCCTTTAAGATCCTTCAGTTGTACATTAGTATTAACGCCTGGAAGGTTTATATCAGGCGCCTGATTAAAATCGGCGAAACTGTTCTGACTTAACAGTATGGAAGTGAATATAATGAATGAGATAATATGTTTCATAAGTAAAATGACTGTTTGGAATTACTTTTAAAGAGTAGCCAGTATTTCTTAAGTAATACTTAAGAATTATTATTCTTAAAAGGTTTTAAGAAAACCTTAAGCGTTAAGGTATAAAACGATGAACGACGAAACTACGGACCTATATTGTGAGAATTTTGCTGGTTGAGGATGATGCTTTGCTGGGTGACGGTGTATTCGCTGGTCTACGTCGTGAAAATAACGCTGTTGATTGGGTTAAAAATGGTGAGACGGCACTCTCTGCTATAGCAGAAACACAATATGACTGCGTCATCCTCGATATTGGCCTGCCAAAAATGAGCGGGCTTGATGTGCTTAGACAGATGCGCCACTCAAACAATGTTACACCGGTAATAATTTTGACCGCGCAAGACGATATAACTGATCGTGTTAAAGGCCTGGATGCGGGTGCTGATGATTACCTGGTAAAACCTTTTGAGTTTGCTGAATTATGTGCTCGTCTACGTGCACTAACAAGGCGCACGCGTGGCAAAGCATCTGAAATAATTTCGTACAAAAATATCAACGTTAATACCACCGCACATAGCGTGGAATATGATGGACAAACTGTGACCTTATCGCGACGGGAATTTGCACTTCTTATAGAGCTGCTGACTAATCAAGGACGAGTGTTATCCAGGCAACATCTGGAACAAAAGCTCTACAGCTGGGGCGATGAGATTGAAAGCAATACCATAGAAGTCTATATCCATCATCTACGTAAAAAATTCTACACCGGCCTGATCAAAACGATTCGTGGCATCGGTTATACCGTGGTAAAAGAATAACCATGTCGATACGTTCCCAGCTGTTATTTCGTGTAATTCTAGTTTCTATCATACTCGTCGGTGGTACCGCATGGCTAGGTTATGCCGATGTACGTCAGGAAACACGAGAACTATTTGATGCGCAACTGGCGCGGTCAGCTCGTTTGATACTTAGTATTGCCCAGGCACAAAATGGTGATACCGACTTTTCTAGAATCCAGGAGTACCTGGATGAAAAAGGGTTATCAGTTATGTATATCGACTTTGAAGAAAAAAGCGATGAAATGCAGGCTAAAGATGGCCATATCTATGAGACAAAACTTGCATTTCAGATCTGGGATAATGTAGGCAATCTGGTGGTAAAGTCTTATAACGCTCCAATAGAACCGCTGACAAAAAATAATTACGGCTTTAATAATATTGAAATCGGCGATTTCGACTGGCGCACCTTCAGCCTGCTTAGTAGTAACCAGCAATATCGATGTATTACCGCCGAAAGAATTGATGTACGCAATGATCTGATTCTAAAGATAAATAACGATCTGTTTTACATGTTTATCATACTGATACCCGCTTTAGCTTTAACTATATATCTCTCTATTGATAACGGATTGAGACCGTTACAACGTCTGGCTTCGCAGATTAATCGACGTAGTGGCGAAAATCTTGAACTGATAACAAGTGATTATAAATACTCTGAAATCGTCACGATCAAAAGCGCACTCAATCAATTACTCAAGCGATTAAAAGAAACACTGGCACGCGAAAAACGAATTACCTCTGATGCGGCGCACGAATTACGTACCCCACTGGCAGCTATTCGCCTACATACAGAATTGGCCAAAAATGCCAAAAATCAGCAAGATAAAAATGAGTCACTTGATCAGATTATTCACGGCGTAGATAGAACAACACACTTAGTGGAGCAGTTGCTCGCTTTAGCTCGACTGGAGCCAGAACTACTGGTGGAAGATTTTACCGAAGTTGATTTTACTAATTTAATCATTGAAGAATGCGCACTGTTATCACCATTGGCAATAGATAAAGACATCGATCTATCTTTCAATGAAACGCAGGCGATAAAGATCAATGGAAATGAATCATCGTTACGGTTATTGATGCGTAACTTACTGACTAATGCAATTTCATATACGCCGCACGGCGGTAGGGTAGATATCCAGCTTTCAAAACAGGCACAAAAGACTACCTTAATCGTCGAAGATAGTGGCCCGGGTATCTCAGAAAAAGATCGCACCCGTGTAGTGGAACGATTTTATCGTGCAGAAAATCATCTGGCGCCAGGTTGCGGCATAGGCTTATCGATTGTTGATCGCGTCGTTCAGATGCACCATGGCTCATTACAGCTATGCCAGGCAGATAGTGGTCAGGGATTAAAAGTTATCATTCAATTAGAAATTTAAAATTATAAATATCTCAATGAGTTTTAAAATGTAACGAGAGTCTGCTATCACGGACGTTAACTTATATTCTATAAAATCATCCCATGCGAGCAATAGCCCTTCTCCAAATTTGTCTCCTACTGTTTTTTCATAGATAAAAAACAATGGCGGAACAACAGGCTCCGAAGTCATGAGTATTTGCTCATGCATTCTCATTTCTCTCATAGGGGAGATGAGAGAAACAGGCGTCTATTTAATAACATATTAGATTATTTAAACTACTATTATTCTTATCGATCTTGCACACTTTAGTTATCTCAAAATGCGATAACCGATACCGATATAGATATAGAAGGAACTTTCTCACTTATCGTCGAGGAATAGCGCAAATAGCCACCATTCCTGAACAAATAAATTCAGGGAAGGTAGCTACTCCAATCAATTACAATAGTGGCAATAATGAATACGGTAATGTTCAATGAGAAGCTTTAAGAAGGAACTAATAGAGCGGGCTAGAAAGGGTGACATTAAAGCTGGAACTGCTTTATTAGAACAGTTCGTAGATACGGTGCTTGCAGGCGAAGAAATAGACGGGATCGTACAGCAATACATTGCACATTGTTTACGCGACATAGTAAACGGTGAAGATACACAGATAGCCCTAAACATTAATGAACCAGTAGTAGGGCCAG
>CAJXZZ010000127.1 GCA_913065105.1 uncultured Gammaproteobacteria bacterium | reverse complement strand
ATGACAAAGCCATCATTGAAGCGGTGAAGAGGGTTTTGGATAGAAAATAATTTTTACCTTTATAGTTAAATTTAACCCCCATGAAGAATTTAATAATTGCACTGTTATTTTTTGGATCCATTTTATCAGCAAACGCTCAGTTTTTAAATTGGGGTGTAAAAGCTGGATTGAATTATAATGCTAACGGAGATTTATTTTTAGTCTATGATGATGTTATTTCTGATTCAGAAGTAAACCAGTTCATTCCCGTGTCCATTCCACGATAATGGGTTATTTCTTCGGTTTGATTAATTCGGGTGGCTAAAACGATGTTGGTCGCTTTAGATGTCGAAGAAGAGCGGATGTAGGCAAGTTTTAAACCTATATCCGCTACACACGTAGAATCTTCGATATTACTATTAAGTTTATAGCCACGTTGGACAAAAGCTTTTTTTAACCAGTTTATAATATCAATACTAGAAACGTCAGTTAATCCTAGTTTTCCTAAACTGTCCTTATCCTTTCTGATATCCGAAACATTATTAATATATAGAGGATAACCCATTCTCGATTCGACAAAATTATCTGTTTTTTCAGAGTCAAAAGTCTCATCCATTACGTATGCGCCATTATGAGCGCATCCAAAAATGAATATGGATGACAGGAATAATACTGTCCTGAACAAGGTTGCTGAAGATGTTTCCATCAGGCATTAACCTTTTTTATCTTCTGCCTGGATGTCGATAATGATGTCCTGTGCAATTTTCTTCGCACTTTTTTCCAGTGCTGTTTTTACTTCAGCAGCATTTGAATTCGCAAGGGTTGATGCGTTAGCTTCTTTATCACTTCCCAGTCCTAGCGGTATGGTAACGGTGATGTTATTGCTGTAGATATTGTCTGAATGGTCAGCAGGGTTTTCATTATTATCCAGTGACTCTTTGAACTTGTAGAGAGCTTCTTTATTAGGGAACATGATTAAAGCTACGTTCGTCGTTACTGCATTAAAGTTTGATGATAGTTTGTAATCAACAGTCATAAATAATACGGCAGAAACTTTAGAGCTTTTAATTTTATTGAGGATATGTCCATCACCAATTGATCGCTCAAGTTCGATTTTTTTAACATCCATCCACTTGATTTCATCAAAGCTTTTTTCAATATTTGCTTGCAATGTTTCTGCATAGTCAAAATCAATAAGTGAGTTACGAATAGGTTTGATTAGTTCTTCAGCATCTTCTGTTCTTGAATTATCAACGGCAGCATCAATTAATGCAAAAAGTAGACCGCCACCGGCAGCTGAAGTTGTCGATTTATCAATGTCTGCATAAATCTCATCCTGAGTGACGGCGAGATAGGCATCGACCTCATCAATATGATCTCGAGCTGAAGCATCAATGTGGTTTATATTATTGTGCGCACAGGATGACGTTAAAGCGGCGATGGTTATGATGAAAACGAGATTTATTCTATTTAACACGTTGAGGCTCCTTGAGTTATATTTACTTAACTCTAATAGTAATTGTGGAAGTGTTCTAAAAAAATCATGTGATTTCAGATGATTTCACTGTGGCAGTATACTTAAAGATAAGTAATATAACTACAGTAATAGGGGGAAGGTCGGAGGGATTTAAAAGTGATCAATTATTGGTTAGTAAATAATCTCTTTGTCACCTTTAATTCGTACAATTAATAAAGGGAGCTTTACAGTTGGTTGTGAGTTGTGCTCGCTGTTAAGATTGACCTATGAATAATTCAGAACGACTAATCAGAGAAGAGATAATTAAAACGGCGATTATGCTCCATCATAAAAATATGTTGGCGGCATGTGATGGCAACATTAGTTATCGCTATGATGATAATACTATTCTGATCACGCCTTCAGGAAAGCCCAAGTTTCTTTTAGAAGAGAAAGATATTGCGGTTATCGATATTAATGGCAAGGTGATTGAGGGAAAGCCCAGTAGTGAAATGTTGATGCACCTTGAGGTTTACAAGATGAGGGCGGATGCTAAAGCCGTCATCCATGCCCATCCGCCAACGGCGGTTGCTTATAGCATCGCTCACCCTGACGCAGAGGAGATTCCCGGTAAAAGTTTTTCTGAACTGATCCTGGCCGTTGGTAAACTGCCCATCGTTCCTTTCCAGATGCCGGGAAGCCTGGAAATGGGGACGGCGATACATCGATATATTAAAAATTCTAAAGTAATGGTCCTGGCTCGTCATGGCGCAATAAGTTTTGGCGAGGATCTTGTCGAGGCTTATAACGGAATGGAAAGGCTGGAGCATTCCTGTGAGATTTTACTTAAGGCGAAGTGTTTTGGTGCAGTTACAGAACTTGATGATCAGACTATCGATCAGCTTTATTCAATGAGAAAAAAGATTGGAGATAAAACCCTATGAGAGATCTGGACTCCCTGGGAATCCGTTTTAAAGACGGAGAACTTTATATACTCGACCAGCAGCTTTTGCCTCATAACGAAGATCTGATCCTGGTTAAAGATGTGGATCACATGGTGGAAATTATCCAGATGCTGAAGGTAAGGGGAGCGCCTGCTATAGGTATCTCAGCCGGACTTGCACTCGCTAAATTTTCAAAAGGCATCGATGAGCGAGATAAAGTTCGAGCCATGGCACTTAAGCTGCGTGCGTCACGCCCTACAGCCGTTAATTTAATGGTGGTCATTGATCGAATGCTTGCGCATTTAAAGGAGGAAAACTTTCATCAGTTTTTTGAAGAGGAAGCGGTCAAGGCCTTCGAAGAGGATGTAGAGCTCTGTGACAAGATGGCTGAATACGGCGCTGAGTTAATTCAGGATGGTGATGGTATTCTTACTCATTGTAATACGGGAAGGCTGGTTACAGCAGGTGTAGGAACGGCACTTGGGGTAATTTTTAAAGCTCATGAACAGGGTAAAAAAATTCATGTTTATGTCGATGAGACCAGACCGTTACTACAGGGGGCGCGCCTGACTGCGTGGGAACTGGAACAGGCGGGAATTCCCTATTCAATTATCACTGACAGTATGGCGGCCCATATGATGAAAACTGGAAAGGTGCAAAAGATCTTTATCGGTTCTGATCGGGTGGCACTCAATGGCGACTTCGCCAATAAGATTGGTACCTACTCACTCTCAGTGCTTGCCAAATATCACAATATTCCTTTTTATCCAGTAGCCCCTTACACCACGATCGATTTCGAATGTGAAACTGGAGATGGCATTCCCATCGAAGAACGTGAAGCCTATGAAGTGCGTGGTGTTCGCGGAAGTTTTGGCGATGTGTGCTGGGCACCAGCGAACGCCCCCGTTCGCAATCCGGCGTTTGATGTTTCTCCGGTTGATAATGTAACCGCCTTTATTTGTGATAAGGGCGTTTTTACCCAGGAAATGTTAAAAAATGGTGCACTTAAAAATTTATGAATTAAAACAATTAAAGGGGGAAGTTCCCTTTACAATACTATGTCTTGCAAGTTAACTAAGACTTATACAATCAGGAGCGATTTATGTCAGAAATAAAAAAAATAGCGCTGCTTATTGACTGCGATAATGTTAGTCATAATTCAATAGAAGGCGTACTAGATGAGCTCGCAAAATATGGCATGGTAAATGTTCGTCATGCGCATGGGGACTGGAATAATCCATCCCTGTCTGGCTGGATAGATAGATTGCATCCTCATGCAATAAGACCCATGCAGCAATTTGCTTATACAAAAGGAAAAAATGCTACGGATTCCGCGATGATTATTGATGCAATGGACTTGCTGTATAGTAAAAATGTTGATGCATTTGCATTGATGACAAGCGATAGTGACTTTACTCCATTGGTACTAAGAATACTTGAAAGCGGACTACCTGTTTATGGGTTTGGTGAGAAGAAAACACCTAAACCATTCGTAGATGCCTGCTCGCCATTTATATACACAGAGAATCTTGTTTCTGAGAAAGAAGAAAAATCAGAAAAATCTCAACCATCAGCGAAGAAAAATAAGAGTGACCTGAGACGTGATGCGGCACTAGTTAAGTTACTTAGAACAGCTGTTGAACAAACATCTGAAGATGATGACTGGGCTGATATGAGTAAAGTGGGGCACTACATATCAAACAATAGTTCGTTTTCATCAATAAACTATGGATATAAAAAGATTAGCGATTTGATAAGAGCCAGTGAGTTATTTGAAATGGAAATGAGAAAAGACGGTACAGCTATGTTTATAAAGGATGTGCGAAAGCATTAAAGGGGGCAGGCCCCTTTAATAGTAGAGTGCCGCTTACGCTTTGGTGAAATAAAATGCAGCCCAGAACACTGGCACTTTTAGTAGTCATATTACCTTTGCTTGCTTCTAATGGCGCATACTTACTGAGCGCCTACGAAGGATTCGTCCCCTGGTGCATGCCATACATTGATGGCTGCACCACGATCAGCCAGGCAGGGCGCAGTGGTAATACAATATTTTTTTACCGCGCAGTGGTATTCACATACAGCGTGTTATTGATATTGTTCTGGTTATATTCTACAAGCTGGTTAGATCTTCTTCATGGGCATACCACAAAAATTGCTCGGATCATTTTTTGGCTGGGATTGGCCGGTTCGATTGCTCTACTTATCTATATTGATTTTTTAGGCACAACAGGTGAAATCAATCATTTTATGCGCCGCATTGGTGCCATGTTATATTTCACATTGACGCCATTGGCTCAATCCTTGATGCTAAATCAACATTATAATATTTTGCGCAAGAAGCCAGAAGTCTCTATAAAACCAAAGGTGCTTCAGTATCAACTCATTATTTTGTTATTGATGTTTATAATTGGCGCTATTAGCATCTTTTTAGCTGTAACTGATAATAATACATATGAAATCGAAAACATCGTGGAATGGAATTTCTCATTATTACTAACCTTGTATTTTTCAGGCATGATCTTTATATGGAAAGACTATAGGCATGTATT
>CAJXZZ010000126.1 GCA_913065105.1 uncultured Gammaproteobacteria bacterium | reverse complement strand
ATAAGAAAAACTGTGAGCATGATTAAAAAGTGTACACAAAAGTGGTACGTATTTACGACCCTTAACTTAAACGTTAGAGCTTAATAAATGAAAACATTCGTTATTACTTTCATGTTGATTGTTGCCTCTTTCATTGGTGGCTCTATGTATGGTTTCAATCAAGGTATTAGCAACTACTATCGTCTTGATTCAATCCCGGTAGCTGTTATATACAGCAAGCAATATAACCAACTAAATAATGGTCAAGCATCACTTGTGCAAGGTTTTCAAAGCTTGCAAATTGACACTGCAATAGACAATTATATTTGGTATAAAATCAATGGTAATACTTTGCTGTCAAATTATTACCTATCTGACCACACAGAAAATATTGATAGTTATATAAATGATTTAATAGTTTTCCGAAAGAGCACACCATCAGAAGATGTCAGTAATTTACTAGATGGTGAAAACAAAACCAATTATCTCAAAAAACAAAAAATAAGAAATGATTTTATTAATTAGTAAGTTATATAATCAGGTCAGCTCTAACAATGCGCTGCAGTTGACCAGCCAATACGACGCGCCGCTTCGCTCTGCTTTGTATTGCTGGCCAACTGAGCTTAAGCGTTATGCCATCCACAGGACGTGAGGATAGAAATATATGAAAAGCGATATTAAAAAATGGCTAATTGGTATTGTCACTAGCATTATCATAGGTCTCGTTATGTGGTGGCTAACACACAGCTTCCTCGCTAGACCGGAATTGCGTGTCGTAGATAGCCGGGTGTCAGGATGTAATCCAATAGTTACTGAAGTTACAGTTTTTAATTCGGGCAACAAAATAGCCGAAAATTGCTACATTCGCGTAGGATTATATATAGATGATGGTAGCTTATTGCCGTCAAGTTATACCGACTTAAAAAGATTGAAGCGATTTGATGTTGCTTCTTCTGGTCGTTTTTTTGTCGCACCGAATAAACAACAACAGGTCTCCATTTCTTACAGGTCTCCATTTCTTACTGGCTCCCTAAGGGTAGTAGATGCGATTTGAAAGCAGTCTTTGACGATTACATAGACTGGGGACTGTGGCTGGGTATAGAAGTTGAGAGTGATCAAGTGTCAACCACCGCCTTGGTTCGAACGGGTGCAACCATTTATCTGCCGCCAAAGGCTTTCAGTGCACAATAGGACTTTTACAAACGAATCATGATAGATTCCGATTATATTACCCATGAAAGTGAAGGCCTGCCCGAGAAACAAAAACAGTTTGATAAAGTCAAATCAGCATAACAATACACTGCACTGGAATTTTGCTACGCTGCGCTTCGCAAAATCCAGTGAGCTTGGTCGTTAGCTGCCGTCACATTGATTTGTCATAGGTAATATGGGAGAGAATATGAAAAGAAAAATTATAGTGACGCTTGCTGCATCATTACTGTCTATTGCAGTTCATGCCCAAGAACAAAAGCCCAATATCGTTTTTGTCTTTATGGATAATTTTGGCTGGGGTGAATTAGGTAGTTACGGTGGAGGCGTTTTACGCGGAGCTCCAACGCCACGCATTGATTCTCTCGCCGCAGAAGGCATGCGTTTGCTTAATTTTAATGTGGAAGCGCAATGCACACCTAGTAGAGCGGCCATTATGACAGGGCGCTATGCAGTGCGTACAGGTAATGGTTCCGTGCCATTGGGGGTGGGTGAATACGGTCTTACACAATGGGAGTACACCATGGCCGAAATGTTATCTGATTCGGGTTATAACACTGGCATGTTTGGTAAGTGGCATATTGGTGATTCCAAAGGGCGTTATCCAACAGATCAGGGTTTTGATGAATGGTATGGTATTCCTAACTCATCTGATGAAAGTTTTTGGCCTGACAATGATTTATATCGCGAAGGCACTCACCCTAAAGTAAAGTATGAATACATCATGGAGGCCAAGCGTAATCAAACGCCAAAAAAGCTTGAGATATACGACAGCGCTAAACGCTTAACGATCGACCATGAAATCACTGATCGCTCAATTGATTATATGAAGCGCAAGGCCAAAGAAGATAAGCCATTTTTCTTATTTATCCCTTATACACAAACTCATTTACCAGTTGAGCCAGAACCTGCAAACAAAGGCAAAACGGGTAACGGCCATTGGGCTGATGTATTAGCGCAGACGGATGCTTATGTGGGAAGGTTACTTGATACTGTTGATAACCTCGGCATCAAAGACAATACCATATTTATTTTCACCGCTGATAATGGACCAGAAGGCGTACACCCTCATCAGGGATTTGCAGGTCCTTGGCGCGGCAGTTATTTTACAGGGTTGGAAGGCTCTTTACGGGTGCCATTTTTAATCCGCTGGCCAGGAAAAATTCCAGCTAAAGCAGTTTCTAACGAAATTGTGCATGAGATGGATTTGTTCACAACCTTTGCAAAGATCTCTGGCGGCAAAGTCCCCAAAGATCGCGTAATAGATGGTGTAGATCAAAGTGAATTTTTAATGGGCAAAAAGGAAAAATCCAATCGCGAATCTGTTGTTGTTTACGTGGGTAATGATATTTATGGCGTGAAATGGCGTAACTGGAAAATGATGGTTAAGGAAATCGATACCATCGAAGCAGACCCAGTAAGAAGTTATGGCGTTCCACTTTTTTACAATCTGCTTCTTGATCCCCGAGAAGAAAACCCCATGCTTTATGCAACCGAAAATTTATGGGTTCGATTTCCGGCAGGTCAAGTTCTTGTAGATCATGCGATATCGTTAAAAAAGGAGCCGCCGATTGCACCGGGCACATTAGACCCTTATAAGCCCAAAAAGTAATTAAGTGCTTTATCCCGTATGCAGCTAACAATCGCATGCAGTCGGACGCGGCAGAGCCGCGCCGCTGATGCGGGCGTTATAGCTAAGCCAACACTATAAAAGGAGAAAATATATGACAACGAATCATCAGCTTCTCTCAACCACAAGAATCAAATTTCTTAAAGCTCAAGGTTATTGTAATCTCTCTGATTCTGAAATATCAGGCCTCGCTTTTGGTAATAGATTTGCATATATCGTTTGCGGATCGATTGTGGCTGTTGCAGTTGCAACAGCTCATGTTCCAACCCTAATTGCGATGACGCTAGTTGCATTCTTTGGGATTGTTCTTCCCTACCATCCATTTGATTACATCTACAACTATGTATTAACAGACATGTTGAATAAACCCAAATTGCCTCCACGCTCAAAACAGCTCAAATTTGCTTGCGTAATAGCTACTTTGTGGCTCATTGCGACCACATATTTATTTTATTCAGGCTTTACTATCGCAGGATATGTACTTGGAGGCCTGTTGGTTACTGTGGCATTTATTGTAAGTACCACTGATTTCTGTATTCCTTCTATGATTTATAATTTTATTTTTAGAGTTAAAACGTAGAATCAGTCCCTATTTACTAAATGTCTAAAGAAAGCTATAACAAATCGCTAAACCAGACCGGCGCAAATAACGCGCCTCCTGGTTAGCTCAGCCGTTATGCAGTATTACTGGATGCCAATATTTGAATCATTCTTCGATCGATCACACTAAATGCCGCATACCAAAATGAATGAAAATTTAGAACAACACGCTCCTACTGGTTGGCGATTTCGGGTTGGACTCTTTTTCTTTGTGTTTGCCTGGATATGCCCCTTATTCATTCCATTTGTAACAAACACCAACCTTACGACTGAAGAAAAAACATTTCTTTCAGGTTTTTTATTAATTGGTGCACCTGAAATTTTCAGTGTTGTTTCAATCATTATTCTAGGTAAGCCGGGGTTTAACTATATAAAAACGAAAGCATTTTATTTCATCAAACGCGCTGTACCACGAGGCGAAGTAAGTCGCACACGTTATAGAATTGGATTATTTATGCTTCTACTTCATGCTGTTAATGCCTATTTAATTTTTTATACTCCTGATTTAATCATTGGCTACGCAGAAAATCGCATAACCATGAACCTAATTGCGGATTTTCTTTTTATTGTCACCTTATTCGTGTTGGGAGGAGAATTTTGGGACAAATTAAGAGCCTTATTCCTTTATGACGCAAAAGTTTACATGCCTAAAAATATGTAACAATTCGTTCAAGTGTGACCTCTGCTTCGCTACGTCCACTTAATTCGAATATTACTCTTCATAGACGAATACAAACATTATCTACAATGGAGAAAGTAAAATGCCACAGTTCCTAATTACATATCTGGGCTGTGATCAACCATCAAGTCCAGAAGAAGGCCAAAAACATTACGCTAAATATCAAGAATGGATATCTTCCCTTGGCAGTTCGGCAGTCAGTCCAATGAATCCGATTAAGAATACAAGCACTGTAGATCCGGATGGTTCTGTTACTCCAGGAAGTGCAATGTCAATGTCCGGATACACCATTATTGAAGCAGATTCATTGGAGGTAGCACTGGAGAACGCAAAAGCTTGTCCGTTCCTTGATATTGGTGGCACACTTGAGGTATCTGAGTTAGTACAGATGACAGGCTGAAATAAACATGAAATCGTCCAACCTGACCGCTTTGAGTACAACAACTATAAGCATGTAAATGTACGATGAACTCACAATTAACTAGATATGCTTTTTTATCCGGCGCTCTATATTTCTGTTGCATGGCGATTGCACATTACTTCAGTATAAAAGTGCCATTTCTATTCGTGTATTACGATACCCCTTTTTATGCATACCAGGACAAAATAATATCTTTTGCGGTATGTGCGTATATAGCTTTATTCTATTCAGCTTCACAAAACAGATCAGTAGCGCTAAATGCAATTATTGTACTTGCTATAACCGTGTTTGGTTTAAGTTCAGTAAACTTGTCAGCTGCACTTGCTTCGGTGTTACAGGAGGGTCAATCTACGACACCGTATTTGTTACAAACTGGTGCTATAGCCTTCTATCTAGTTGCACTGATTGTTCTATACATCAAAGATGGAAAACTACATAATAACCGTTCGAGAATAATGTAAGCGTAAGACACGCCTGCCGCCTCAAGTCGTACGTTAGAATTTTAAGGAGAGACAATATATATGTCAAAAATTTACGTTATCGAACATGTAGATGGGATTACAAAAATACATTTTTCTAAAAACCCTACATACAATGATGCAAAAACCGTTATAGATGACATTGTAGATAATTTCCCTTACACAAAACGATTGTGGGATTTTTCTAAAGTAACATTCGACCTCACTATCGATCAA
>CAJXZZ010000125.1 GCA_913065105.1 uncultured Gammaproteobacteria bacterium | reverse complement strand
AAGTTTGGTTCTGCGAATATCAGCGTTAACGGCAACGGGCGGAAACAAACCACCAAAGCGGATCAGGTTGTCGAGGTTGTGGATGTAGTGCGGATACCAGTCATTTCCACGGGTGGAACGTAAGAAGTCATACTTAACGCCAAGCTTCTTAAACTCCTCGCGGGCCCAGCCCAGTTCCTGATCCACATTACTCGCGGATACGAGGGGGCAATTGGTGTAATACACCTCTTTCCAGTCCAGAGGAACCGTGGCCATTTCCGTATTTTCGAAAGTCGACACGTGAATTGCTTTGTCAGTCATGATTGAAATCCTTCTTTTGAGTAGTTGTTTTAGCATCACTGATATTCTCAGTAATGTCGTGTTATTAGTGGAACATATTGCTAATTAAAAAACCTTAATCTAAGCCATCAAAACTTGAACCCGAGGCCAAGATACGTACCACTGGCTTGCATATCCCATACGGTACCATCGTTCTCGTAGTCCCAATCCATGACGCGGTAACCGGCCTTGGCAGTAAAATCTTTTACAAACTCCCAATTTACGCCCGCTATCATTTGGTAAGACAAATCAGAACCGCCCGCGCCAATATCGGCATAACCAAGCAGGCTGACCTTATCCGAGACTGGATGAAGAACACGTACGCCAATCACCCCATCAGTCCAGTCCTCGGAGCCGCCCGCGCTCAACGTGCTATTCGGGGGGAAGACGATGCCAGGGGTAGTGGTTAGCGCAACATTCATATCAGCCTTCACCTGCGTGTAACGCACAGCACCAATCAGATCCACCTTAGTCGTATCGTCATATACCCGATATCCGACCGAGCCTTGATAGATGTTGATACTGGTGGTGAGTTTCAGCGCACCATCGACTGTCACATTGCCAAACGGGCCTGTTACTGAGGTCGAGTCTTCATCTGTTATTTTAAAATACACACCCTCAAGGCCATAGCTCCACCGGCCTTTCTGCGCAGTGAACAAACCCATAAAAGCACTATCTAGATTGTCCCAGATATCGTTGAACGACATATCGACATCAGCTGTCACACCGCGGACACCAGCCTGACCTTTCAATCCGGCAGCAAACAGGTAGGGTGTTATCTCGAATTGCCAGACATCGTTATAGCTACTTGTTGCTGGTAGCAACGTGTCGCTATTTCCAGCTGTCTCCGCGCTGGATTGCATAGGCATAGAAAATGCGGTAACCAGAATAATTGATACTAAGTGTCCACGATGTAACGTGTACTCTATATTACTGGCCATGTATATTTCTCCTTGCTTCGCGATTATCTTGTCGGCTCAATATCAAATCAATTCACTAAGCCGAATACTTATCATTGCATACGGCATTCTAGTCATATTCTTAAGATACGTACTAGACAATTTCAGACACTCACTGTACCTTTTCAACTAAAATTCATGACCTAAATCAACCAGTGATGGAATAGTCTTAAATGACCCCCGTAACAGAAAAAAAGCAGCCCTCTGATACTAGCGTGCGTATTGCTACGCTCATCGCCTTACCTGTCGTACTCAAAAAACTTGGCTACGAACCTGCCATGGTTTTATCAGAGATGGGATTCGAATTGTCGCTGTTCGACAATCCCGAAAACCTCATCTCCTATGCAAAGCGCAGTCAGCTCATCAAACTCTGCGTGAACAAAACTGGTTGCTTACATTTCGGGCACCTGATCGGTCGGCGTACCGACACCTCTTCATTTGGTCTGGTGGGACTCTTAATGCAACAATCAACAAACGTTGCTACTGCACTGCATTCACTTGTACGTTTTGCACATCTGCATGTTCGTGGTGCAGTTATCTATCTGGAAGAGAAAAACGATCAGGCGTTCCTCGGTTACAGTATTATTCAGCCTGGAACCGTGGCACATGAACAAATTGAAGACGGTGCCGTCACCATTGCTTTTAATATTCTGCGCAACTTATGTGGCTCCGAATGTCATCCATCGAATATACTTTTTGCACACCGAAAACCGGTGAACACCCGTCCCTTCCGGCAGTTTTTTAAGACACCACTGAGCTTTGATGCAGAGCGTAGCGGTGTATTATTTCCTGCCAGCTGTTTACAACAGCCCGTGATGGGGGCAAATCCTGAGCAACATCGCCTGCTTCAAAAACAAATCGATCAACTCGAGAACAGTTTTAGGGGAGACTTTGCAGAGCAGGTTCGACGCGTACTGCATCCCGCCCTGCTCACACATCAGGCATCAGCTGATAACATCGCTGCTTTATTTTCTATCCATCAACGCACCATGCATCGTCGGCTAAATACTTGCAACACCAGCTTTCAAAAACTCGCCGATGAAAGCTGCTTCGAGATCGCACGACAGTTACTGGAAAACTCATCGATTAAGCTAAGTCAGATTGCAGAAACACTTGATTACGCAGACGCCAGTGCCTTCACCCGCGCGTTTCGGCGCTGGAGTGGAATGACTCCGTCAGTTTGGCGTGAGCGATATCAACATGAGCTGACAGCCTGAAAAGGGTCGAAAATTCTCTGTCAGAACTATTTTCTTAAGGTCTGCTTTGCCACAAATCATCTCTTCTAACCATTTTGTCTCAATGTCGTCTGTGTGGTGAACTGGTGCATTGAGAAAGAAACTTCGAATGTCTCCTCAGTGAAATATATGTCAATTAACATCGACTGGGTTGATAGTTAAAGCATTCGGCAACGAAGAGTAATAGAGGGCGGACCACTGTTTTCGAATCAGTGGGGTTAGACTCCATAATATGTAGCAGCTAGAATTTAAACCCGCGGTCACGCTAAAATTGGGTAACTGTAAGATCAAGTCTGAGCTACTACACGTATGCAACGCCTACATCACCTCGATAAGATAAGAAACTAATCTCGTATCGGCAACGAGAATATGCTCGGTTAACCAACGCTCCAGAAATGCGAGATCTTTTTCATCAAGTTTACCCGTCTGTAGAAACTTCTGCTGCAGCTCTCTGGCTCCGTTGATTAAATCCTGGTGATCTGTCCTGTGTTCCTCATATCCCTCATAACCATACTTAATCATTAACCGCTCTTCATGACTAAAGTGCCAGACTGTACAATTTATCAGTTCTTCCAATACCGACGCCACGTAATCTGTAGCAGCCCCTTCCGTTACCGAATGATTGAGGAGATTAACTAGATTTACCAGCTTGTTATGATCTTCATCAATCTCATCGATCCCGACTGTTAGTACGTGATCTAAAACTAAATCTTTCATGATTACTTCTCTTGTTGATGTGGCCTTAGGCCGTTAGCTACCCAGGTTGGTCAAGAATTACAGGTGCTGTCGATGCTTTTGATGTTGATTCCAGGTCATCTAGCTCGGTCCTCATCTTTTGCAACTGCCTTTCAAAATTACCAATTTCTAACTTATTCATTTATGTTAAACCAATGGCAGAATATTGCTAAAGTTAAAGGGGACGGTGACAAAACGTAATAATTCTCATTTGTCACCGACCCCTTTAATTTTTTACTCTGCCCCCAAATATCCTTAGTTAGCAAACTCTGATCCGTTTCATTTAATTCCAGATGCCCGTCTCTACTGTTGCAGCTGCGTAAGAATGAAAGCTGCGAGGTTCACGACCTAACGCCCGTTTTACACCGTCAGCCAGGTAAGCATTTCTGCCATCCAGAACTTCAGTAAAAAGATACTTTAGAAGTCCGACAAATTCCTGTGGTACTTCCGCTTCGTTCAAAAACTGCACATAATCGTCCATGGGCACCTGTTGAAAACCGATCTCACGATTAGATACCTCGCCGATCTCCCGTATGGTTTCACGAAATGACAAAAGATCGGGGCCAGTAACCTCATAGACCTGGCCTCTATGTTTTTCATCGTTTAGAGCGGCGAAAACAACATCGGCAATATCATCAGCGTCAACAAAGGGTTCTGTGAAATCATCAAAAGGCACGATGACCTGGCCGCGAAGAATATCATCGAGAAAAAAGTTTTCGCTGAAGTTCTGCGCAAACCAGCTTGCACGAACAATCGTCCAGTCCATCGGTGAGCTCATCACTATCTGTTCACAGGCCTGCGCTTCCTCTTCGCCGCGTCCTGTCAGCATCACAAGGTGATCAACACCACAGATTTCAGCGATATGGGTAAAGTCTGCGATTATCTCCCTGGCACCGGGAACGGCCAGGTCAGGATAAAACACGACATAGACTGAGCTGATGCCATCCAGTGCCTTCTGCCACGTGCTTGAATCATACCAGTCAAAAGGTATATCGCTGTTTCTTGACCCTTCTCTAAAATCTAGACCGCTTGCACGAAACCGCTCAGCAACACGACTGCCGGTCTTGCCATTGCTGGCTACAATCAGGGGGATTTTCTTTACTGTTTTACTATCAATCATTTTCCTCTCCTCACTTTGTTAAATCGGTTTATTGAATTGCTTTATTGAAACGGTTTATTGAATCAATGGCTCTACTATATTCCGAATAACAATACCCTCAATGTCGATTAGTGCTATATTTATGCTCATTCGTACAAATTATTGCGCAGTAATGCAAAACCAATAATATTGGGAGACTACTATGACTGATGCCTATAATCCTTTAGATAATCCACTCGGCGAAACGCTTCACTATCTAAAACTCAGCGGCGCTTTCTACTGCAAGTCAGAAATGAATGGTACATGGGGGCTCTCGCTTCCAGAAATGCCGAACACTTCCATGTTTCACATCGTGACTGCCGGTTCCTGTTTGATCGAACATGGTGACCAAACAATAGAGGCAAAGGCCGGCGATTTCATTTTTATCCCAAAGGGTCAGGGGCACATCGTAAGAAGTGATCGTGAAGCAAATGCCCAGGACCTGTTCTCACTTCACAGAGAACAGATCAGCCAGTGTTACGAAACCCTGACTATGGGAGATGAAGGCGAAAAGACAACAGTCCTTTGCGGCGTAGTACAGCTTGAACATCCATGTGCAGAATTTATTATTAATTCCATGCCGGATATGATCTACCTGGAGAGCTCAAAATCAACGTATTCGAACTGGATGAGCAATACAGTCAGGGTAATTTCCGAGGAAGCCGAACAGACACAGATCGGCGGCGAAACAATTTTGACCCGGCTTGCAGATGTCCTGGTGATTCAGGCGCTGCGGTACTGGATCACCAATAGTGCTGAAGCCAAAGAAGGATGGCTGTTTGCCATGAAGGATAAGCGTATCGGCAAATCCCTTTCACTTATTCACACCAATCCCGAAAGACCGTGGACGCTTGAAAGTTTAGGT
>CAJXZZ010000124.1 GCA_913065105.1 uncultured Gammaproteobacteria bacterium | reverse complement strand
TTGGCACCTATTGTTGCCCACCAGGTAACTCAGACAGGCTACCCGGTCTGGAATTTCATACTATTGCCATTTCTCCGTTAGCACTAACGACTAATGCCAGCAACTCCATTAGCAACGTATCCACCTCTAATGCCAGGAAAATATTCCAGGGACAATATGTAACGTGGTCTGATGTACCTGAACATCAGTCTGAGCTTGATAAATTAGCCGGAAAAAAAATACAACCTGTCGTCAGACTGCACTGTAAAAAACGCCCTGGCCACTGGCGCGCATTACTTGATAACCAGGACGATTTCAGTCCACGTATTCAACCTGTTAGCACCATATCTGACATGATAAAACAGGTGAGTGATCATGAAAATGCCATCGGTTTCGAAACACCCTTTATGCTGAAGGTACACAGAGATAAGGGTGATCTGAAAATTTTAAGTATTGACGGTAATCACCCGGATGATCTCGACAAACTTATTAAGGCCGAGTACCCGCTATATCGCACATATAGTTTGACTACCTGGACGGGTGACAACAACAAAAACGAGAAAGCAGAAAAATTACTCTCGGCTATTAGTGAGTATGTCGAAGAAAATGCTGCACGATACAGTTTTATTTCTGCATCACAGCTTCGTTCATCAGGATGGAAATTTAAAAAGGAAGAGCTAATTGGTGAACCGGACGGCACACCAGTAATCGGCCAGCGCAACTAGTAACTGTTGCCGGCAAGATGTTCTCACGTTTTTCATTAACGACCTCAATGTTAATACTAACAATATCTGTTGGTATTTTACTGTGGGCAGCGTCAGATCAGTACCAGACGGGTCAACTAAGTTCTATCTTTCAGGAAAACCTGACAGCACGTTTTAAAGAAGATGCTAAAGAACACCGTAACCGTTTCTACCGTTACGTTAATTCATTCGATCCGGCTGTGCGTGTTTACGCAAACAGTGTTTCTGCGGTCGACTATTTACGTTCTGAGCAATGGACGAATAACAATAACCCTGAGTTAATGTTACATGAACAAGTTCCCAGCTGGCTTCCGAAACTTTCCATTTTGCGTAGTTATATCTGGCCGCATTATGCGCTGTTACTGGATAAGAATGGCAAAACAAGGGAACTTTATCATTACAAAAACCCACTCCCGCCGAAAGGGTTATTAAATATATCACCACACAACGTCGAACTCAGTATGGGTCAAAGTTACATTACGATGTGTGATGGCCAACCCTTTGTATTATCCGCTGAATACATTAATGGTAATGAAGATGGCCCAGTCATCGTAATAGCAAGCCCTATCGATGAAGAGTTATTAAAGCATTCTCTTGCCGGCGGATCTGATGACAGTATGGTTGCCCTGCTGATAGATAGTGAATCGACCATATTGGTGAGCAGTAACAATGAATTAATACCAAAAAACGCAGAATTAAATAAGATGGAAGAGCAATTTCTGTTAACCGGTGCTGAGCACTTCGACACAGGATCATCTGATCTGTTAATCAAATTTGTTTCCTTTATGCCTACTGATGAAATTGCCCAGCAAACCACTGCCGTTCTTAAAGCCGACCGTCAGGTAACAACGGTAACCGCTATATTATTTGTCTCTGCATTTGGTCTCGTCATGTTCTGGATCACATCGAGAATACAAAAACTCACACATCGTGTTATTAAATTTTCTGAAGACATGGCGATAGCTCAACCTGAATTAGAAAAAGCAGACCAGATCGATGAATTAGAAAGTCGTTTTGAGTTACTAGCCTCAGCCGTACGAAGAGAAACCTCAGCACTTGAGCATCAGGCATTGCATGACCCCTTAACAGACATGCCGAACAGAAAAATGTTCAACGACAAGTTGCAGCGTGAATTACTCGATAGCACACGTCTTAACAATCGCTTCATCATCCTGCTCATTGACCTGGACCGATTTAAGGAAATCAATGACACCCTGGGGCATCATATAGGTGATGTCGTATTACAGATTGCAGGCAATAGGCTGCAGAACACATTAAGAAACAACGACCTCGTAGCCCGCCTTGGCGGTGATGAATTTGGAATATTGTTATCTGACATACCCATCACCAGGGCTACAATAATAGTTGAAAAAATAATTGATACATTCAATGAACCTTTTGTAGTAGAAAATCACAATCTGGATATAGGGCTCAGTATCGGAATTGCAGAATTTCCCACACATGGTAGTGATGTAAACATCCTCCTGCAGCATGCAGATATTGCCATGTATAACGCTAAACACAAACGTACCGGCTACTCGATATACGAGCCTTCAGAAGACAATCACACAGTAAGTCGACTCGCATTGATGGGCGAACTCAGACAGTCTATGGAAGATGGTTCACTGAGTGTTTACTATCAGCCAAAAGTAAACCTGATGACTGGCGAGATCTGTGGGGCTGAAGCACTGCTTAGATGGAAACATGCCGAACGAGGTTTTATTCCTCCCGATGAATTCATTCCGTTGGCAGAACAAACAGGGCTAATAGAACCTCTGACTTACTGGGTTATGGAGAGAGCCGCACAACAATGCGCCATCTGGAGTGACAATGGTCGTATTATATCTGTGAGTATCAACGTTTCGGTAAATTGTATACACGATATCCTGTTACCCGAAAAAACAAATAATATTATCAACAAGTTCAATCTTTCTCCTTCTCAGTTTATTATAGAACTTACTGAAAACGTTTTCATGAAAGACCCAGTCGTCTGTAAAAAAGTACTCAACAAAATTGATGCTATGGGCATCGAAATTTCCATCGATGATTTTGGTACAGGCTATTCATCATTATCCTATCTCAAGCAGTTACCAATAAAAGAAATAAAGATCGATCGCTCTTTCGTCATGGAAATGCTGGATGATGAAAATGATGCAGTGATCGTACAAACCACCATAGATCTAGCACACAACCTTGGCATGAGAGTCGTTGCAGAAGGTGTGGAAAGTTTGGAGATAGAGAAAAGACTACAAGCTATGGGTTGTGACTCAGCACAAGGTTATTACTACGGTCGACCAATAAATTCTGATGATTTCATCGAGTTGATAAAGAATGCCAAAACTAGACCACGACTAGTTAAGTAAAAGACAGGTCGTTATTTCTAATAGATTATCTTGCTGCGTGGAATGTGGATCATAACGTATCCAGGTAGTCTTTCTGCCATCCTAGATATAATGAATGTGCATGCTTTGCAAAACTTTCCTTATCACTAAAGTCGCCCGGAAAAATAGCATCGTGTACGTAATAGTTAACACGATTTTTATTAGATTTAAATATTTGCCATAGTTTTTTTATTAGAGATTCGTTCATCCATTCAAACGTATCCTGATCGATATACTGTAAAAAAACTGGAAGTACCGGTCTACCCGTTTGTAAGGAGACATCAAAGGCACCGCGGTGAAACTCTTTGTATATCCGGCGGCCTTTACAACCACCTTCAGGAAATATAGTAATATTTTTACCTCCATTCACTGCATCGACTAACGATTGTAGTGCTGCATGCCTGGATTTAGCGTTTTCGCGTTTTACATATATCGTACCGGCATAATCACTAATTCGTCCTAATACAATCCAGTCACGCACACTTTCTTTTGCTAATGGGTAGACGTCAAATAAAGCAGGTATAGCAAAGTCTTCTAAAGCAGAAGGGTGGTTAGCAATGAGTATGTATTGCTCAGGTAATGGTCGAATATTTTTGTGGACAAGCCTTAAATCAACGTCGAGAGCACGGATGAAAATCCTGCACCAGAAACGACTTAAAAAATGGTAATAACGTCCTGAGAAAAATCGTGGTAGATGTGACAGCAGATACAGTACGATGCTCAAGCTGATAAGAGAGAGCCAGATGACTGGCAATACAAACAGATTTATTAAAGCTTTTCTCATCAACTATTCCTTAGCTTAATAATATTTAACAGATAGAGTTTTTTTAAATATTGATAGCCAAATTAATAGAGGTACCCTTAAGAGTAAAATCAGTTTTTAATCACGCCTTCGGCAATTTTTCTTTCTTCTATTTTGCGGTACATTCTCACCCAGATGCGTTTTTAATGGAAAGTTAGCATCCTTTATCTTTCTCCAGTCTCCACGCCGTGGTGTTAAAGTGGTATTTTCTCGTTGTATGATCTCACTGTCTTTGAGGCTTTTTTGCAGATGCAACAGACGCTCCATTTTTGCCAGATCTTTTTCACTTAAATCCATTGCGGCCTCGATCCAGATATCAACGATGTCATACAAATTTTGTCGCGTGATCGGGTGAACTATTTGCCGGATTTTTTTCATCGAACGGATAGTATTGTGTGATTGATTATGACTCTCCAGGTAATCATCAACTGCCTGTACACCTTGACCATCTTCAGCCAGTACATCAATCACACCTATGTCATACAATTCTCCAGCAGTATACGTTTTACCACTAAGGATTATGCGTTCGGCAAGTGCAGAGCCTATTCTACGAGTCAGCAGGTTGTATGCGCCCATTCCAGGGAACAGGTTAAATAAAATTTCTGGGAAACCCATCTGTGAGCTACGCTCAGCGACAATGACATCGCAGGATAGGGCAGTTTCAAAACCACCACCCAGAGCCTGTCCCTGCACCAGGGAAACCATGGTAATAGGTAGATCCAGGTTATCTATATTGCGATGCAGTAAATTGATGCATTTATATGCGTAATCTCTGAGTTTCTCTTCATCGTTGTTAACAATACACTGTTTAAATAAACCTAAATCACCACCGAGATTGTAGATGCCGGGTATTTTTGAAGCCAATATAAGATGGCGAAATGGCCAAATACTGCCTGTATCTTGAGTTTTATAGGTAGTAGTAAGCTGATGTTGTAGTTGTACAAGTTCATCAATTAACGTTGCATTTAAGCAAGGACGTGGTTCCGGTTTCATCCAGCACCAGATAGAACTGGTTGCAGGGTCATATCTTGTAGTGAACTGCGTATGTTTTTCTTGTCGTTGACATTTGTCCTTTTTATCTGTTACAACAGGTCCATATTCAAGCTTCATAATTATTACCTTTTTATAATTAACGGCATAATCTACACCTACATATTGGCATAAATTTCAGCAAAACCACAAATTAAATTATTGTTTAACAATATACTGAATCTAATTGAAATGTATGAAAAAAATTATAGACGAATGTTTACAGAGTAAGTACTATTAGCGAAATACCCATTTAACTAATGTGTATTCACTAAGTATCTAAGGAACGGACACTAAATATGCTTAAATTATTATAATGATATTAGATAAAGTAACAGAAATCATAGTTAAAACA
>CAJXZZ010000123.1 GCA_913065105.1 uncultured Gammaproteobacteria bacterium | reverse complement strand
AAGCTTCGACACAGGCACAGATCAACCGGCTAAAACTTCGTCGCCAGTTACGCAGCGCCACAAACGCCAGACAATTGCGGAAAATAATTTTAGCTGATGGGCAATACGTCACATTATCAGAATGGGCTAAGAAGAATCAGGCAAGAAAGCCGGCTATCAGTGAACTGAATTATTATTGTTTCTCAGCTTCAGGCCCGGAAAGTACCGACAAGGCGGATATTCAAAAACTAACAACCCGTCTATTAAAACTTGTTTGATATTAAACTGGCGAAATGACACTCATTTGTCTGCATGACGAGGCTAGCGTGCATGAATAGTTATACACAGCAGATCCTGCGGTAGTAGATAAATTACCCCAGATTTAAAACGGCGTCTTTGAGTAATTGATACAAAGGAATAATGTTGCTCTCATGGCTAACACTGTCGGTGCTCCATATGTTACGCACACCCGCCTGTATCAAACGTTGTTTTGCATCATCCGCAAACAGGGCATGGGTAACCAGTACATCGACATGTTTTGCATTCTTTGATAAGCATTGCTTAATAGCCACTGCCAATGTTTGTCCGCTACTCGCAACATCATCGACTAATACTACAGCACGATCTTGTAAATTGATTTCGGGTAAAGTGATCTCAACGTCCCGGTCGCCGGCACGAACTTTTTTGCATACGCCATAGGTCCAGTGATCTGGTTTCGCGACGGCACTTACCCATTGCTCTGCTTCGCTATCAGGCCCCAGCAATATTGGCGCTTTAAAACGCTCACGCAGAAAATCTGCCATCAATGAAGTCGCAGACAAGGTCACAGCATGTGCTGCTGGTACAGCCTGTTCCAGGTACTGGATGCGATGCAGATGTGGGTCTACAGTAATAACATTATCGAATAGATCGGCAAGAAAATTGCCGATGATTGGTTGGCTAATGGCCTCTCCGGCATGGAATGCTTTGTCCTGACGCATATAACAGAGATAAGGCGCCACCAGGGTTAGTACTTTTGCACCCAGTTCACGCGCCGTTTTTGCAGCGAGTAATAACTCGACCAATTTTTCATTCGGTCGATCGAGGCTGCGGCAAAATATAACATGCTCGGGCAGCCTGGCTGGCAGAGTAAGTTTGTTTTCACCATCAGGAAAACGGTGCTGTTGTATCATGTGGCAAGGTATAGCCAGAGCCTGCGCCAGTTTACGAGACTGCACCTCATAATCATCAAAGCCCAAGATCATCATACTCGGTAGCGTCAAAATTCCACAAATGCTTTGGGTATCTGTTCTTCTTTACCAATCAGATAACCACTATCACGCTCGCATAATGTGAGTGCAAAACTAAAGTCAGAAGGAAATTCTGCGTGGATACGATACAGCGGCTCACCCTTCTTAACCTTGTCGCCTAACTTTTTAAACAGATCCACACCCGCGCCTTTATCGATAGGGGCACCGGCGAAGCGTGCGATGTGCGCCATCTGCAGATTATCAATATTAACGACAACTCCGGTCGAAGGTGAAAGCACGTCATGCGTCAGTTTCCCCAGCTCAAATGTTTTAGTTTGAACGCCCTGCGCTTTAATAATCGTATCCATCATCTCCAGTGCCCGCCCGGAATCCAGGATGTCACGCGCAATCGCATAACCTTTGCCACCGCGAACATCGGGATCGAACTCTAATACTCGTCCCGCGAGACGTAACGATTTTTGCCGCAGATCGTCTGGCGCATCGGGCGAATTTTGCAATACCTGCATCACATCACGGCATTCCAGTACCGGACCAATACCAGAACCAACAGGCTGTCGACCATCAGTGATGACCACTTCCAGATGTATGGCGAGCTGATCGGCGACAAACTCAAATAATTTACGTAAGCGCTGAGCCTGTCGCATCTGGCGAACTTTTGCCGTGGGCCCTACAGGAATATCGATGAGTAAATGTGTCGAACCGGCTGAAAGTTTCTTTGACAAAATAGACGCCACCATCTGCCCAATCGAATCGATACCCAGGGGGCGTTCCACGGCGATCATAATATCATCGGCGGGTGACAACTCGGCCGTCCCTCCCCAGGCCAGACACGCTCGATGCTTACGCACGATGTCATGCAGCTTTTTGATATTGAGCTCCACGTTCGCCAGAACCTCCATGGTATCGGATGTACCTGCCGGTGAGGTAATGGCGCGACTTGACGTCTTCGGAATTAACATTCCGTGTGCGGCAACAATAGGCACTACCAGCATCGAGGTACGGTTACCAGGAATACCACCGATACAATGTTTATCCGCGACCAATGATTCATTCCAGTCCAGTTGCTCACCAGACTCCAGCATGGCACGCGTCAAAAAAAACACTTCATCACGATCCATATCTGTTTGCCCCGAGGCAACAAGAAAGGCAGAGATCTCCGTTTTCGAATAGCGCATGTCTGTAATGTCGCTAATGATATGGTAAAAGTCTTCCTGGCTCAGTCGTTCACCTGCAATTTTACGTCGCACTGCATCCATCGACGCAGGGGGCTCAGCATGTTCAACGCTAACCAGGTGACCTTCGCTTACGCCTAATTTAGCGAAAGCTTCTTCAGATAAACCCAGGTCAGTAGGTGTGACGATGTTATCGTCATCAACGACATTTAATACCGCGAGGATGCGCCGACCGTCTGCGCAGATCTTCACCTTGGAAAGCGCCTGAAATCCTTCCGCTCTGTATAGTTCACACTCGCGATGCAGATAGGCAACGTTTTCACGGTAGGTATCAATGCCCAGACGACGGACCTTGAGCGTTTCCTTGATTGCTGATTTAGATGTTTTAGCCATGCGCTTCTATCTTCTTGAATGGTAAAAGATACAACAAAGTCTCGAATAAACAATTTAACAAACTTGTTTGTTAGGGACTAGTTAATGATGGCATAGAAAATAGTTGAATACAGATAAAATATTAATCTAGCCACTGGCGATGATTGCACCCTGAGTAGGCACATGTAAATCACCCCGCCATCGAGCTGGCAGTAACACTGAGGTTTGCGCGGGAAGTTGTTTCCTGGCATCCTTAAACAGACCGAAAAAGATAACGCTTAAATTTTGGGCAAATAATGTGGAGTAACGAAAGAATGCAGCATTATTTGTCCTAAACGTTTTCTTGTTATAAATCTGGTTATTTCACCCACTTTTTTTCTATTTCCCAATATCAATTGTCGGTAAGTAGTTTGTACAAGGTTCAATATCTTTTGGTATAGCAACCTCTTTTCGAATAATATCTATATCCATTTCTAAACTGGACATAGGTTTGTATACATCAAGCCCCAGCGCAACAATTTTATATTTGGACATTTTTGGGTCTTTAAGATTAATAAACTCAAATTTTTCTAAGATGCAATTATCAGGGTGGTTAATTGAAGATATATCGAGTTGCAGGTTAACTTCGTTATTAGTTTTAATTATTTCCCAATCTTTTGCAGGGAAATTCTGAATCATTGCTTCCTGAGAGTTTGATAGACCTTTTGGCTCGCCATATAATCCAGCATAGGCAATATCCATTTCAGCAACTAAAACCTTGAATTGAGAAGACATCCTTATTAAACTTAAATCACGATTAAGCACGTTCATTTTTTCGGGGAAGTGCAGCTGGGATACCCGTATTGGTGATACTACTCCATTACCTAGATTATACTTATGAGCCTCGTAATATGCTTTTTTGGCAAAATTCGAAAAGAAGCCAGATAAGATATTTTGTTTTTCTAATGCAAGCACATATTTCTTAGTTTCTTTTTCTTTATTAGAAATCGGCTTTGCACTCTCGGGGATAAAGACTTCAAACTTAGGCTTTATTAACTGTATATAGTGCCCCTTTACCCTTGCAAAACTGCCCCAGCTCCTAATTTCATCTACTGTTATAGACTTAAAGTCCCTAACTATCACGCCTAAACTTCTAGCTTTAACAATTGCAGGTTTGTAGAACCCAGAAACTGAAACCCCTATTATTGAATCAACTTTAAGGCTCGTTTTACGGCCGTATAGTTCTTCTATCCAGTTAGAACTTTGGGGTTTCTTTCGATATCTGCACTCAACATGAGTTTTCTTGCCCTCTTTCTCAATTAAAATATCAATCTGTCTAGGATTATCAGGACTGTCAGGGTCAGGGATGGTTGCATTCCAAGTGATGGCAGCGCCTTCATCCTCCAGAATTTTTATTATCCTAAATACCAACTGTTCAAAATCTTTAGAGTTTATTGTCCCAAGCATCGTTTTACGAACCTTAAAGAAGTTGAATCAGGAAAAGTACCAGCTATTAGAATTTAGTTTGCGCAGGTACAACATTTATAACGCTTGAACTCAGTTGACGACCAATACATAGTTTAGCGGAGCGAAACGGCGTATTGGGCGGTCAACTGCATTAACTTGTTATAACATTTATTTATAGCTAGGGCATAACTCTTTAACGTATTGAATTTTATAGATTAAATTTAATTACCGTTAGTCGTTTCGATTGTTTCTTTTATTGCGTTTATTTCGTTTGTGCTATACTCCTTACATAGAATTTAAATATTACTATTTTTTACGGGGGAAATAGTCATGTCATCAAGTAATGTTGTTCAATTACCAACAGACCAAGAAGTAGAAGAAGCCAAACTTTCTAGTAGAACTTTATCAAAGTATGCTGATGCTGACCGTGTTCAATTAAGCATTAAAGGCAGTAACAATGAAAGTGATGAATTGGTTTTGCCTGGACATGCACTACAACTCCTTTTGGATGTTTTATCAGAGATGTCACGAGGTAATGCTATTAGCATAATGCCTATACATGCAGAATTAAGCACACAAGATGCTGCAAATATTTTAAATGTTAGCAGGCCATTCCTTGTGGGGTTGCTTGAAAAAGGTGATATTGATTTTCACAAAGTAGGCACGCATCGTAGAGTTCTTGCTAAAGATGTAATTGAGTATAAGCAACAAATAGATGCCGAAAGAATGACAGCACTAGATAAATTAACTGAAGAGTCGCAGAAGCTAGGCATGGGATATGAATAGTGTCGAAATTTACAGTTGTTTATGATGCATGTGTTTTATATCCTGCGCCGTTAAGGGATCTGTTAATGCGATTAGCATTAACAGATTTATTTAAGGCTCAATGGACAGATGAAATACATGAAGAATGGATTAATGCTTTACTAAGAAATGATAAGTTTAAGCGCGAGGACTTGGAGCGTGTGAAAGATTTAATGGATGCACATGTACGCGATGCTAAAGTTTATGGATATGAAGATTTAATTGAAACGATTGAATTACCTGACCCTAATGACCGTCATGTTGTTGCCGCAGCAATCAAATGTAACGCAG
>CAJXZZ010000122.1 GCA_913065105.1 uncultured Gammaproteobacteria bacterium | reverse complement strand
ATTTAACATTCCTGTAACTTACTACAGCACATTGATGTCTGTTGCTTATGGTAAAACGGGTAAAGAATCTGGTCTTGACGGACAGATTATCAGAGCTAAACAACTGGAAGCTATTGCCAGTAAATAAAGCTGTAAGGTAAGTCACACCGCCTTCTCGGTAACTGCTCCTGCGTTACTCTAATTCCCTACATCCATGTAGGTCCTTGGCTCTTTGTGACATACCGCTCATCCATGAGCATAAAGGCCCGACTTGTTCGGGCTTTTTTATTACCTGGTAGCTATTGAAGCGACGCTTCCTTGCAAATAACACGGTGGTTTCTTCGATGAAGAGATGCTGGCGCTTTGGTATAAAAACAGACCGTAACAGGTTTTTCTTAAGTATAAAAAATAAAGTTTATATTTCTTCTTGCTCAATTATCTTTTGATTAATCATTGTCTGTTTAATACTTGCAGAAAACTCTTCGATGTAGGAAAGCAATACTGGCACAATAAACAATACCAGTAAGGTTGCGAATCCCAGGCCAAATGAAATACTGACAGCCATGGGGATCAGGAACTGGGCCTGCAATGACGTTTCAAAAAGTAATGGTGTTAATCCCGCGATGGTCGTTAATGAGGTTAACATCACGGCTCGCAGGCGCAGGCAGGCGGATTCGACCAGAGCTTCACGAAGAGCCATGCCTTTTGCCTTAAGCTGTTTATAAAAGGTCACCAGGATAATCGAGTCGTTTATCACGATTCCCGATAGACCAAACATACCAAACTGCGACAGTATTGTTAAGTCGATACCCAGTAGCCAATGCCCAAAGATGGCGCCGCAGATCCCAAATGGGATAACCGTCATAACGGCAAGCGGCCAGCTATAAGAGGCAAACACCCAGGCAAGAATAATATAGATCATCACCAGTGCCAGCAGCCCACCCTGTTTCATATCGCTGCTGGTCTCACGTTCTTCTTCTGCTCGGCCTTTGTAATTAACCTGCAGACTATATTTACTTGTTATTTCCGGTATCACCGTCTGCTGCAGTTTTTTCAGTACTTCATTCGCATTGGTTACTTTTGCATTTACTTCGGCGGTGACATGGACGCCAAGTTTAGCGTCTGTATGACGCAGTAATTCAAGTCCCTGCTGAGAGCTAAGTGCTACAACATTGTTGAGTGACAGGCGCTTACCGCTAGCGGTGATGATCGGCATTGTCTCAAGGATGCCCTGGAACTTGCGCTCGTCGGCCGGCAGCATGATGCGCACTTCGATCTCTTCGTGTGAGTCATAAAAGATCTGCAGTAACTGCCCATCTAAGGCGGTGCGTAACTGGCGACCAACTTCTGCAATGGTTAAACCGGCTGATTGTGCCAGCGGCGTAAGCTCAAAAATATATTGCTGACGGCCATACGGTAGATCGTCCAGGATGTTGCTCAGGCCATCAAATTTTTCCATGGCGTGGGCAAGATCTTCAGCTGCATGTTTCAACGTGATGGCATCAGCACCGGCAAGGAATATATCGAGATCGCGACCTGGCGGGCCGCCGCGTGGGCTGCTAATAGATAATTGTTCGACCCCGGCAGGTATATCCAGCCGCGATTTCCAGTCATCGATAATAGTTTCATTTCTAACACTGCGTTCATCCGGCTGTAGCAGTTCAACCTGTAACATCGCATATTGATTACCATTTTGATAATTGATACCGCCATCAAATGTCGCGGTATTAATGCGTAATATTGCTGCTGTTATCAACGAGCTGCCGTCACCCAGAGTTTTATCGGTTTGTGCCAGACCCTGCTCAATCTGCCGGGCAAATGCACGTACCTTATCGGGCGGTGTGCCAGCGGCAAATTTTACACTGGCGATGACAACGGTACTTTCCGGTTGCGGGAAAAACTGAAATTTAACCTGGCCATAAACCACCAGTGATATTGCCAGAACCAGCGAGCATATCGCGATGGTGAGTGTTGTTAAGCGGTGGTCGATGGCACGGACAATAACTGGCCTGAAATAAACATCGCGAAATGTTAAAAAACCATTTTCCAGTTTCTGTCGTAACTCACCACTTTTTTTATGATGGTTTTTATGAAAACTGTGGCGCAGGTGTCCGGGCAGAATAAGAAAACTTTCTATCAATGAAGCGATGATCACGCAGATCACGACAAAAGGTATATCAAATAAAATCGAACCGATGATGCCTGTCACCATCATCAGCGGAAGAAATGCCGCCACCGTCGTTAACGAGGATGACATCACCGGCGCTAACATACGCGTCGCACCACCTTCGGCGGCCATCAATGGATTTTCACCGGATTGGTAGTGGGTGAGGGCGTCTTCTCCGACGACGATGGCATCATCGACGATGATACCGAGAGTCATGATCAGGCCGAACAGGCTTATCATATTGATACTGCCACCGAATAAGTACAGCACCCCAAGTGCTCCTAAAAATGAGGTTGGTATACCGATAGCTACCCAGAACGCAACACGGCCATTGAGGAAAATATAAAGGATAGCTAACACCAGTACCAGACCACCGATACCATTTTTTAATAACAGGTCGATCCTCTGTTGTATCAATGAATATTTTTCATCGAATACCACCAGTTTAATTGCCGGTGCTAAAGTCTCCTGGGTTTGCAGTAACCACTGCTGCATGATCTCTGCCGACTTTAAGGCATCGGTGTTTTCAGTACGTTGCAAATTCATCAGGATAGCCGGTTTACCCTGATAAAAAATTTCGACCTGGTTTTCCTTTGGTCGTCGCTGTATCTCTGCAATATCATCCAGTGTCAGTTTCTGTCCGGAGTCAGTCGTCAACAGATCCAGTGATGCAAACGCCTGCACATCGCGTTTACGCTGCAGACCGCGAACTTCACGTGCGGCTTCACCTTCGGCGACCGTACCTGCTGGTATATCCTGACTCTGACTAATTATGCGATCACCGATCTGGTTTAAAGACAGTCCGAGCTGTTGGATCTGCTTTGCGCTGACCTCGATCGCTATTTCCTGTTCAGGCAAACCACTAAAGTTTACCCGGGCGATGCCTCTATCCAGTAGTTCACGTTCAAATTCATAAGCCAGTGGGCGCAGTTCTTCCAGTGCGCTATCAGCCGTTAATATGATCGTAGCAACTGCCTCATAACGGGCGACCTTGGTGACTATCGGGTCCTCTGCATCAGTGGGTAAATGACGTATATTGGAAACGAACTGTTTTACTTCATCTAACGCCACCCCCATATCACTATTTTCTTCGTACTCGATAACGATGGAGCTCAGGCTGCGCGTTGAGGTCGACGTCATTTCTTTGGAGCCATCGAGTGTGCGTAACGCCTGCTCAAGAGGAATAGTTATTGAGCGTTCGACATCTTCAGCACTGGCCCCCGGCCAGACGACGCGGACACTGATGTAATCGAGGGCGAAGTTTGGAAAAAACTGTTTATTCAGTTTGGTCAGACTGTAGGCACCAAAGATGATCATCATTGCCATCAATAGATTTGAGGCAACACGGTGCTGTGCAAACAGGTGAATAAAACCACCTGAGCCCGTGGCCGGGTTTTTCGGTGCTGAATTATTAGCTGGCGAATTATCAGGTGGCTGCGACGGCGGCACTTTTTCGAAACTCATGGACGCTCGCTTGTTATCTGTTGAGATAATTTGCTATCAGCTATCGTCGCGTTATGGATTTCGACCTTAAGACCATTGAATGCATGAGGTAGCTGGGTGGTGATGATCTCGTCACCGGCCTGAAGTTTTTCACTGGCTACGAGTATGAACTGTTTGCCTTCTCTATATTGTCTGCCTAATTTTTCTACTTCCACAGCCACCAGTCTTTCGTCTTCAACACGATAGATTCGATTGGTGCCATAAATAGAAGAAACCGGCACGCTGAAAACATAATCGATAGCTGGTAAGTCTAAAGTCATTTCCAGAGTGTCACCGATAGTTAATGTATCGAGCTCTTCACTGTCGATGACGAACAAGGCGTCTATACCGTGACCGCCATTGGCGATCGAACCTGAAATCCGGCTCAATGAAACAGCATGTTCACTAGCTTCTGTTTTTACTGACGCTGTTAACTCTAGCTGATCGGCTAATGACTGTTTAATGATGGCAATAAATTTTTGTGGCAGCTGTGCACGCAGTTCCACCTGGTCGGTAGCGTAGATTTCTAGTAACACTTCACCCGGTCGTACACGTTCGCCCGGAGAGACCATGGTTTTGAGAACGATACCGTCAAATGGTGCAACGACTGTTGCGCGCAATAGATCGTTTTGTGCCTGCTGCGCAAGGGCGCGGTTACGACTAAGTCTTGCTTCGAGTTGTGCCAGACGAGCAGGGTGGTCGGTAACACTTAACTGCCTCGTATTTAATGCCAGCTTCTGGTTATGTAATGCCTGCTTCTGTGAATCAAAACTGCTCTGACTGGTTAGGTTGGTCTTACTGGTTTTCTCTTCACGCGCTAACTTTTTTACTGCCAGTGCAACCAGAGATTTTTCCAGCTTCAGTGCGGCAGTATCATTCTTATATCGGTTTTTTTCTGAATCGATCAACGCTTCAAGTTCAGCGACGTATGAGGTTCTGTCATCCAGAGCCAGTTTTGCATCGGTATCATCTAGTGTAATCAGAAGCTGGCCCTGTGTGACATGTTGGCCTTCATTAACATCGAGTGATTTAACATCGGCATTAATGATTGATGTGATGGTTGCCGTATGAGGTGATTCGACCTGGCCATATAATTCCAGCTGAGGTGACTTTTTTCCGTCTACCAGTTGCGCCGTCTGTACGGTCCAGGTTTTCTCTTCCTGGGCTTTTACGGGCGGTTCGGGTTGCAATAATTTAAAGGTCACCAATAGCAGCAAAGTCACTAAGATGATGACTACCGGTAGCAGTTTAGGATTATTACGGTTTTGTTGCCAAAATGACCTGAAAGATGGCGATAAATTCTTTAGCATTATTATTCAAAGTAACCATAAGTTAAAAATGAAGCCTGTAGCTATTCTACCAGTACAGTCAGGTAAAGCTATACGACATGTAGCTTCGGAGAATGTTCTACATAACGCTTAAAAAAAGCGTATATTCAATACCCTGATATATTTCTGATTATATCGCCTGTATTACTTGATTAGCGTCAACAAACTTACCTTAAGTCTCATATAGTATGAATATATAAATATCGAAGCGAGGTGCGATAATGAATTCAACATGGTTAGTCGTAGCAGATAATGGTAGAGCCCGTTTTTTCACAATGGAAACTCGTACTGGACCAATAACTGAAGTCAAAAGTATTGTCCACACGGAGGCTCGATTACGTGAGCGGGATATGACCAGTGATCTGCCTGGACGTG
>CAJXZZ010000121.1 GCA_913065105.1 uncultured Gammaproteobacteria bacterium | reverse complement strand
AGACGCAATATATTAATACCATTAAAACCATCAACTTATAATATGGCATAAATATTGCTCCACTAAGATTATTTTATATTTTAAATTCATCTAAGCTGGAGTGTTTCATGTGTAAAGGTTGCATCAAAAACTGGCTACTGCCAATTGCCTCATTAACATTAATACCAGTAGCCGGACATACTGAAGAAAACCTTGAAGAAAAAGGTGCCGTCATCACGGTAACCGGTACAAGAGAAGAAACGCTCCAGGCTGAAACTGCTGAAACCGTCGGCGTGATTGATCAGCAAGACATAGATGAAACTCGCCCCGCACATCCCTCAGAGATTATGGACCGTGTTCCTGGTGTACATGCTACCCAGACCAATGGCGAGGGTCATATGATGGCAATTCGTCAGCCTATAACCACTAAAGCTGTTTACCTGTATTTAGAGGATGGTATCCCCACACGCTCTACCGGATTTTTTAATCACAACGCGCTTTATGAAGTGAATATACCTCAGGCATCCGGCATTGAGATAACAAAAGGTCCCGGCACTGCTCTTTACGGCAGTGATGCTATCGGTGGTGTGGTCAATGTGCTTACCCGTCCTGCACCGTTAGAAGCGGAAGCAGACGTTTCATTAGAGCTTGGTGAATATGGCTGGAAACGTGCATTGTTAAGTGGCGGTAATACATGGGGCGATGATGGCGTAAGGGCCGACTTAAATCTGACGCATACCGATGGCTGGCGCGATGGTACCGAGTACGATCGACAGAGTGGCACACTTCGCTGGGACCACTTTTCAGATGGCGGCTCTAGTTTAAAAACCATATTGTCAGGCTCAAATATCGAACAGCAGACTGCGGGCACTTCACGCCTTAGCGAGGACGATTACAATAATAATCCTACGATGAATTATTACCCGATTTCATACCGTAACGTGAAGGCTATACGCTTATCCAGTGCATATGAAAAAGAAACAAAAAATAATTTATTTAGTTTGACGCCTTATCTGCGTCATAACTACATGGACTATATGCCTAACTGGTCATTTGGTTATGACCCTAGCGTTAAAGAGACTGAAAGTAATTCTTTTGGCGCACTAGCCAAGTATCGTATAGATTTTGCGCCGAACCGAACGCGACTTATTGTCGGTGCGGATCTAGATCACACACCAGGTACTCGCCTGGAGCACAGTATCGATGCAACCAGAACCGGTTCTATCTACGACAGTTATACTGTCACCGATGTAATTTATGATTATGATGTGGCCTATACCGCCCTTTCACCCTATGCGCATGTAGAAACAACACCCGCCCCAAAATGGCGTCTTACTGCCGGTCTGCGTTATGACTATTTCGAGTATGATTATACAAATAATATCGCCGACGGTTTATTGCAGGTAACACCAAGTAGTATGAATGGTCGTACTGCAAGTTATAACCACCCTTCAGATACCACCGTAAACTTTTCTCATCTTAGTCCAAAGCTTGGCGCAGCCTATGAATTCAGCGAGAGCTTGAATGGCTTTGTTTCTTATCGTCATGCGTTCAGAGCACCTTCTGAAAGCAATCTATTCCGCCCTGGCAGCAATGCCGAATCCCTTAACCTGGATGCAGTAAAAGCGAATAGCTATGAGGTAGGCATACGTGCTCAGCCAACTAAAAAAATCAATTATGAAGTTTCTGTTTACACCATGAGAGTAGACGATGACCTGGTAACCTATGAAGACCCCGTTAGCGGTGATCGTACAACAGTAAATGCCGGTGAGACTTCACATACCGGAATCGAGTTAGGTTTCGGTAGTCAGTTTATTGAGACATTAAGACTGGACATCAGTTACTCGTATGCAAAACACATTTACGAGAACTGGGTGCAATCGGGTACGGATTTCAGTGGTAACGAAATGGTTAATGCACCTCGCACGATCGGTAATGCTCGCCTTGCCTATCGTCCTGGCCTGCTTAACGGCGGTCGCATAGAACTGGAGCTAGTGCATCTTGGCAGCTACTGGATGGACCAGGCGAATACCGAGAAGTACGGTGGTTATGAAACGTTTAACCTGCGTATGAATCATCAGGTGACTGCAGAATTTAATGTCTATGCACGCGTGATGAACTTAAGCGATGAAAAATATGCGACAGCGGCAACACTCAACCGAGGCAACCCTGAGTTTGCACCGGCTATGCCAAGAACTTTCTACGCAGGTATTGATTTAAAATTCTAAGATGAAACATTCACAACTAATCAGTCTATTACTGGTGGCAGGGTTTTCTGGCAGTCTCTTTGCAGACATGGGAGCGATGCATCAGCCAGGCAAAGTAAAAGATGTGTGCGCGGATATCTCACAGCCAGCCAGTTTAAATTGTGCACCGGCTCCAAGCGCCAGCTTTGATCAGAAGGGTCGCCTCTGGCTGGCCTGGTCGCATGCCGGACATGTTTATGTAAATCACTCTGATGATAAAGGTAAGAGCTATAGCTCACCGGTTATCGTTAATCGAAAACCAGAAGCTATATCGGCGCGAGGCGAAAATCGTCCGAAGATCATTCCTGCTGATGGCAAAATATTTGTTTCCTGGATAACCCCTTTAGAGAAACGATTTAGCGGTCATGTTCGCTTCAGCGTTTCAACTGATGACGGCGAACATTTTTCCGATCCGATTATCGTTAATGACAATCTCGATATAACGGGACATCGTTTTGAAGCGATGTCGGTGAATAAAAAAGGTGAAGTATTTATCGCCTGGTTAGACAAACGTGATCGATTGCAGGCAGAGCAACAAAGTAAAAAATATCATGGCGCTGCGCTATATTACAGCTGGTCACAAGATGGCGGTAAAACGTTTCAGCCGAATCTAAAAATCATCGATCATAGCTGCGAATGCTGCCGGGTGGTAATGGATATCGATCACAACCAGTTGCCCGTTATCTTATGGCGCAATATCTATGGCAAGAATACGCGGGATCATTCACTGGTAACTTTCGCTGAGAAAGATACACCTGAACAAGTACAGCGAGTCAGTTTTGATCAATGGCAAGTAGATGCCTGCCCACACCATGGTCCGGATATGGACATATCGAACAATCAAGATATCCACCTGACCTGGTTTGATAACGCACCTGATCGCCACGGCCTGTTTTATGCACGACGTAAACCCGATGGCTCACTGACAGAGGCTATCAGCATCGGTGATTATCAGGCAGCTGCCTCACACCCTAATGTGATCAGCGTTGCTGATAACGTCTGGCTGGTATGGAAACAGTTTGATGGCAAGCAGGCAAGCGTCTGGTTACAGCGATCAGAAACCAATGGCACGCACTGGAGCGCTGCAAAAAAAATAGCAGTGACCGATGCTGATGCTGATTACCCGTTTTTGGTTCGTGATAAGGATAAAGTGTATTTGCAATGGCAGACGAAGAAGGAAGGTTTTCAGCTTATCGAACTTACAGATCAGTAACGTGATGATTACGGCTTACTGATGATAAAAAGAAATATTACATTATCACTAGTGCTGGTAACAGTACTGTTATTAACCGCCGGGTTCGTTCGTGCAGAAATACTACTAAACAACTTCGAAACACATAGCTATAAAACAATTACCACTCAATATCATGGCGATTCTTTTTTGATGGTGCTGTGGTCAGTGGACTGTCCGCCATGTATCGAGGAGCTGCCTGCGCTAGCCAGGTTTCATCAAACAAACCCCAAAGCTAAGCTAGTGATGGTCTCGACGGATAGTAAAAATCAGCAAGAAGATATTAAGTCCTTAATGGAAAAACACGGTCTTGCCGATATTCAGCAATGGGTTTTTGATGACGATTCGATACAGGCAATAAGATTCTCCATCGACCCTCTCTGGTACGGTGAACTGCCGCGCAGTTATTTTCATCATGAAAAAAATAAACGCCAGGCAAAGAGTGGCAGACTGGATGAAGACACATTATCAGCCTGGATTACAACGATAAATAATACAACGGCAGGTTTATAACATAATGTTAGTAGCAGAGATTTTTGATAAAGGCGGCCCCGTAGTCTGGGTATTATTGGCGTATTCATTCCTTGCCCTGGTGCTGGTGATCGAGCGCAGTCTGCATTACCTGTTAATGAAAAAACTACCTCGTGATTTCGAAACTGCTTTAGCAAAGGCTTTTTCTGAAAATAAAGTCGACGCGTATCTAAACCAGCTTCAAGGCCCCGATGCGAGAATATTGCAGGGCATAAATAACGCGCGCCATGACGGTATAAAAAATCTCGACAGCGTCGCTTCACGCTGTGGTTCTGTAGAGCTGCTGCAACTGGAGCGAGGTTTCAGAACACTGTCTATCCTTGGCCACACCGCGCCCCTGTTAGGTTTACTCGGCACTATTATCGGCATGATCAAAGCCTTTATGGTAATCGAGTTATCCGGAGGCAGAGTGGACTCACAGGCGCTGGCGGGTGGTATCTGGGAAGCGATGTTAACCACTGGTGTCGGACTGGCAGTAGCCATCCCCGTGTTACTGATGCTACATATACTTGAGAGCAAAGCAGATAGACGCGCGCATGATATGCGACGCAGTGCCATGCTGCTACTCGAGAGATTGCCACATGAATACAACACTGAACAGAGTGAGGCAACTCATCATCGCAGAGGTGTGATCCATGCAGTTTGAAGGCAGTCGACGTAGCAGTCATGTGCCAAATCTCACACCACTGATTGATATCGTTTTTTTGTTACTGATATTTTTTATGCTGACCTCGCATTTTGTACGTGAGGACGTATTAAACATTCAGTTACCAGAAACTGAAAGTGGTCAGCCGCTGGATAAGAAAAAAAGTATCGAGATCGTCATCAATGCACAGGAACAATGGTTATACGAAGGCAAGATACTTGATGCAAAAAATTTAAAAGAAATCCTGCGTGAGGACCTATCCAAACTCGAAGGAAAGCGAGTGCGCATCAGGGGAGACAAGGTCTCTGATCTAGGCAGTGCAGTAAGCCTGCTGGACCTGGTGCGAGAAGCCGGTGCCACCGGCGTCGATATAGTCACAGAAAAAAAATAATGCAATCGGATAATATCAACTGGAGCATAGCCGTGCTATTGTCGTTGCTCCTGTTTGGCTCGCTGTTTATGCAGAGAGGCGCGCACATGGGCAGCGAACGTGCAAACATTAAGCAGTTGCCTTTAATTACCCGCTTAACGTTTAGTCAAAAAACAGAGACAGCGCCAGATGTGCCGCCTGTAATTAAGCCGAAAGTTAAACCACAGGCTAAACCAATAAAGAAAATAAAACCAAAACCCGTCGCAACCAAAAAAATTCAGCCTGTAGAGAAAATAGAAAAAATCGAACCTGTTAAACAGGCTGCTGCTCAGCCACAGACGCAAGGACAACAGGTCAGCGTTTCATCTGAAAGTATTCTTCAGCAAAAACGCGAGCAGTACATACAGAAACTGTTAAGCCATATCGAATCTTTTAAGTTTTATCCGTTAGCAGCACGAAGACGCTCCATTGAAGGCAATGTAAAAATCACCTTCAACTTGCAGGACAGTGGTAGTTATCAACAGCTCAACCTTGATGGTAAACGCAGTGTGCTGGTAAACGCTACACGTATAGCGCTTGAAGCAGCAGTCCCTCTGCCCGTCCCTGCCGATGATGTAAAAATATCAAGACAGATCGAATTCACCATGGTGTATTCACTTACCCAGTAAAAGATGCACTGATTTCAATATACACTGAAAGTTGGCAATGGAAAAAATTTTCCTGTTGATATAAATATCGGAATATTTGTTAATGAGGGTTTGGTGAAATATGCGGTACAGACCTTCGTAAAAGTTATCTGAAAGAG
>CAJXZZ010000120.1 GCA_913065105.1 uncultured Gammaproteobacteria bacterium | reverse complement strand
GTCTTTTGACATATCCTCTGTATAGTCTTTACTCAGTACTATAGAAATTTTAAAAGTGTTTTATGGCAATAGCTGGAAGTGCTTTTTTGTGAATACGCTGTAGCCCGGCGTAGGCTCGCGCTCTCTCTTAATGCGAGCCGACGGAATCGGCATCCCCAATCCGATTCCACTCTTGTTGCCCGGCCGTAAGGCCGGGCATTTTTTTGTTCAGGAGTTTAAACCAGAGGTTTTTTAACGTTAGCGGCGAAAATGACTCGTAGTGTTCAGCTTATTAGCTTTAGCCAGTCATTTAATTTTGCGACCAGTTCATCCAGCCCGGATTTTTTTAGTGCTGAAAAAGTCTGCACGCTGGCGTTAATGCCCGCTTCTTTTAATTGTTTCTGTGTCTGTAACTTACAGTTCTGTTGAGCACCGCGTTTGATTTTATCGGCTTTGGTCAATAAAACATGTGCCGGCAAATTAAAATGGTCGCACCACTCAAGCATCTGCCAGTCGTAGTCGTTCAAGGGGTGGCGGATATCCATAATGACGACCAGGCCTTTAAGTGCCAGTTGTTCACTCAGATATTGTGTCATGAGTTTTTGCCATTCATTTTTCATCGCTATTGGCACTTTGGCAAAGCCATAACCGGGCAGATCGACCAGACGGCGCTCTTCATCAAGCTCAAAGAAATTCACCAGACGGGTGCGTCCCGGGGTTTTACTGGTTCTAGCCAGGGTTTTATTGTCGCATAAGGTGTTAATTGCGCTGGATTTGCCTGCGTTTGAGCGCCCGGCGAAAGCGACTTCAAAGCCTTGAAGAGGAAACTGTTTGGCATTACCGGCACTGATCAGAAAGTGTGCCTGTCGGTAAAAGCGATTATCAACGCTCTGTTTTTTTATGGGGCTGTTCATGGGCGGGAATTATGCACGTTCATGCCCTATTAGTGAATACTTGCTTAATAATGGTGTATTTTGCTCATATGATAGCGCAGGGTTGATATTGAAGGAATGACGCGGGTGGTGTAGACTCTCGCCACTTTTTTAGCCCGTTGAGGGTTTAGTCTGTTTGGAGTTCAAACAATGAAAAAATTAATTTTAGTCGGCTTGATGTTTCTTTATGCGGTATCGGGTACGGCATTAGCTGGTGATGCGGCGGCGGGTAAGGCAAAGTCTGCAGCTTGTGGCGGGTGTCACGGTTTTGATGGCAATAGTCCCATTCCGGCTTATCCAAAACTTGCCGGTCAAAATGAGGCTTATATCGTAAAGCAGGTTCACGACTTTAAAGCCAATACTGTTCGTCAGAATCCGATTATGTTTGGTATGGTCGCTGCGTTATCTGATCAGGATGCGGCAGATATTGGTGCATATTTTCAGGCGCAAAGCGTGAAAGATGTAGCCGCTTTTGATGAAACTAAGCTTGCTGCTGGCCGTGAGATATATAAAGGTGGCAATATGCAAACAGGTGTTCCGGCTTGTCAGGCATGTCATGGCCCAACGGGCGGCGGTATGGCTGGTATAGGTTACCCTCAGTTAGGCGGTCAATATGTTGACTACACACTGGCTCAGTTAAAAGCGTTTAAAGACGGTAGTCGTAAGAATGACGATAAAAATCTGATGCGTACAATCGTTGAAAAAATGTCTGATGAAGATATGGCTGCGGTTGCAAATTATATTGCCAGTCTTAAATAATTGTTGTTAAAAGATTAAAGGATGATCAAAAAAGGGTGGCTTTGGCCATCCTTTTTTGTCTAGAGTGCTTTATTTACAAAACCTGGCGGTTAAAAATGGCATACTTCGCACATGCTTGAAATCCAGACCTTAGAATGCGTACGTGATGATCGCTTACTGTTTAGTGAGTTAAGCTTTTCTGTGGCTGAGGCTGAGGTCTTACAGATTGAAGGACCAAATGGTAGCGGCAAAACCAGTCTGTTGAGAATTATTTGTGGTTTGCGCCTGCCCGAGGCGGGTCAGGTGATGTGGCAGGGTGAACCGATTAGTTCGAATCGAGAAGATTATTATGCAAATATGGTTTATATCGGCCATCTGCCCTGCATAAAAGCGGATTTGACGGTTCTGGAAAACGTGCGCTCACTGCTCGATACGCGCTCACTTACTCTGAGCAATGTGGTGATAGAAGCGGCGCTGGCCAAAGTCGGTCTGGCGAGTTACGAAGATGTACCGGGTAAGGCCTTATCTTCTGGACAGCGCCGTAGGATTTTACTGGCTTTTATCGAGCTGGCACAGGCCAGGTTATGGATATTAGATGAGCCGTTAACGGCACTTGATGTACAGGGAGTGGCCTTAATGGAGTCGATGATATTGGAGCATCGCCAGGCTGGCGGCAGTGTTGTTTTTACCACGCATCATGGTATGCAGCTGGATTGTGATATGCGCTCGGTTCAACTTGGTAGTATCAAACATCAGCAGCAAGAGAACTAACACGGATGTTAAAAGCTTATTATCATTTATTAATTCGTGATCTACGTCTGGCGCTGCGTAACCGTCATGAGCTGGCCAACCCGTTGATATTTTTTGTTTTAGTGGTAACGTTGTTTCCGCTTGCGGTAACGCCTACACCGGATGCGCTAGAGGCGATGGCGCCAGGTGTGATCTGGGTGTCGGCATTGTTGGCGGTTTTATTGTCGCTGGACCGTCTGTTCAAGCAGGATTATGACGACGGATCTCTGGATCAGTTAATGTTGAGCCCGAATCCTTTGATGATACTGGTGCTTTCCAAGGTAACAGCGCACTGGTTATTAACCGGCTTGCCGCTGGTGATTATTGCGCCTTTACTCGGGCTATTTATGTCCCTGCCGATGGAAGCAGTCAGTGTATTGATTTATAGCCTGTTGCTGGGTACGCCGGTATTAAGCCTGGTGGGTGCAATTGGGGTATCATTAACCGTGGCAGTGAACCGCGGCGGTGTTTTGTTGTCTCTAATCATTCTGCCGTTATACATTCCCATCCTTATTTTTGGTGCGAATGCGGTAGATGTAGCATCGGACGGTTTGCCCGTTACAGGCCAATTATTGTTTTTGGGTGCCGTGCTAGCCTTAGCCGTCTCGCTGGCACCTCTGGCGACTTCGGTCGCATTACGCATTACGGCATCACGATAGAGAGCAGCAGCTAGACGACTTATATTATGTGGAACTGGATACAACGATTTTCTTCACCTAAGCATTTTTACAGCATGTCAGCGCCATTGATAAAGTGGTTTACTGTCAGTGCGTTACTCATTGGACTGTACGGTTTGTATCTGGGTCTGTTTGTTGCACCGACGGATTATCAGCAAGGCGAAAGCTACCGTATTATCTTTATTCATGTGCCCGCTGCCTGGATGTCGCTGTTTATCTATATGGTAATGGCGATATCTTCCGGCATAGGCATTATCTGGCAGATTCGACTGGCTGATATGGTGGCTGCCGCCAGTGCACCGATCGGTGCGTCATTCACTTTCATCGCACTAGTGACAGGTGCATTATGGGGAAAACCCATGTGGGGCGCATACTGGGTATGGGATGCGCGTTTAACCTCAGAGCTGATTCTACTGTTTCTATATTTTGGTTATATGGCGCTACAGTCGGCGATTGAAGACCAACGAAGTGCAGACAAAGCCAGCGGTTTACTGGCCATTGTGGGTGTGGTGAATATTCCGATCATTCACTATTCTGTGGAATGGTGGAATACTTTGCATCAGGGTGCAACCGTAGCAAAATTTGATAAACCATCGATGCATATTGATATGTTAATTCCGCTATTATTGATGGCAGTAGCATTTAAGTTATTTTATGCAGCAGTGGTATTAGTGAGAACACGAAACGAAGCATTATATCGTGACCGAAATCGCCGTTGGGTTAGAGAATTGATAGAGAAGTTATAAAATGAACTGGTCAGAATTTTTTAATATGGGTGGTTATGCGTTTTTTGTGTGGACGTCTTATGGGCTGACGCTGATCGTGATTGTTGCAAATATTATTTCCCCTATACTGCAGCGTAAAAAGGTTATTGCGCGTATCAAACGTGCTATAAAAAGAGAACAATTAACCGGCGGTTAAAATAACCGCATACCATTATGAACAGAAGAAGTCGTAGAAAAGTATTAATTATTGCAATCGTTTTCGGTGTTGCTGTGGCAGCCGTGTTAGGTCTAACTGCGTTCGAAGAAAACCTGTTATATTTTTACAGTCCGACGCAGGTAAAAGAGGGTGAAGCACCGCAGACACATTCGTTTCGTGTTGGTGGCCTGGTGGTCGATGGTAGTGTAAAACGTGCACCAGACAGTCTGATGGTGCAGTTTGATGTGACTGATAATACGGAAGTTATGACGGTCGAATATACTGGTATTCTGCCAGATCTGTTTCGTGAAGGTCAGGGCATCGTTGCCATGGGTAACTTGCAGGCAGATGGCAAGTTTGTCGCTCAGGAAGTGCTGGCAAAACATGATGAAAATTACATGCCGCCTGAAGTTGCTGCTGCCTTAAAGGCATCCGAACAGGCAGCAAAAGCAAAGTCTGGAAAAATCTAAAACTAACCCTTGATAAAAACCCTGCCAGAGAGCGATCATGATTCCTGAACTCGGACATTTTGCATTAATAATTGCCTTTGCTGTCTCCATCGTGCAGAGCGTAGTGCCACTGATCGGCGCGGCAAAGAATAATGCGTCTTTAATTTCACTGGCGCGGCCAGCGGCGTTAACCCAGTTTTTATTTGTTGGTCTGGCGTACGCAGCACTAACGCATGCCTTCATCGTGCATGATTTTTCTGTGTTATATGTATCGCAGCATTCGAATCTGGTGCAGCCATTAATGTATCGAATCTCTGGTGTCTGGGGTTCACATGAAGGCTCTTTATTATTATGGGCCTTGATACTTTCTATCTGGACGATTGCAGTTGCGGTTTATAGCCGCAATCTCCCTGAGATATTAATGGCGCGTGTGCTTGCTGTAATGGCGATGATCAGCACGGGTTTTCTAGCGTTTATGCTGTTCACATCAAATCCTTTTGAGCGTCTCTTTCCCATGCCGGCTGATGGCAGTGAATTAAATCCACTGTTGCAGGATCCAGGTCTGGTCATGCACCCGCCGCTATTGTACATGGGTTATGTCGGTTTCTCGGTGGCGTTTGCTTTTGCGGTTGCGGCGTTGCTTGGCGGTAAACTGGATGCAACCTGGGCGCGCTGGTCACGCCCGTGGACTACGATTGCCTGGAGTTTTTTAACCGTGGGCATCGCGCTGGGTAGCTGGTGGGCTTATAACGAACTGGGCTGGGGCGGCTGGTGGTTCTGGGATCCGGTAGAGAATGCTTCGTTTATGCCGTGGCTGGTGGGTACGGCCTTGATCCATTCATTGGCGAGTACCGAAAAACGCGGTGTGTTTAAAAGCTGGACCGTATTATTAGCCATACTGGCGTTTTCATTAAGCCTGCTGGGTACTTTTATCGTACGCTCAGGAGTACTGGTTTCCGTGCACGCGTTTGCTACCGACCCAGCTCGCGGTGTGTTTATTCTGGCGTTTCTGGTCGTCGTCGTTGGTGGTTCTCTGGCTTTATATGCATGGCGATCTGCCACCGTAGTCAGCAGTGGTCGTTTCAAATGGTTCTCTCGCGAATCGGCATTGCTGCTAAATAATATTATTTTCCTCACAGCCGCCGCAGCGGTATTTGTTGGCACAATGTACCCGCTGGTGGTCGATGCTTTTGGTGTCGGCAAGATTTCTGTTGGCCGGCCTTACTTTGATACCATGTTTGCGCTGGTAGCAATTCCACTTGCACTGTTATTAGGTGTTGGTCCCGCGGTTCGTTGGAAGGGTGATAACTGGTCTCGAATTGCTAAAGTGTCGAGTGTGATGTTTGTTATTTCACTGCTGCTTGGTTTGTTACTGCCCTTCCTGATAGAAAATGAACTGAATATTAAGACAGGGTTAGGTCTGGCAGCAGCATTGTGGATCGCTATAACCACGCTTAAAGAGTTGTTTTCACGTCTGTCGCAAAAACTCAGATTATCGTTGTCTTACGCGGGCATGGTGATGGCACATCTAGGTGTTGCTGTTTTTATTGCGGGCGTGACAGTGACGATGACTTATAGTGTAGAAAAAGACTTACGCATGGTACCGGGTAGCAGTTATGACAT
>CAJXZZ010000119.1 GCA_913065105.1 uncultured Gammaproteobacteria bacterium | reverse complement strand
CACATCCTGGGGCTGAAGCCGGTCCCAAGGGTATGGCTGTTCGCCATTTAAAGTGGTACGCGAGCTGGGTTTAGAACGTCGTGAGACAGTTCGGTCCCTATCTGCCGTGGACGTTTGAGATTTGAGAGGAGCTGCTCCTAGTACGAGAGGACCGGAGTGGACGAACCTCTGGTGTTCCGGTTGTCACGCCAGTGGCATTGCCGGGTAGCTATGTTCGGACGGGATAACCGCTGAAAGCATCTAAGCGGGAAGCCTCCCTCAAGATAAGATCTCACTGGGACATAAGTCCCCTAAAGAGCCGTTCGAGACTAGGACGTTGATAGGTTGGGTGTGTAAGTGCTGTGAGGCATTGAGCTAACCAATACTAATTGCTCGTGAGGCTTGACCATATAACACCAAAGTGGTTTTAGATGAAAAGAGTGAAAGCTCAAGATCATCAAAAGACAAAGACACATAATACGATCCGGTTTAACCTTGATTACCGTTATTTCAAAACAGAATTGTTAAAGATCCAAGCAACGTCTTCGCGTGAAAACGCAACAGAATTGCTTGACGATCATAGAGGCGTTGAACCACCTGATCCCATCCCGAACTCAGAAGTGAAAAGCGCCATCGCCGATGGTAGTGTGGGAGATCCCATGTGAGAGTAGGTCGTCGTCAAGCTTTATATTAAGAGAAACCCCATCCTACTCAGTAGGGTGGGGTTTTTTCGTTCTAGCGGTTTAAAATCCTTCCCATGTGCGTGTGGGGCTCTTTATCAAAGACTACATACAGAAATGTTAACCACTCAGTGTCTTCCCCTTGGTCACCGCTTCGCTTGCGCCTGTTTCGCAGGCTCAACGCGTCAGCGCGCATCGGCGACCAAGGGGAGAGTCTCTACCCGAGAGCCGAATGTGTCGTATCTGCAACCTCTGAGCATCTGCTTAGATTAACGATCAAATAATAATGAGAGCGTAGATTAGTTAACACTGTTTCACGTAGATGGTCTATGTAGATTAACTTATCAAATGCTTCGATGAGACTTTTGAAATGACTTATATGAATGCCTTGGGCTTGAAAATAGAGATAGAATATAAAGTACGAACTAGTAATGCCACGTTTTAATTTAAAATTTTCTAGTCTTGTGTGATTTATATTGTTTAGTAAAAACAATATGTTAGAGAAAATTTCTGTTTTATTGGTCTTTTTGTTAAGAGAATTACCACATTTTTTGCAAAACTGGATTGACCTCAATGACAAAAGAGGACTACAATGAATCTCGTTTAAAAGAGTTGGCAATATTTATGTCCAGAGTTACGAATACTACGTTAAGTATGTTCGCTCCTGTTAAGTCATAAGTAATACCGAGTTTTTTTAGCACTATATCGTTGATGATTTTCATCTTCGTATAAATTAACTTAACCTACAGGAATACAGACATGTCTGACGTAGTAACTGGTACAGTAAAATTTTTCAACGAAACTAAAGGTTTCGGTTTCATTACACAGGATCAAGGTCCTGATGTTTTCGTTCATTTCTCTGCAATCAACACTTCTGGTTTCAAAACTTTGGCTGAAGGCCAAAAAGTTGAATTCCAAGTAGCTCAAGGTAAAAAAGGCCCTGAAGCTCAAAACGTTACACCTCTATAATGTAACGTTGCTGAGAATACTCTCAGCAGTGCGAATGCTAAAAAGCGACTTTTAAGTCGCTTTTTTTGTTTTTGTACCTTATGTGTGTCATGTGTAGAATTGAATGAAAAAGTAAGGCGACTTTCTATGGCTAAATCATTACAAGAGCAATTGTTGGGTGTTGGGCTCGTTGATAAGAAAAAAGTTAAGAAATTAAAAGCGGAATCCCTACAGCAGAAACAAAAAATCAAAAAAGGTAAGGCGGTTCCATCTGATGACAGTGAGCGCCAAGAAACCCTAAAACGTCAAAGAGCTGAGAAGACAGAGAAGGATCGCGCTCTTAATTTAGAGCGACAAAAAATTAGAGAGCAGAAAGCGGTTCATAGTCAAATACGTCAAATGATTGAACAAAATAAAGTTCGTAAAGACGATGGCGACATTGCTTATCACTTCACAGATAATAAAATAGTAAAAAAACTGTATATCAGTCAGACTTTGCATAACGACTTAAGCTACGGACGTCTTGCGATTGCTAAGCTCGACCAGCAGTATGAGTTAGTACCTGAGCCTGTTGCTGTCAAAATCAGTGAAAGAGATTCAACCTATATACTCGTTTGCAATAATCGCGTCGAAAGTGTTGAAGAAGATCCTTACGCTGACTTTAAAATACCAGATGATTTGATGTGGTAGCATTACGATTGTTTAATTAGGAGTTAGTTAGTGAAGCTTATTGTGCCGAAGCAGAAAGATGTTTTACTGCCTATAAATAATAGTGACTTATTTTTTCCGGTGGGTCGCGTTTTTTGCGTGGGGCGCAATTATGCCGAGCATGCCAAAGAAATGGGTGACGATCCAGACAGAGATCCACCGTTCTTTTTTTTAAAAAGTGCTTCATGTGTTGTTCCTGCGTCTTTTGAGAGGCAAACCTTTATATCTTACCCCACGTGTACTTCGCAATTTGAATATGAGGTAGAGCTTGTGGTGGTGCTTGGTAAAGGTGGCTTTAACCTTTCTAGGACTCAGGCCTGCGACGCGGTATTAGGTTATGCTGTTGGCTTAGATATGACACGCAGAGATCTGCAGACGGAAGCAAAGAAGAAGGGGCGGCCTTGGGAAGTAGGTAAATCATTTGAGCAGTCAGCGCCTATTAGTCCGATTGTTTTAAAAAATGATGATCTAGCGATTGATATGGCCAATGCTGAAATAGGTTTAAAGTTAAATGGTCGAACAATGCAGATTAGTCGCACATCCAATCTTACCTGGTCCGTTGAAGACATTATTGCACAATTGTCTCAGAGCTTTGAGCTACGAGCGGGGGATGTCATTATGACAGGCACTCCCGAGAATGTTGGCGCTGTAAATGTTGGGGGCAATATGCTTGCTTGGGTGGACGGCCTTGGCGCTATTGAGGTCAGTGTTACTGATTGAAGACGTGAAATTCGTGCAATAGAGTTGAGCTGACAGGATTGTCGGTCTGATTTAGTAAGTGAATGACCATTTCAGCCGTACACAGCCCATTCTCTATTTGATTGCGGCGTTTCTTATAAGCTGATTTTAGGTGGGTGACTTCGTAGTGTGCAAACTGGCTCAGGTAAGGAGAGCGGTTATACATTTTTTGTGCTTGCTGCCAAGTTCCGTCAAGAATGATAGCGTTGTTAATAGTGTGTAATGTTTCAGTTGTCACGGTTGGGCAATCGTTCGAGTGTTGATACACCAAGATAGTATCAGCCGGAGACAAGTTTAGTATGGAGGTATGGGGTGCTTTTCTCTGCCACACAATGACTTCGCACTGCTCGCCAAGCACTTTTTTTACGATGGTCCCTGTTCCTGATGCTTTTTTCAGCTCTTCGCTATGGGTAAGTAGCCAAATTTTCATAATGGGGTGCTTTGCAGTAGTAAAAGATTCGGATTGATTGGGTCGTATCGCTTACGCTCTACCCAAGGTGTGTTTGCTGCTGATTGGTTTAGTGGAGCCTCTCGCTGTGTAAACCTTATTCTTTTCGTTATGCCCTTGTAGAAGCTCAAAAAGATGTTTATTACGTTTTTGAAGTGTCAGCAAAATACGAGCGTTAGTATTGTTTTTGTTTTTGCAGAGATTGAGAAGAGCTTCGCACTCAACTATAAGAAGCCGTAAGTCATCGAATGAGCTATCTTGTTTACTTAGCCAGTCTTTAAACTCTTTCTCGGTAGGTTTTTTCCTGTTAACGATGTCAAACTTAATGAGAATATTGATTCTTTTCTCGTTAAGCGTATTCATCTCATCTAAAAGAGCTTGTTTTTCATTTGATAGGTCAATAATAAGCTTACTATTTTGCTCACCGTAGGCGAGCCTCTCCTTATCAAGTAACAAGCTTAATTGTTGTAGTGTTTCTTTGCTTTTAATAAAAACTGGGGTGACGGGTAACATAGATAAGACCAATGGAAAGCAGTAAAAAGATCACTGCTTTGCTTAGAACAGTGAATCCATGGAAGCCATGTTACTAGCCAGCTTTTGTGTGTCTATTTTATACTCCCCAGAAGCAATAGCGTTTTTTATTTGCTCTACTTTGTCCATATCAATGTCAGGAAGACTGTTCATTTTAGCTTGTTGATTTTGCAATATCTGTGCCGCACCACTAAGTTTGACAGTATCTTCAGCCATAGTATTCGAATTCTGTTTAACATTCGTTTTGTCAGCTGTACTGTTCAATGCGTCATCTTTAAGCGAGCGTTCACTTTTGTTGACTGGGCTTTGACCAGATAGACCTGTAAATTGTATCGCCATTGGGTTTTCCGCCCTTAAATTAATTGCCATTGCACTTGTATCGGCTTAGTTGTCCCAAACTTTAATAAAAAGTCTAGTTAAAAGGAATGGTATGTATCCATTCAGGTCGTTATTAGTAGTTTACAAGAACCTCACTGTCAGTTACAACTTTAGCATATATAATTCGATTAGAGCTGGAATTCTTGACACGTATTTGTTGTCCTTTAGTGCCATTTTCCAGTGCAACGCCATTCATTTTGACTTCTATGTTTCCACTGCTTGCAGTGATAAGGACAGCATCACCTTTTGCAATCAAAGTGGGCATGTCGGTATTCATGTCGGTAATAAAGGTGTTAATACGTAAATTACGTGAAGCGACAAGACCATAAGGTGGATTTTTTTTACCAAACACTTGGCCGCGTAACGTAGAGATGTCAACTTTGGCTAGTCCTGTATTGGATTGATCTATCTTTTGTCCCCTGTTGATGGGGGTCGTGGTCCTTATAGCCTCAATCGTGATGGTTTGAGTGACTGGAATGTAGGATTTCCATGACGGAGAGTCGCATTTGATTTCATAATTTGTGCGTCGCGTTGCCTCTGGTCTTTGATTATTGATCTGCATCTCTTGGCTTTCACATACAGGAAGATAATTTAGGGCGGCTAAATTATTTAGTGTGATATTAATGGCCGCTTCGGGGTATATTTGTGTCAGGCGAGGGATTTCAACCTTCGTTATGAAGTCGTTGATTTGCTCTTCGATTGGCGATGCCAGTAGTAAGTTTGATTGGAAACAAATGAAGGCGAAGCTTAGCCTTGTTGTTCGCATGATTGTCTCTCTTCATTTATTATTTACAGTGTAAATAAGATAGTTAGTAAATTATCAAAAATCACTTTATCATTGGACGATGAACTTTAACAATTCTGAGCTAATATCTCAGTTCAATGTTTACACATTTTGGAGGCGTTTATGGCCGGAGTTTTGGATACCGTTAACCAACGCACACAACTGGTGGGTGAAAATCGACTAGAGCTGCTACTGTTTCGTCTAAATGGCAAGCAAATATACGGCATTAACGTCTTTAAAGTGAAAGAGGTACTTCAGTGCCCTAAGCTCACCACAATGCCCCACAGCTCGCCCGTTGTTAGAGGCGTTGCTCACATTAGGGGTGGCACTATACCCATACTTGATTTGGGCTTAGCCACCGGCGCCAGCCCAATGGAAAATATCAGCCAATGCTTCGTAATTATCACTGAATACAATAGAAGGATTCAAGGATTCTTAGTTCGAGGTGTTGAGCGCATAGTCAATATGAACTGGAGCGATATTCAACCGCCTCCAAAAGGACTGTCAAACGACAACTATTTGACTGCTGTTTGCCAAGTCGATAAAGAAATGGTCGAAATTATTGATGTTGAGCAAATATTGTCCGAGGTAGCCCCGACGCGCCAAGATATATCTGAAGGTATCAGCAACGCGGGGGTAACGGAAAATGACCGTACAAATCATAAATTGATTGTTGGAGATTCTTCGGTTTCTTGTAAGCAGATCAAACGTTGACTGGCACAAGTAGGGTTTGGCATAATCGGAAAATATATATTTAATTTTGGTACATGGGCAAATGCATTAACGTTGCCTTTGGAGTTTTACATCGTACTTGGTATAGGTGTTGTATTGACAATAGTCTCCCATCTGATAGAATTGAAAACAGAAAAGTTTTTAAGCGCATTTGTAAAGATAAAACAGCCTGTTATGTGGGTGATTTATTTGGTAGTTATATTC
>CAJXZZ010000118.1 GCA_913065105.1 uncultured Gammaproteobacteria bacterium | reverse complement strand
TAAGAGAGACAGAGCAAGCAGTTAGTATCATGCTTGACAAGGTTGCTAACACACAGTTACCAGCTAGTAATAAAGGTTTACACGACAGAATAAATAAAATTGTCCAGAAAGAAATACAGTCGCAGTTGCAAAAGTCCTGGCAGGATAATTCGCTTAAAACGGAACAGGAGGATGTAGCAGTAGACGATGGCTATGAGATAGATAATGACGATGATATATCTATTGATATCATGGATTTATCACCTGATGATTCTACTGTTAGTAGTGAATATAATGATGCGGATGAAATAGAAATATCTGTAGTAAATGAGCCGCAGGAAATAATCGAAGCGCCTGTGCAAATGTCTTATGGTGATATCGATGACGAACTGATCGATATTTTTCTGGAAGAAGCCGATGAATTACTAGAGAATTCTGAAGATACATTAGGAAAAATCAAAAGCGAACCAAATTCTGCAGAACATATTCAACAGCTGCAGAGGAATATGCATACACTGAAAGGTGGTGCACGTATGGCTGAATTAACTCCTGTTGGTGATTTAACGCATAATCTCGAATCACTTATTGTCATGGTTAGTGATAAAAAAGTTGATGCCGATAAACCGTTGTTTGATTTACTACAGGAATCATTAGATGTAGTGACGTCATTATTAGCCTCCGTAAAAAAACGTCAGCCGTTAACTCCAGCAACTGATTTAAATAATCGTATAGCAATGTTGATGCGTGGTGAAGTTGCAGAAAAACGCTCTGTTGAACGATTTGATGTGGATCTGAGTGAGCTTGAATCAACTGATGATGAAGTGCTCGAAGAAGTAGATATTTCTGACTTATTACCAGATGTCGATGAGGCACAGGAAAAAATATCAGCTGAAGAAGAGGCGCTTAAGCGCAGAAAAGAAGACAAAGATCAAACTCACTGGGGTGAAAGAGCTACTGATGTAAATTACAAGGATACTCAAGAGCAGGTTCGTGTCCGATCTGATTTATTGAATAACCTCGTTAATTATGCGGGCGAAGTAAATATCTATCATGCCCGTATGGGTAAGCAGATAACTGATTTTAGTTTTAACCTTTTTGAGTTAACTCAAACCGTAGTACGTTTAAAAGAACAGTTAAGAAAACTTGAGCTTGAGACTGAGATTCAGATTAGATCCGGATACGAAAAAGAGTCTGGAAAATTTGATGAAGATTTTGATCCATTAGAGATGGATCAATATTCAACACTGCAGCAATTAACAAAAAGTTTGAGTGAGACTGCTGGTGACGTTGATAGTATTAATGAAATTTTGACGGATATTACGCGTGATTCTGAAACGCTATTGCTACAGGAATCTCGTGTCAGTACAGATTTGCAAGAAGGTCTAATGCGTACACGCATGGTGCGTTTTGGTGGATTGACATCAAGGCTGCGTAGAATTGTCCGCCAGGTGTCACGTGAGCTGGGTAAGGAAGTCGAGGTTGATATTCAAGGTGAGCATAGTGAGATTGACCGTACTGTGCTGGATCGCATTATTGCGCCTCTAGAACATATGTTACGCAATGCCGTAGCACATGGTATTGAAACACCTGCAGCTCGTAGGGCTCAGGGTAAAAATGAAACGGGTAAAATTACAGTTATTGTAGATCGTCAAGGCGCAGATGTCTTAATTAAAATAAAAGATGACGGTGCTGGAATCGATGTCGATAAGGTACGACGAAAAGCAATTCAACAAGGATTTATGACTGCCGACGCAGATCTGTCAGATCATGATGCTTTGCAATTTATTCTCCAGTCTGGCTTTAGTACGGCAGATGAGGTTAGTCAGGTTGCTGGCCGTGGCGTCGGTATGGATGTCGTCGATAGCGAAATCAAACAGTTAGGTGGTGTGCTTGATATTGACACTACACGCGGTATAGGCACTGTATTCAATGTTCGTTTGCCACTAACCCTGGCGATTAACCAGGCGCTACTGGTAAAAACATCTGATGACGTATATGCGGTGCCATTAGCAAGTATTGAAGGTGTGGTTCGAATTACAGGTCTTGAGCTTCAGCGATTCTATGATAGTGATAATAGCCATTACGAATTTAATGGCGTTGATTTTGAATTAAAGCACCTTGGCGGTATGTTGACAGGCCATCAGCCAGACTATGCCAGCCAGTTGCAGTTATTTCCAGTCCTGTTAGTGCATGTAGGCGATCAGCATTTTGCACTGCATGTAGATGACCTGATCGGTCGACGCGAGATTGTAGTTAAACCCGTTGGCATGCAAATTGGTGGGGTACGTGGTATTGCCGGTGCAACCATTCTTGCGGATGGCCGAGTTGTTCTTATTCTTGAAATGTCTGCACTTGTGGTGGTAGATAGTCTGTTTAAACCACATGTCCCTGTCGAAGCGGTTATAGAACCTGTTGCAGTAGATGACAAGGTAACTATTATGGTCGTTGATGACTCTATTACTATCCGAAAGGTTACAGAACGTATGCTGAATCGACATGGTATAAATGTAGTTCTAGCTAAAGATGGTGTAGACGCTACCAACTTGTTACAGGAAAGTTTGCCTGATCTGATGTTGCTTGATATCGAAATGCCACGAATGGACGGTTTTGAAGTGGCCAGTTACGTTCGAAATGACGAGCGACTAAAAAATATTCCGATAATAATGATTACATCCAGAACAGGTAGTAAACATAAAGAGAAAGCGCTAGAAATCGGGGTGAATCAGTATCTAGGTAAGCCTTTCCAGGAAGATGATTTAGTGAGCAATATTAACGATATTCTAAAAACATCATTTTAGATAATTTTAAGAGAAGAATTAATGGCTAATGATACTCAACAAATTAAATGCATTATTCTTACGCTACGCAAGGAGAATGTAATTGTACCCAATGCATTGGTTGCTGAAGTTATTTCTGTAAAAGATCTTGAAGAAATAGGAAATTCACCAGAATGGTTTCTTGGTAAAATGAAGTGGCGTGGTGCTGATGTACCTTTATTATCGTTTGAAGCAGCCGGTGGAGAAGTTATTCGAAAAGTAAATGCGAACACACAGGCTGTGGTGCTTTACGCTGTAGGGAAAGGTGATGATGTTAGTGAGAATCCTTACATGGGTCTGGTAATGTCAGGTGTGCCTCATGTAAGTCACATCAGCCGTGATCAAATTATAATTGATAAAGAGAAAAGTAGAGATAATCCAATGGTTGCTCGAAAAGTTAGAATCAATGGAGCTAGTGTTAGTATTTTAGATGTGGACGCTATGGTTAGCATGGTTTCAGGATTGGCTGCTTAGTCCTTGTTGGCGTAGCACAAAGTGCAGCCGCTAAAAGTCACCCCACAATATTTGTAGTGCGCTGATTACTGCTGGGCCTGCCGTTTCTGTTCGAAGAATTCTTGGGCCAAAACAAACATTTTTAAACTGTATATTTTCTAACAGGGTTATCTCTTCACTGTTTAGTCCGCCTTCTGGACCAATAAAAACCTCTATTGCATTTCTGGATTTATCGGTACTATTGAAATCAGTATTTCGAAGTGATGTTCCTGATTCAGGATCTAAAATTATCTTTAGTGCGCTCTGGTTTAATAGTGGTGTGACGATATTATCTAAATTAATTAGTGAAATGATTTCTGTTATTTCGGGTATAACACTTCGACCGGATTGTTCACAGGCACTGGTGGTAATTTTGTGCCAGTGAGCCAGCTTTTTATTTTGTTTCTCTTTACTCAATTTTGTATTTGAGCGCTGACATAAAACAGGAATTATTCTATTAACGCCCAGTTCTACAGATTTCTGGATAGTAGTTTCCATTCTGTCATTTCGCGACAAGCCTTGAATAAGAGTAATCTCCAGGTTGGATTCGTTTTTTATTTCAATCCTTGATTCGACAGATAGCAATGTTTTTTTAGGGTGCTGGTTAAGTGTCTTGCATGAATAGTCAAAGCCATCACCACTAAATAAAACAATAGGGCTGCCAATTGTCGTGCGTAAAACGCGAATGAGATAATTAGATGCCTCTTTATCTAATTGCGTGGTCTCACCACAAGACAGTTTTTTTGGATGATATAAGCGGGTGATGCGCACTGTGAGATATGCAGGTTAAAGAGAAAGGTTTTTCCAGATGGCGTTAGTACTGCTTGCCTGATTTAAGGTATAGAAATGTAGACCTGGCGCGCCTTGCGCTAACAGCTGGTTGCACAAGGTGCTGACAACATCAAGTCCAAACGCCTGTAAGCTTTCTTTATCATCCGCATAAGCTTCAAGCTGTTTTCTGATCCAGCGTGGAATTTCTGCACCGCAGACATCTGAAAACTTTGTCAGACTTGCGAAATTTGTAATCGGCATAATGCCAGGGGTTACTGGAATAGTAATGTTTTCTTTTTGACAGTTATCTATGAAGTGCAGATAGGCATCAATATTATAAAAATATTGAGTGATCGCGCCATCGGCGCCGGCTGCAACTTTGTTCTTAAAGTGCTCGAAATCACTCTGCGGTGATTGAGATTCAGGATGGTATTCTGGATAGGCCGCTACTTCGATAGTGAAGTGGTTGCCTGTGGTCTCACGAATAAATGATACCAGTTCATTGGCATGGGAGAGTTCTTTGGTTGACTCTCCATTATCAGGAATGTCGCCACGTAACGTTACTAAACGTGTGACGCCAAGTGTTATATATTGTTCGAGCAAATCTTTTATTTGCTGTTTGCTGGAACCTATACAGGAGATATGCGGTGCAACACTGATATTTTTCTCAGCAAGCAGTTTGACTATTTCAAGAGTGCTATCACGGGTTGTTCCGCCAGCACCAAAGGTGACGGAATAATAGGCAGGTTGAAAAGTAGCGTGTAATGTCTGCTGAGCGGTTAATAATTTTTCCACACCGGCTTCCGTGCGCGGTGGGAAAAATTCACAACTCAGTGTTGCAGAACGATTATTAGCGTCCATTGTACAAACTCACAAAGTTCTGTAGTCAAAAATAAAAAGATTAATAACGATAATGTTCTGGTTTGTAAGGGCCTTCGACAGATACATTAATATAATCAGCCTGTACCTGAGTTAAAGGCGTTAAGTTAGCGCCAACTTTTTTCAGATGTAAACGTGCTACTTTTTCATCAAGTATCTTAGGCAGGATATAAACTTTATTTTCGTAGTTTTCACTGTTCTTATAGAACTCGATCTGAGCCATAACCTGATTAGTGAATGACGCAGACATAACAAAGCTTGGGTGGCCGGTTGCACAACCCAGATTAACCAGTCTGCCTTTAGCAAGAATAATAATACGTTTGCCATCAGGGAAAATCACGTGATCAACCTGTGGCTTGATCTCTTCCCATTGATATTTTTCCAGAGAAGCAATGTTAATCTCAGAATCAAAGTGCCCAATATTACAAACAATAGCTTCGTTCTTCATCGCGACCATATGGTCATGATCTATAACATTAACGTTGCCGGTGGTAGTTACAAAGATATCGCCGTCTGAAGCAGCAGCATTCATCTCGACTACACGGTAACCTTCCATTGCGGCCTGTAATGCACAGATAGGATCAATCTCCGTCACCCATACCGTGGCGCCCATACCACGGAACGCCTGAGCACAGCCTTTGCCAACGTCACCGTAGCCGAGTACCACGCAGATCTTGCCGGCAATCATCACATCGGTAGCGCGTTTGATACTGTCGATTAATGATTCGCGGCAACCGTACAAATTATCAAATTTAGACTTGGTCGCCGAATCGTTTACGTTCATGGCCGGGAATAATAATTCGTCTTTATCCTGCATTTCGTAAAGACGGTGTACGCCAGTAGTAGTCTCTTCAGTCACACCTTTAACGCTAGCGGCGATGTCCTGCCATGTGCTTGAGCCAGGCTCGATAGTGCGGCGTAAGACATCAAGGATAGCTTTGTATTCTTCGTTGTCATCGTCTTTTGTTGCGGGGATAGCGCCGGCTTTTTCAAATTCAACACCTTTGTGAACCAGTAATGTGGCGTCACCACCATCATCAAGAATCATGTTAGGTAGTTTGCCATCAGGCCATAGCAGTGCCTGTTCTGTACACCACCAGTATTCTTCGATGGTTTCACCTTTCCATGCAAAAACAGGGATGCCCTGGTCAGCTATGGCAGCAGCAGCATGATCTTGTGTGGAGAAAATGTTACATGAAACCCAACGTACTTCAGCGCCCAATGCAACCAGTGTCTCGATTAACACGGCTGTTTGAATGGTCATGTGTATGCTGCCCATAATGCGGCAGCCGGCTAGTGGTTGTTCTGCGCCATATTCTTCACGTAATGCCATTAATCCGGGCATTTCAGTTTCAGCAATACGGATTTCTTTGTGGCCCCATTCGGCCAGTGACATATCGGCGACTTTATAGTCTTGTTTGGAATTAGTATCTACAACGGCGTTCATGCTCATCTCCTAATTTAAATAGTTAAGAAATGAGC
>CAJXZZ010000117.1 GCA_913065105.1 uncultured Gammaproteobacteria bacterium | reverse complement strand
CAGCCTCGCCAAACCCCTCGCCTATCTCACTCAGAAACGTTTCCCGCTCTTCGATCGGCGGATAAACATTGTAGGCATATATAAAATACACGACTGATGCGAACAACACGATCGCTGTGTAGATCAATATACCTTTAATGCTTTTTACCACTGTATTGTATTTTCTCTTTATCGCGCTTATATTAAAGTCGGCAACTAGATTACTCCAGTTACCGGCTTTATTTCTGTTTATTCCATTGATTTTTTAATTAGAGAAAAGCACCCGTGTTATCGATAGCATTCAAACGTAAACCGTCTGGATTAGTATCACTCGCATCTGGTATCCACGGTGCCAGACAATCACGGTCTTTCACACAAGGGTCAGTCAAGGCTTTCAGGAATTCCACCAGGTCGGTTACATCGTCGTCAGTGAATGTAATATTCTGATGTACCTCTGCAACATTACTCGTGCGGTTAAATTCAAGCTGATCCAGCGCAAACTGGGTATTGGTCAACAGATCCGCAGCCTGTATTGTCGGGTTTAGCTGAGAGAAGTCGTAATTATCAATCGCCTGCTCCGGATTCAACATGTGACGAACCATGTTTTCCAGCCTGGTATAACCACCAGCATGTCCCCATGGACCAGTAACTTCAACGTTAAGCAACGACGGCGTTCTGAACTTGTATCTATCAGCAACATCGGCGGTTTCTCTCTCACGACCGAAATCATCATTACCTAATGTGCCGTTATCATCACCTTTACCACGGCCGATCTGTGGCGACGCCAGTACGTGATATTGCTCATCGGTAAAGAAGTCACCTGAGTGGCAGGAGGTGCAGTTAGCACCGCCATCTGCAACACTACTGAAAAACATTTTGGCACCACGTTTGGCTGAGTCACTGATCGCAGCTCTATCACCTTCAACATAAGCTTTCCACGGTGAATTAACAAACACCTGTGAACGCTCATATTCACCGATTGCTTCGGCAATACGCAGGTGGGTGATAGCATCATCACCAAAAGCAGCGGTAAATTCAACATCCCAACCGCCAAATGCTTTTAATTTAGCCTCCAGTGCTGTTCGCAGATCAGCATTCGTACCGGGATTCACAAAAGTAAAACCACGCATTTCTTCAGGTGAAGTTATTGGGAAACGAGACTGTGCCGCAGCTAAATTTGGACCTGCGTCCGGATCAGCCGTAGTAATATCTGGTGAATCTGGCGTACGTATACCTAGAACACCGGCACCATTCGCACCTGCTATTTTATCCAGACTCTCAACCCTGCCATCATGAAACAAAGCCTGGTCCCACATAGCAAGATTGAACGTGGTCGGTGCATTTCTAGGTACCGGTGGACCACCATCAAACTCACCGCCATCAGTAATGACTGCATTCATGTCATGAAAACGTCCTGGACCTAACAGGTCAGGTGCTTCAGCACCAACACCAATCGATAATGACAAATCATCACCACCACCCAGGACAGGGTGATGACAAGTCACACAGGCAGAGTCATCATTACCACCCAGTCCTTTAGTGAAAAACAGTTTTTTACCCAGCTGCGCTTTTGCGTCAGTAATATCGGGCAGAGTTCGTCCGGTCGTAGGATCACCCGTTAATCCAGCAGCACTGACAAGTGACAGAAGTTCGGCATCATTAAAACTGGCAGCAGGATTTTCGTTACATGCTGTTAACACCAGACAGGCCGAAGCAACAGATATCACTAGTAATTGACGAGAACCCATATTGCTTTTTTTGCTTTTTTTACTTTTATACAACAAGACATATCTCCTTAAAACTATAGTTATAATCTTTAAACTCATTTATTCTACTTGCGCCACCGCCCCTCGAAATGACAACGGTCAATTTACTGAAAATCTCTGGATATATTTCAGATACAACCTTGCAGTTGCAACAGCAAGGCTGTCAGAGATTATGAGGAAAAAAGTCTTCTGGACAACCAGATCAGACTTTTCTTCTACTTAAATTACTATAGCTGGTGGATCGAAGCTGTGATGTTCTGCAATACCTGGCTGACATTGGCATCAGATGGATTGGTGGTAGTGGCTGTTTCTGTTTCTAGCACCGAAAGATCAACCGCATCAAACCAGGTATCATAATTTATCCCCAGGCTGACCGAACCGGTCGGCGTACTCGCTGATATCATCATTAACGCAGACAACAATAAGTTTCTATTTATCAGAGTAGCGCCGGTATCGATTTTTATAACACCGGCTCCAGCTCCCCCATTAAGCGAATAGCTGCCTTCGATAAATACAGTCCTGCCGTTCATATCCGGCTCACCCGCACCGACTGGCAGGTTAAGGGCATCGTCATCAGCGGCAAACAGGTCAACATCAACGCCACAGTAGTCAGCCACCGCCGGTGACATGCCACCGATAGATTCAGGCACATCATCCGCTGCCAGCAGGTCGATAACATAAGGTACGCCAGTCGATGTCGGTGTCGTTGTCGTATGCGCATGTGCCTGCGGAACAAGCACATCCAGCGCCTTCTCAAGTGCCGCAGAGAAAGTAGTACCGCATGTGGTTTCAATCGTGGTGCTGGAGATAACCAGGTAGGCTTTGGTCAAGGTAATCGTGTGTCCCTCTGCCGTTGTGAAAACTTTATTACCGGCCATCATTACCGGTGCATTCGCAGGCGATGGCGCAGCACTCATGCTTACAGCAGTAACGGCTGAAGAATCACCGGAGCTACTACTCGAACTACATGCAGTCAAGCTTACCGCCAGCAGGCAAGCCAGTAGAGTATTAATGTATTTGAAAATCATAAGTTAATCCGATATTAAAAATAGTGCCTTCTTCATGATCACCGTTCAGTGCATCGATAGCGGGAAATTTAACCGTTGCGTTCAGCAGCAAGTCCTGCACGATCGTGTATATAATCCCCGGTGCAATAAAAATAATAGTGCCTCCCGAATCCGGATCGTCGACGCCTGAAAACGTATCTTTCTGACTACTCCGCCCTTGAAGCCCTAAATAATATGCAACACTGTGCTTCGAAGCATATTGCGCCATGGCGTTATAGACCAGCGCATCGCCAGCCTGAAACTCCTGGTAACCTTCAGATGCGATGTGATACGTTGCACTGGTGTAATACATGTAAGGAAAATTATAATGTGCATACCAGCCACCAGCATTTATTACTGTAGCGCCCTGGCCAACCTGCACATCAAAATCAAGCGGGTCGCCGTTAGCATCAACAGCCTCTGATGCAGTCGGCAGTTTTAAACCACCGAGCAATCCATACATATGTTTTTGCATGAATTCCTTTTCCTGCATAAAACTTTTAACTGTTAAGCTGACATCGCCCAAAGCTGTGACTTCTTCCTGTGCCAGGTTAAATGATTCCAGCTGGCGATTGATATAAGGTATGTTTACGCCAACCATCACCCTGGTACTCGGTGCATAAGCCAGTCTCATTGAGACTCTTTGCTCATCGATAACTTTTTTATTAAAACCTTCACGGCCCAGTTCCTCACTGCGTGACATGTAATTCAATGAAAGTCTCAATCGATCTTCATAGGGCTTTTCAGCACCCATCAAAGTCAACGTAGGATCACCGACCATGCAGGTAGAGCAGGCCATAGCTATCGGTGTCACAAGATAGCAGCATAAAAAAACAACAGACTTTTTAATCATGCGTTATCAGAGACACATCACATTCTTAGGAACATCTTCAAACGGATTGGACAGGTCATCACGGCAGACGAATTTCCAGTCAGTCAAACTTTTGAAAAACTCGATCAGATCAAGTCGCTCATCTGCAGTAATCACAAACCCATTGATAAAACCACTGGTGTTGTTCGGACTCAAGGCACCGTCACCTGCGTTAGGATCAGGCGGTAAGATCAGGCGACCACCTCTTGCATAATGATCGATCACTTCATCCAGAGTCGCGATACTGCCATCGTGCATATATGGCGCGGTCAACGCGATATTCCTCAATGTTGGCGCCCGGAATCTTCCCTCATCTCCAGGCAACAGGGTAAATCCTCTTAGACCATGATTGTCTGACGGATAAAGACCGTCACCGATACCGTCTCCATCACCATCGATATTATATAAAGCATTATTATGAAATGTCTTATGAGTGAATGTCGAACCTTCATGATCTACAGAATCACTGAAATTAAAGCCACCATGGCAATGAAAACATTCCAGCCTTTCACCAAAAAACAACTCACGGCCTCTTTTAGCTGAATCAGACATGGTGTTAACTTCGCCACGATTATCCTTATCATATTCAGAATCACCCGAAATCATGATACTGCCAAACACCGCAAACGCCTTAACTGCCGTAGCCAGGGTAATAGCTTCAGCTTCATCAGGAAATGCATCAGCGAACATCTTTGGATAGTCCGGTGTGTTTCCGGAAAAGGAAGTACCGGCATAGTCCGAATTTGAGGGCGACTTTAACCTGTTGAGAATTTCATCGACATGCCCTTCCCAGCCGAGCTCCACAGGGTCCTCATTCAATACAACCGCCAGTGCCTGATCATGCATGTTTACTATCTGAGGGTTTGCCCAGTTCATCGTGCTGTTATAAGCAACATTGGTCATACTCATCGCATTACGCGCATGCATGTCAGCCTGCGAACCGATAGATACCTTCAATCCATCGGTAAATGCCTTCTCCTGCAGATGGCAGTCGGCACATGATTGCGTCTGGTTGAATGACATATTGCGGTCATAGAACAACAGACGGCCCAGTTCAACTTTCTCCACACTCAGTGGATTATCATCCGATTCTCTAGGAAACGGGAAGCCACAGGGTAACTGAATCGGGGCACCGGAGCCACATTCACCAAACACTGCACTGGAAACTACAGGTACTTCAGGCACGGGTACTGGTGTTTCTGAATCTGACCCAGAGCAACTCGCCAGCAAGAAGCTGGCGACGATGCTGACAGGAAGCACGGTAAATGTATTAAAGGATAAAAAAGGCATAATAGTATTACCGCATATTAACCAATATCAATGAGACAGGATAATTATTGTTTATTAAACAACTTCTGCCCTGCTGTGTATGTTGATGGCACACCAGAAACTCGACCATAGGCATAATCAAGACCAAGGCGCGGCATTATTTCTTCACAATCATTATCATCAACAAATGACATACAGCCTGGTTTTGCACCATGGTTCGTGGCCACATCATTACCTTCGAAGACATTTGCCGGATCAACAGCGATAACATCATTCTTCACATCAAAATTAGCGATACAGACTTCGAATGTATTTGGCACTGTACATGCTGAATCTGGCGGCGCAGTTGTTGATTCCCCAGGGCAACCTTGAGCTCCCAGGTGCAAAACGAACGGATTATTTGCTCCAGCAGGATCGCCAACCCCGTCGATACGGATGTATTTGTATCCAACCTTCCATGCCCAGTACATGCTTGCATCATTCAATGGTGATGCCACAGCATTTACATCAAGATGATTTTTATCGGCAGGCACACCCACGGTAAAACAGACTTCCGTATCAGCTAAATCAACGGTCGCTGGTACCGTCACCTTACCGGTCAGTACTTTATTGGTTTCAGCCGTTCCTGTTGAACAGTTCACCGTGCCATCTTCGAAGTCGAGCAAAGCAACATTATCTCTTTGCCATACACCATCCTGGGTAAGCTCTATTGCGTGGTCTTCACCGGTTAATGCATCACGGATACGCGCATCATGCACATACAGCCTGAAATCGGTCACTTTATAGTTATCACCACCGGTACCTACACCAGTATTAGTCGTATCACAGACAAAATCCTGTCCGTTAACCTGTGCAGCAAAATTTACTGAGACATCCTCAGTTGTCGGCTCAACAGTCTCATTCAAGATTGCTGCCACCTCGTCTTCAGAACAGGCGGTAACCAGAACAGATACCGCTAGAGCAACTACAACAGGGAATTGATTTTTTGATAGCTTCATAATTTTTATCATCCAACTTTTTTATAATAATGAAGGACACTAAAGCAATTTACATGCCAGAAAATATTTACATTTAATTCAATACCTTGGATTTAGGCCTTAGAGAAAAACCGTGTGATATAACACACGTTGTAGAAATTATTTACAGAAAAGCATGATTTAAAACTAGGATATTTCGGCAAGTACCTGCTCCATCATATTGATGGCCTGGCCATGGTAACCATCACCGAACATATTCAAATGATTAATGATGTGATAGATGTTGTAGAAAGTTTTACGTACTTCAAACCCTTCATCCAGGGGATAGGCAGCCTGGTAGCTGGCATAAAAATCCGGACCAAAACCACCGAAGACATAGGTCATCGCCAGATCCGCTTCACGGTCACCATAATAAAATGCCGGATCAAAAATAACCGGGGTGCCGTCACTCAAACCTGCAACGTTCCCACCCCATAGATCGCCATGCAGCATCGACGGCGCTATATCCCGACCAACAAAGAGTACTGGCATATCGACCAGCAGCTTGTCACCTAGCGACTGCAATTCACCGCCATAACCATTTTGTGCAGCCAGCTGTAACTGAAAACCCAGGCGTTGCTCGCGCCAGAAATCCAGCCAGTTTTCGTTCTGCTTGTTCGGCTGAAAAGTAGCGCCAA
>CAJXZZ010000116.1 GCA_913065105.1 uncultured Gammaproteobacteria bacterium | reverse complement strand
TGTGGGGTGGTTGCCGATCATGCCGCCGGACGGGGAAAGGGCAGTATCACCATGGAAGATATTGAGAGTCATTTGAGCCTGGGGAGGAAAAAGGTGCGTGACTTGAATAAGCATGTGATTCCATTAGTAGAATGAAGCAGGGGAAGGGAACAGGGGAAAAGTCAAAGGTAAAACCCGCAATTAGAACAATCCTTTTCCCTGCTGTGTTGCGCCTTTGCGGTGAAATTATCAGGGTATAAACGGTTGCATTAGCGATTCTTCTTCCTCAGGCTTTGGTAGTTCATAACGGGTGACCATTGTGATTACGCCAAATAGGGGATGGTCAAAATAATGTATCTCATCCGGTTTGACCCTGCGGCTTGTATTGAGGCGAAAGTCCTGGGCATCATAGGTAGTAGATTCATCGACATAAATATCCTGACTAAATTGCGTCTGTAATTCCGGGTTAGTATTCACAGACTCAAAATCAGTCACTTCAGTTTCTGTTGGTAACATTTCAATATGTTTTTTAATTAAAGCGCGGTAAATCATGTCGATATCGATATGCAAAAATCGGGATAGCGTTAATTTAAATGTTCCAAAAATGTGTTTGGGCTCAGGACCAAACGGGTTTGTGTCTTCTTCGAAAGAGGAAATGGACGATGTCTCAGCATCCGGGTTGTCCATGTTTTGTAGATCAGGTTGCGGATTTGTGCTTATTTCATCAAGACCCTCATAGAGGTAGACTGCCGAGTTGTTATTGGCGCGAAATGCCGGTTGGCGCCAGCTGATATGCAACAGTAAATTATATTTAGATGATTTTTCCAGCTTATCTGCGCTGACTGTTAAGCGGTATTGGTCTTTTTCTACAAGACTAAAAGGCAGGATCAATGCTTCGGCAGATGTTTGTTCATCTGTCTGTGTGTTGGTATCAGACAATCGTACAATATTTGTTGTATCTTCTGCTGTTTCTGCTTCAATATTATCCAGTTGCGGTGATACCAGTTCTATTTTATTTTCAATCGTGGAGGTGCCCGGAAATTCAGGCCAGATTTCCGTGATGGATTCTTCAGGCAAATTATTGGAAAATAGTATCAGTTCTACCTGGTACCAGCGCGGCTCATCTGCTTCAGCAAATACAGGCGAACTGATAAGGAGTGATAAAATAATGATCAAAAATGCGGCGAATTTTTTATTCATACTCAATATTAGACTGCTTTATAAACAATAGTTATTAAGAATAGTTTAATGACAATTAAAAAGCTATTACGTATCGGTGACCCGGTATTATTACAGAAATCCGAGCCAGTTGAAGAGTTTAACACGCCTGAGCTGAATCAATTGGTCCAGGACTTGTTTGATACGATGGAGGCATTTGATGGCGCCGGTATAGCGGCTCCACAAATTGGTGTGCTTCAACGGGTTGTGGTTTTTGATGTTAAAAATAACCCCCGGTACCCCGGTCGAGATCCGGTACCCAGAACCATATTGATTAATCCTACGATTGACTATTTGAGCCAGGAGATTGTAGATGACTGGGAAGGCTGCTTGAGCGTGCCTGGTATGCGGGGCCTGGTCCCGCGCCATACCCATATTCGATATACGGGTTATGATCAATACGGTGAAAAGATTGATCGGGAGGTGACGGGATTTCATGCCCGGGTTGTACAACATGAATGTGATCATTTATACGGCGTACTCTACCCCCAGAGAATCAAGGATATGACACAATTCGGTTATAAAGACGAATTGTTTCCGGATGAAGAAATCACAACGTGAAAAAAAGAATAGTCACGCAGAATATCCAATTTATATGTAGTAGTTCATACTTAATCTTACAAACAATGTCAGGTAGGTATGTCCGGTTTCGACCCAAAGCTGACACTGGTGAGATTATCTATGAGTGGCTGCATCCACCACATAGACGACATTAGGAACGTGGGTCAGTTCTGATGATAATTCGTAGAGAGCGGACATTGGCAAGATAGTCCTGACAGAGAATTTTCGGCCAACAAGAGGCTTTCACTATTCTCACAGTAACTTCGCAGGCAATCAGAAGCAGACCTTTGGCTTGATAATCTGACAGATAATTTTGATAAAAAGCTAGCGTTAAGAATAATAAGATATTAAGTTAACCAACACAATAATTAAGCAAGCGGTGAATGACATACGATAGCTGTTCCTACGTGTGATTACATTGACGATTATTTATTGCTCTGGGCATACTTTCTCGGGGCTATGAAATGAGATTTAACTTATGAAACAACAACTGAAATGGCTTGCCATAAGCCTCATGTTAGTGGGCGTGATCGCCAGCTTCAGCTGGCAGTGGTGGCAAGAACAACAATCAGCGCTGCCTGATGGTATCACTTCAGGTAATGGCCGAATCGAAGCCAATGAAGTGGATATATCAGTTAAATACAGCGGTCGGGTACTCGATATCCTCGCCGATGAGGGCGACATGGTCACGGTAGGTCAGGCGCTTGTTTTAATGGATACGGTCGAGCTGCAGGCGCGGCTCGACCGGGCCAATGCAGACCTGGAACAGGGGCTGGAGGCAGTCAAGGAAGCCGAGGTCCAGCTGAGTAAAGCGCACAACGATCTGGCGTATGCGCAGCAGCGGTATGACCGGGCCGTCAAATTGCTCAAAGGCAATCTGGTGTCGCAAAGCCATGCTGACGAGCGCAGGAACGCCCTTGATTCAGCGAACACTACCCTGAGTGCAGCCAGGGCGCGGCTGCGTACACTTGGCAAGGGCATTGACGCCTATCGTGCCACGGTGCGGCAGATAGAGGCAGAAATTGCTGAAGCCAGGCTTAGTGCGCCGGTGCTCGGACGTGTTCTCTATCGTTTGGCGCAGAAAGGTGAAGTGCTGGGTGTTGGTGGCAAGGTGATGACACTGCTGGACCTGTCCAATATCTACATGGAAATTTTTCTGCCGGCAGCAGATGCAGGTGTGTTGCAGATCGGAGCTGAGGCGAGAATCTTACTCGACCTCGCCCCGGATCTGGCGGTACCGGCGCGTGTCACCTTCGTTTCACCACAGGCACAGTTCACACCGAAGCAGGTCGAAACACGCAGCGAGCGAGACAAATTGATGTTTCGCGTGAAGTTGAAAATCCCGACCAAACTGGTTCTTGAAAACATCGAACGGGCTAAAACCGGCCTGCGTGGTGTTGGTTATGTTCGTGCCGATGAGAATGTGCCATGGCCAGCCTTTCTCAATAGCAGGCTGACCGGAACAGCACAATGACACAGAGCGATGGCATCACCAACGCTGCAGTAACGCGTATCGCGGAGGTTTCACATCGTTATGGCAAGACTAGCGCGCTCAACAACGTCACTATCGACATTCCGGCAGGACGTATCACTGGACTGATTGGTCCCGATGGCGTCGGTAAATCCACACTGCTTGGGTTAATTGCAGGTGCGCGTAAAATCCAGAGCGGCAGCGTTTTTGTGCTCAATGGAAACATGGCCGACAGTGGCCATCGCAACAGGGCCGGGCCACGCATTGCCTACATGCCACAGGGACTTGGCAAAAACCTCTATTCAGAGCTGAGTGTCGCTGAAAACCTGGATTTTTTTGGACGGCTTTTCGGTCAGGGGAACAAAGAACGCGCCGCGCGCCGCACCAGACTGACTAAAGCCACCGGGCTTTACGAGTTCCTGGATCGCCCGACGAGTAAGTTATCCGGTGGCATGAAACAAAAACTTGGCCTGTGCTGCGCCTTGATTCATGATCCTGATTTGTTAATTCTCGATGAACCCACCACTGGCGTGGACCCACTCTCACGCCGCCAGTTCTGGTCGTTGATCGCTTCTATCCGCGATCAGCGGCCGGGCATGAGCGTGCTGGTTTCAACCGCCTATATGGATGAGGCAGAACAGTTTGACTGGCTGGTGGCAATGAATGCGGGGGAAATCCTGGCAACTGGCACACCGCACGAGATCAAAAGCCAGACCGGCGCCGGCGATCTGGAAAAGTCGTTCATAAGCCTGCTCCCCGAGGATGAACGTCGCGACTGGGGTGATGTAAAAATCCCCCCGCGTACGTCAGTGGATGGTGGCACGCCGGCCATTTCTGCCAGTGGTTTAACTCGTCGCTTTGGCAATTTCACCGCGGTAGACCGTGTAGATTTTACTATCGAGGAGGGCGAAATCTTCGGCTTTCTGGGCTCCAATGGCTGCGGCAAAACCACCACCATGAAAGTACTCACCGGTTTGTTGACCCCATCGGAAGGAGAAGTGCAGCTCTGGGGCAAAACCGTTGATGCAGCTAATCTGGATACGCGGCGACGCATCGGTTTCATGTCACAGTCGTTCTCGCTCTATAGCGAAATGACCGTTAGCCAGAACCTGTTTTTACACGCCAGGCTGTTCCAGCTTTCCCCAAAACGCAGGGACGAACGCATAGCCACCTTGATTAGTCGCTTCAAGCTGGCAAACTATATGGGCCATCTTGCCGGCCAATTGCCGCTTGGTTTACGTCAGCGTCTGTCTCTGGCCGTTGCCCTTATTCATGAGCCGGAAATTCTCATCCTCGATGAACCGACTTCCGGTGTCGATCCGGTGGCGCGAGATGAATTCTGGCGGTTGCTGGTTGAGCTATCCCGCCAGGATAAGGTCACCATTTTTATCTCCACCCATTTCATGAATGAAGCGCTGCGCTGTGACCGGATTTCACTGATGCATGCCGGCAAGGTGCTGGCACAGGATACGCCCGCAGAGCTCATTGCGGCCAAGGGTGCGCAAAGTCTCGAGCAGGCGTTCATCGGTTATATGGAGGATGCGATCGGCAACCCCAATGGTGATGATGAGGTCGTACCGGCAGCGCTGACGGTTAGCAATCAGGTAGATGCACCGACATCCCTGCACGCCAGGTTTAGTTCGCGCCGCCTGTTTGCCTACAGCATTCGTGAAACACTGGAAATCCTGCGCGATCCGGTGCGTCTTGCTTTTGCCTTCCTCGGCAGTATCCTGCTGCTGCTGCTCTTCACCTACGGCATCAGTACCGAGGTCGATAATATCAAATTCGCGGTACTCGATCAGGATCAGACGCCGGCCAGCCGTGCTTATCTCAAAAGTTTTGAAGGTTCAACCTATTTCAGTGAACAGCCTCCGATCTCCAGCACGCAGGAGCTGGAAAAGCGCCTAATCGCCAGAGACATTGAGGTTGCCATTGAGGTTCCTCCCGGTTTCGGCCGCGCTCAGAAACGCGGTGAAAACCCTACTATTTCGGCATGGATTGATGGCGCCAATACTTTTCGTGCCGGTATAGTTGAGGGTTATGTCGGCGGTGCTCATGCCTATTACCAGGCAAACCTGGCGCCACACGGTGCTAACGGCCTGATACGGTTTGAACCGCGCTTCAAGTACAACCCTACCATGGAGAATATCTACATCCTCGCGCCCGCCATGCCGGCCATACTGCTGATCCTGTTTCCCTCTATCCTGATGGCAGTGAGTGTGGCGCGGGAGAAAGAGATCGGCACCATAACCAATTTCTATGTCACCCCAACCACCAGGCTCGAATTCGTGCTGGGAAAACAGCTGCCCTATATTGCTGTGGGTGTTGCTAATTTTACTATCCTGACTTTGTTCGTGGTGTTCGTCATGGGGGTGCCGATCAAGGGCAGTATTCTGGCGCTGGTTATCGGCGGAATTTTATATGTTACCGTGACCACCGCACTGGGTTTTCTGTTCTCGTCACCGGTCAAAAGCCAGGTGGCCGCCGTGTTCGTTACTGCGGTATTGACCATGATGCCGACGATGCAGTTTTCCGGCCTGTTACAACCAGTTTCGACTTTGGAGGAGAGTGGCCGCATGATTGGCTCCTTCTGGCCAACCACCTATTTTATGCATCTCAGTATCGGCAGTTTCACCAAAGGTCTCGGCTTTGCCGATCTCAGTGCCGACCTGTGGACATTGCTGGCCTTCGTGCCTGTTCTCATCGGTTTGTCGGCGCTGTTTCTGCGTAAACAGGAGAACTGATCATGCCTCGTCTCAGCAACATTTTCTGGCTCGGCACCAAGGAATTAAACAGCCTGTACCGCGACCGCATCATGCTGGCACTGGTAGTGTTCGCCTTCAGTTTCTCCATCTACTCGCAGTCAAAAGGGGCCACTGACCTGGTCAATAATGCCTCCATTGCCTTTGTCGATGAGGACCGTTCCGGCCTGTCAAGCAGCATGCAAAGCGCGTTCTATCCGCCTTTTTTTCACTCGCCGGACGAAATTGCCGCCAGCGATATCGACCGGGCCATGGATGAAGGTCGCTACATGTTCGTCGTGGTCATCCCGCCCAACTTCGCCGCCGATGTCCGTGAAGGTCGCTCGCCGGAAGTTCAGCTGAATATTGATGCCACCGCTTCGATGCAGGCAGGCATAGGAGCAGCCTACATTCAGAACATTATCAGTACAGAAGCTGCCCGTTATGTAACTCATTCGGACGCACAGTTATCAACCGGCATACCGTTGATTATCCGTCGCGCCTTTAACCCGAACGGTGAATCGAAGTGGTTCCGGGCGCTGGTCGGATTGCTCGACCAGCTCACCATGATCACCATTATCCTGACCGGGGCCGCACTGATCCGTGAACGCGAACACGGCACCATTGAACATTTAATGGTGATGCCATTGACTGCATTTGAAATCGCCGTCGGTAAAGTCTGGGCTAATGCCCTGGTGGTGCTGGTTGCAGCCGCCCTGTCGATGTACTTTGTGGTTGAGGGCTTGCTGGAAGTGCCGATTTCAGGCTCACGGCTATTGTTGCTCAGTGGCATCGTTATTTACTTGTTTTCGGCGGCCGCCATCGGTATTTTTCTTGGTATCTTTGCTCGCACGATGGCGCAATTTGCACTGCTTATTATGCTGACACTTAGTCCAATGCGAATACTTTCGGGCGGCAAATCACCCATCGAAAATCAACCCGACTGGATGCAGGTCGTGACCTGGTTTCTGCCATCAC
>CAJXZZ010000115.1 GCA_913065105.1 uncultured Gammaproteobacteria bacterium | reverse complement strand
CCAATTAAAGCACCGGTTGCTGGTATCGCGATGGGCCTTATCAAAGAAGGCGATGATTTCGCTGTGCTTTCTGACATACTTGGTGATGAAGATCATCTTGGCGACATGGACTTTAAAGTGGCCGGTTCAGAAAATGGTATCTGTGCATTACAGATGGATATCAAGATTGACGGTATCACTAAAGAGATTATGGAAAAGGCATTGGCGCAAGCTAAAGTCGGACGTAATTTCATCCTTGGTGAGATGAATAAAGTTGTTTCTGAAACGAATACAGAGATGTCTGAATACGCACCGCGTTATCTGAATATCAAGATTAACCCAGACAAGATTCGTGATGTTATTGGTAAAGGTGGTGCGGTGATTCGTGCACTGACTGAAGAAACCGGTGCTGTCATCGACATTGATGATGAAGGTAACGTTAAAATATCATCTAGTGACCTGGCTGCAGCAGAAGAAGCTAAAAAACGTATCGAACAGATTACCTCTGATGCAGAAGTTGGCGTGGTATACAGCGGTACAGTGAAGAAGATAATGGATTTCGGTGCTTTTGTTGAAATCCTGCCTGGTAAAGATGGTCTGGTTCATATCTCTCAAATCAGCGAAGAGCGTGTTGAGAACGTGAGTGATAAATTATCTGAAGGTGATGTGGTAAAAGTTAAGGTTCTGGAAATAGATCGCCAGGGTCGTATTCGTTTAAGCATGAAAGAAGTGGAAGAAGCAGCCGCTTAACGTATATAACGCACCACGTTTTATAAAAAAGGAGCTTCGGCTCCTTTTTTAGTGCCCGTAATAATTTAAATATGGGTATTAGTCTGTAATTTTGCGCGTAAATATAGCGCATAGAAGGCTAAAAATTACATTATATGGGCTACAATCATTAAAACTAAATGACCTTAAAGGGATAAACATGGATATAACAATAAAAATCATCCGCAGTGTAGCCGTAACTAATTTACTCATTCTTAGTCTTGTGAGTTGTTCGAGTTCGCCTTCTCCATGGGCGCAGGCAGAAAAGGATCCATGGGCAGCAAAAAATGAAGCTGGATCACAGAGTGCCTCATCTGATCAGGCGGTATCAAGCACCTCACTGAATGATCCAGTACTTCTATCAGATCCAGAACCCATGCGTTTATCGGATCCAGAACCTATCGTAATGCAGCAGCCTGAGGCCGCGCCAGTACCAGAGGTTATCGCGCCAGTTGTAGTGGTGGACGATTTAACCTCTGAGCAGGAAATCATGGCGATGCTATCATCAAATTATGCAGTTCAGGCTTATGCAGGTGCAACATTAGAAAGTGTTGAAAAATTCAGGAGAAGAAAAGATCTGAATGATTTATTGATCGTAAAAACGGAGCGTTCAGGCGCTATCGTTTATGTTCTGGTCGATGTATATCCAGAACGTAGTGCAGCAAATGCAGCTGCCGTAGATATAGAAGCTAAAATAGGCTCAAAACCCTGGGTTCGTTCATTAGCTGGATTGCAGAAGATCGTAGTGCAATAACATAGTTCTACAGCATAAAAAAAGGCCGAGTTTTCGGCCTTTTTTTATGCCGATAAAGAAAGTTATCAGGTTTTTAAGATAAAATGAAAGCAGATAGACGTCACCTCATCTGTATAAAAATGGAGGCAGACCTTGTAGCTGATTTAAGGTACTATCTGTCCAATTTTAGAATTTTGTTAGTGTACTGCAGTCATCATATGAAAGCTCATAAAGTAAAAGATAACTTATTTAATACATGGTTATTTAAATCAATATTATTAATGCTGCTTGTGTTGAGCATTTCCGCGTGTGGACGAGTCATCTCAAATGCAAAGATAGAATTTTCTCAGGACCTATCGGCAACCATCTTAGAATTTGACGACCCCGAAACAATCAAAAAAGGTGTGCCGGCGTATTTGATCCTGGTTAGTAGTATGATTAAGAGCGACCCTGAAAACCCCGCTTTACTTGAAGCGGGTGCACAGTTATATGGTGCGTATGCCTCTAGTTTTACGGATACTCCAGCAAGCAAAATAGCCCTTAGTAACCGAGCTTTTGATTATGCAAGTCGCGCAATGTGTGCGCGAGATACTGGTTTTTGTAATGCAAAAAGTTTTTCTTATTTTGAATATGAGAAGTTACTCGCCAAGGTTGAAAAACCAGACGCCGAACATCTATTTATCTTCGCCAGTAGCTGGGCGGGTGTTATCGAGGCCAACAGTTCAGACTGGAATGCGATAGCTGAACTGCCAAAAGTTAAAGCAAGTATACAAAGAGTGTTAATACTAGATGAAACGGTTAAGAACGGTAATGCACATTTATATATGGCAGTCATGGAGTCATTATTGCCGCCGTCGCTAGGTGGTAAACCTGAACTTGCAAAATATCATTTTGATCGTGCTATCGAAATTTCAAACGGTAAAAATTTGATGGTAAAAGTTTTGTATGCCGAAAAATATGCGCGTATGCTTTTCGATCGTGAATTGCATGATGAATTATTAAATCAGGTCATGGAATCTGATATAGGAAATAAAGATCAAATTTTAATAAATACTCTGGCAAAACAACAAGCACAGGTATTATTAGCAAATGCGGATGATTATTTTTAGTCAGCAGTGTTACGTTTTTAAATCACACGAGAGTCGTTGCTGTCGATTCTCAGCAAATACTCCATTCATGGAGATAAAAAATAATGAATAGAAAATTTAAAAAGACTTTATCTGTACTGGCACTATTAATATGTATCTCGCCGATAAATAGCGTACAGGCTAAAACGATCAAGATAGCAACACTTTCGCCTGAAGGAACCTTCTGGATGAAACAGATGCGTGCTGGCGCTAAAGAGATTAAACAAAGAACACAGGGCAGGGTGGTATTTAAATTTTATCCCGGTGGTGTGATGGGTAATGATCAAAATGTATTGAGAAAAATACATGTTGGTCAGCTACACGGGGGTGCTGTGACAGTGAATACTCTGTACCAGTCAACACCTGATACAACTATTTATGGTTTTCCTTTTTTGTTTGCCAGTCTGGATGATGCTGAAGAAATTCGTAAAACCACAGATCCGATGTTGAACGCAATAATAGAAAGTAATGGTTTTGTTAGTTTTGGCTTTGCGCAGGGTGGTTTTACTTACCTCATGTCAAAACAACAGGTTAATAGTTTTGATGATCTGAGAAAGCAAAAATCATGGGTCCCTGAACAAAGCGATGTAGGTCTGTCTGTGTACCGAAATATAGATGTCTCACCAATTTCTCTACCTTTATCTGATGTGTTAACAGGGTTGCAGACTGGATTGATCAACACCGTCATAACATCTCCTATAGGTGCTCTGGCATTACAATGGCACACGCATGTAAATTATATTGTCGATTTTCCTCTGACATATCTAACCGCTATGCTGGTAATCGATAAAAAAGCATTTAGTAAATTAAGTGATACTGATCAGATAATCGTGCGAGAAGTGATGACAGACGTGTATAAAAACATTGATGATCAAAACAAAACGGACAACGAAGCGGCACGTGAGGCCCTGGTTAATCAAGGCGTAAAATTTATTAAACTGGATAACAAAGAAAAAAGTGAGTGGATAAAGACAGGTGACCTTGTTATCAATGAAATGATTGAAAAATATAAATATAACAAGGCGCTTTATAAAGCGGTAATGATTAATCGGCCCAATGCTCCGAAGTTACATTAATACGACTTTATTTTTACAAACAGTACTAAGGCTTAATTTTTAGCTTGCATGGATACAATGAGTATTAGTAACAATAAAATTATTAATTTAATCAATAAATTCGAAGATAGCCTGCTCGTTCTTATACTGTCATCGATGATACTGCTCGCAGTATTTCAGATATTATCGCGGAATCTATTTTCTGAAGGCGTAGTCTGGATAGATCCATTATTAAGGATATTAGTATTATGGGTCGGTCTTGCTGGCGCAGTAGTAGCAACACGAACCAACAATCACATCCGTATAGACATATTTTCAAAATATTTGCCGAAAAATATACAGCCATATGTCGATCGCACGGTTTACTTTTTTACACTTTCAATCTGCGTGTTAATCGCGTGGCATGCGGCCAGATTTGTTTATAGTGAATATAGCTATGGCACTATTGCATTCGCGGGTGTGCCTGCCTGGGTTGCCGCAATCATCATCCCGGTTAGTTTTGCACTTATAGCCATTCGCTATAGCCTGTTGCTGTTCCAGGCAACGGCTCAACAACCAACAAATAACACAGATACTTAGTCATGGCAGGCACACTCATACTCCTGCTACTGGTTATTCTCGGCACCCCCCTGTTTGCCATTATTGCTAGTAGTGCATTGATTGGCTTTTATAGTGAAGGCATCGATCTATCTGTTATCGCAATAGAAATATACCGTATTACCGATACGCCGGTTTTGCTTGCTATCCCACTATTTACTTTTGCTGGTTATGTATTAGGCGAAAGTAAAGCATCTCACCGGCTGGTACGAATGACTAATGCATTGCTCGGCTGGATGCCTGGCGGACTTGCGGTGGTCTCATTATTTGCCTGTGCCTTTTTTACTGCGCTCACAGGCGCGTCGGGTGCGACCATTATCGCGCTAGGTGCGATCCTGTACCCGGCGATGAAACAGGCGGGTTATCCAGAGCGCTTTAATCTCGGTCTGATTACCTCGTCAGGAAGTTTAGGTCTGTTGTTTCCACCTTCTATAGCGTTGATTCTGTATGGCGTTATCGCTCAGCAGATGGACCTTGAACAATCAGTCGCGATAGATGACTTATTTATCGCAGGTCTGTTGCCGGGCCTGGTCATGTTAGCGCTGTTGGTTGCATGGAGCATGTATAAGAGTGTTAGCGAAAAGATACCAACAACGGTTTTCGATTCAAAAGAACTGATCAGCGCACTGCGTGAATCGGTATGGGAAGTACCGCTACCTATAATTTTAGTTGCTGGTATCTACAGTGGTTACTTTGCTGTTTCAGAAGCTGCCGCCGTTGCTGTGATGTATGTTTTGATTGTCGACGTATTGATATTACGAGAAGTAACGCTTAAGCAGTTACCGACAATCATGCGCGATTCAATGGTGTTAGTAGGGGGCGTACTGATCATATTGGGCGTTTCTTTAGCTTCAACAAATTATTTAATCGATACCGAAGTTCCGACTAAATTATTCGATTTTATTCGCGAGCATATCGACAGCAAGCTGACGTTTTTAATATTGCTTAATATCTTTCTACTTGTTTTGGGCATGATGCTTGATGTGTTTTCAGCGCTGGTCATTATCGTGCCGTTAACTTTACCTATCGCTGTCGGTTACGGTATTCACCCGATACATTTCGGTATTATATTTTTAGCGAATATGCAGATAGGTTACTTCACACCACCTGTTGGCATGAATCTATTTATTGCCAGTTATCGCTTTAAAAAACCGATCACCGAACTGTATTATGCAACCATTCCGTTTATGTTGATCTTGTTTGTAGCAGTGTTAATCATTACCTACTGGCCGGCGTTGACCATGTCACTGGTTGAATTACGTCATGCACCGTAAACTTTTCTAACTATGGAATTGTTAAATCGTAATGTTGACTGCCCTTATTGTGGTGAGGGAATTGAGTTGCTGATTGATGATTCAGCATCGGGTCAGGATTATTATGAAGACTGTTCGGTCTGTTGTCGGCCGATACGTGTTCAGGTTAGTGTTGATTTTGATGGAGATTGTAGAGTAGTTGTTTTGCGGGATGATGAGTGACCTGAATATACTGTCTTCTTGACCGTTGCTCTGTTGAAACATCACCGCTTAATCTACTGGGTACCGTTGGCCGATCGTGCATCAGATCGATATATTGAGTTATTCTGAGCGTCGATATGAATTAAACTAGTGCAGGCTATAAGCTCATTCAGGAAATAGAATTCTATGTATATATCTGCTGTATCCCCAATAAGACAAATGGCAACAACAGTTGGTATCACTCTGGTATTACTCCTGTTAACAATGCTCTCAGGTTGTGCCACACGACCACCTGCTTTACCCGAAGCGTATTCGGATAAACTTCCCTGGGGTGCCATTGATTTAGATATAAACAAGAGCGGTGCGTTTACCCTTAGAGACAGCCTCGGAAGTACGCTGATCAAAAAAGCGAATGGTCATAGCAATAGCAAGGAGGCCGTTCCTTTTAATATATTAACGCTGTCAGGTGGTGGTACCAGAGGTGCATTTGGTGCCGGTCTGTTATCTGGATGGACAGACAGGGGAGATATACCTGAATTTGATGTTGTGACGGGTGTCTCTACAGGTGCGGTGATGGCGACCTTTGTTTTTCTTGGCGGTGATGAGTTAGAAAAAGTAAAGGATTTTTATACCAGGTCATATACAGAAGATATCTACACATCCAGCTGGTTTAGTTTTTTTGGTTTTGCCTATCTGATGAACCCCGAACCATTGAAACAGTTATTTTTAAAGAACTTTGACGAAGCACTTTTAAATAGAGTTGCTGCTGAACATGCAAAAGGCCGTCGCCTCTACATTAGTACGACCAATATAGATACCGGGCAACAGATCGTGTGGGATATGGGCGCCATCGCGTCAAGCAAAAGAAGCGACAAATACCAGAGATTTGCTGACATTATCTATGCGTCGGCTGCTATGCCTATCTACTTACCACCCCAATTTATTAGTGTAGATATTGATGATCAACAGTATTATCAGATGCATGTTGATGGCGGAATTTACGCGCATGTTTTTATGATCGGCCTGCTGGTAAAATGGTCGGAAGTGTTAAATTTTAGAGAAGATGCAAATCTTAACTTTGACGTTACGGTCTACACGATTGCTAACCGCAAGTATCGCAACAGAACTGACTATGATCCCGTAGAACAGTCACCTTCAAGCGTTATTGCCGCATATCTGGAGACAGAGACTGACTTGCTCTTCGACAGAAGTGTGTACAGGCTCTATGACAGCACTGCGCAAAGAGGGTTTAAGTTCCGTATGGCCGCCGTGCCAAAGGATGAGAACAATGTCGATGACGCTACGGAATTTAATCCTGATAAGATGTTAAAGCTGTTTAATGTTGGTTACA
>CAJXZZ010000114.1 GCA_913065105.1 uncultured Gammaproteobacteria bacterium | reverse complement strand
GTTGCAACAAGTTTGAATTCGGGTTTACTTGATGACAGTATGCGACCCTTAGATAAAGAAGTGTTTTTACGTGAGCTTGATTTTTACGAATTAAGCCATGGAAAAAACGTACAATAACAAATAAATTTTATAATGAGGAGTACATGATGGATACCATCCAGACTATTGTGCAATTTTTTCAAACCGGCGGTACGTTTATGTATCCGATATTAATTATCTTTGCTTTTGGTGCGGCGATCTGTATCGAGCGATACATTAAACTGTCAGGCATCGGTAAAGTAAATAAGAGAGTCTGGGATAAAGTGCACCCATTGCTTGATGGCGGTGATTTCGATCAAGCTCGTGATTCTATCGTCGACGATAAATCTGCGATTGCCAATCTGTTAAACATGGGGCTATCAAGACAGGGTTCTGTGCGCCGACGTGATGATATCGAGATTGCGATGGAAGAGAGCATGATGGAAATCATCCCTACCCTGGAAAAGCGAACGCCATTCATTGCGTTGTTTGCAAATATCTGCACCTTGCTTGGGTTGCTCGGTACGATTATGGGTTTGATCGAAGCGTTTACCGCTGTTGCTAATGCAGACCCGGCTGAAAAAGCTGATATGTTATCTGCAAGTATCTCGGTCGCGATGAACACTACCGCGTTTGGATTAATGGCAGCGATTCCACTATTGATCACGCATGCAATAATATCTTCTAAAACAGTCGAAATTATCGATAGCCTTGAAATGGCGTCTGTCAAAACACTGAACATTATTGCTGATTTCGCTAAGCGTCAAGCAGCACTGGCAGCAAAGAATGGCTAGACGTCATCACTACAGGCGGCCGCAAAAAGAGCCGCCTGAACTTAATATCACGACGTTCCTTAACCTGATGGTCGTGCTCGTACCGTTCCTGCTGATTACGGCTGTTTTCTCACGTATTACTATTCTTGAGTTAAGTTTGCCCACGGGTGCGGGTAGTAATGATAATAAGCCGCAGATGAGTATAGAAGTTATCGTTCGTCAGAAAGGAATGGAAATTGGCAATGGCAAGCAGGTGCTGGCAAGATTTCCATTACTTAAAGAAGAAGACGTTGAACATGTTGTTGATGAAGATGGTAGTACAGATATAAGCAAACTTTATGATATAGGTTTACTGTCGAAGTACCTGCTAAAAATAAAAGCCAAGTATCCTGATAAAACTGATGCCATCGTGTTGATGGAATCGAATATTGAATACCGTGTTTTAATCAGAGTCATGGATGCCGTGCGTTCCACTTTTGTCCGTCAGGAAGGTGCGGAAGGCGAAGCTGATGTGTTGCAGCAGATAGCTTTGTTTCCCGATATATCTATAGGGGATGCGCCATGAAAAAAGAAAATCGGCGCATGAAACGTATGACGCGCCAGGGTAAAGGTGCAGGCGCGGGCGGCTTAAGTCTGGTTTCATTAATGGATGTATTTACAATCCTGGTTTTTTTTCTGCTGGTCAACTCATCGTCCAGTGATGTAATGGAGCCGCCAAAAAATATCAAGTTACCAGACTCGGCGGTAGAAACCAAACCGCGTGAAACAGTTATCGTGATGATAACGCCTATGCAAATATTGGTTCAGGGCCAGCCGGTCATATCTACGCAGGACGTTATCGATAGTAAAACAGCAATTGTTGAACAGGTGAAAGACAGGCTTATATTACAGAGGAAAAAAATTATCGGTATCAATACAAAAACCGTATCACAAAGTCAGGAAGTAACGGTGCTCGCGCATAGGACGGTGCCATTTCATTTAATTAAAAAAGTGATGGCAAGCTGTGCTAGTGCAGGTTATGGAAAGATTTCATTGGCCGTAATTCAAAAAGCAAAAAGCAAAGGCTAACGTACCTCGTGGCAGATGATATTAAAAAAGCGCAGGAAAAAATTAATCATAAGATTGATGACGCTTACAATCGTCTCGATGAACTGGAAAATGAAGAATCTATTCTCTCTGAAGAACTGAATGAACTCAACGCGAAACGTCATCGTTTCCACGTACTTAGTGAGCTTAGTGATCAGTTAGAGAAGCTGGAAAAATTGGGGGGCGCCGATCTGTTCTGGGGTGAGAGTTATGACCAGAATTTAGCGCGCAGCGAGCAGAAACGCATCCGTGATCAAGTTATAAATTATGATACACGGGTTGCTGAATTACAGAGTAAGCAACGTGAGCGTGAAGATGCGGTTGAAAGTCTGACTGCAAAAGTTAATATCTTAAATGACGACAGCCTTAATCTTCAAGAACGTCAGGACGCACGTGCCGAAGAATTTATTATTGAACGTGAAATGGTCGATGCACCATTCCGTCCAATCAATATGCCATGGAATCGTAACGATCATGATCAGAAGCGATTCAGAAAAACATTATTATTTGTTTTACTTTTCAGTATCACCCTTGGTGTCCTGATACCGATGTGGGATATTCCGATACCTGATCGTGTGGAAGTGGTAGAAATTCCAGAACGTCTGGCACAATTAATGCTGCCTAAAACACCGCCGCCGCCACCAAAAGTACAGGAAAGGATAGAAGAGAAAAAACCGGATAAAGAAAAACCTAAGAAAAAAGATGATAAGCCTGTGCCTGAAAAAGCGAAAAAGGCGCGTAAGACAGCAGAGCGTTCTGGTCTGATGGCGTTTAAAGATGATTTCGCAGATTTGATTGACGATACACCGATCAAGATAGGTTCATCTGCAACAATAAGCGGTAAGGGCAGTAAAGCTAAAACCACAACACGTTCTTTAGTAACGTCCAATGTCGGTACCTCAAGTGCTGGTATTAATACTGCCTCGTTAAGTCGTAATACTGGCGGCAGCGGTGAAAGCATGGGTGGCGTTGAATTTACACATGTGCAAAGTTCAATTGGCACAGACTTTGACGGTGAAGAGCGCCCACTTAGCTCAGGTCCAGGGCCGTCACGTACTGATGAAGAAATTCAAATCGTATTTGATAAATATAAAGCTGCACTGTATCGAATTTATAACCGTCAGCTTCGTAAAAATCCGACCCTTCAGGGCAAGATGGTTCTGCGTCTAACGATTGAGCCTGGTGGTAGTGTGTCTGCATGTACAGTTGATTCCAGTGATATGGATTCACCTGCGTTAGATAAGAAGATCGCTGGCAGAGTGAAAAAATTCAATTTTGGTGCCAAAGAAGGCGTACCAAGCCTTACTATTCTTTATCCTATCGATTTCCTACCCGCTTCGTAAACCAGTTGGCTACTGGATGTAGCGACTGGCTAGCAATCTATTGCATCCAGCATAAAAAATACTGTCGAAAAAATGACAGATTCAGTGTTAATTGCCTCTGAAATACTATACTCGTCGGTATGTTTTTGTATGGAAAATATTCAGTAATATATTGATGATTTCATTACCGTAAATACTCAAACTAACCAAATGATACCAAATGTAAATCAATCGAAATTCCAGGTGCATTAGCAAGTGCATTAGTTGGTATTAGCTGTTGTTTGATGATGAAAAATCAAAAGTATGTCGTCGCCTGCTCGCAAAAATTTTAATTGCGGGCAGTGTTTTTCTATGGCCAATGGGAAACGCTTTTGCAGCGGCTAACCTGAGTCTGACGACTGGTTTTACTCCGGCTGAGGCAGGACGCGTCTATATGGATATCGGGGGTACGTGGGATGGAAGCAATGATGTTGCGGGTGACACATTCAGTTTCACTATCGATAACACGGGGCCTGATCCTGCTTATGACATAAGAGATATTACTGTTGATATACCGTCCGGTTTCATCCTTGGCCAGGTGACGGTTCCTGTTACCAGGTCACCGCCATCCTGCAGTAATTTAAACGGTATAACGGCTAATCAGACTGGTCTTAACCAAATCACCATAGGGATACCAGCCGATACTGATATCGATGCAAACTGTAGTTATCGATTTGACCTGGTCTTGACCACCAATTCTACGGTAGTTGCAAATCCTGCTCATTCGGTCGTATTTAACAGTTCGTACAATGAAATCGATAACAACAATGGTTCGCAGCAATCTTTTTCAGCGTCTGAATTAATTGCGGTCAGAGCGGGCGGGTTAACATTGATTAAGACGACGGCCGAGTCTAATCCGCCGAATAATGCTGTTGTCACATTCGATGTTGTTATCCAGAATACCGGCACCGGTGGCCTGTTTGATGTACGCCTGAGTGACCTGCTGGGATCAGGGTTGACCAATATAAATATCATTGCACCTGCAGTACCAACAGGTGCAGTTATATCACCAACGGACTATGAGTTTGATTACATTCCAGGCGGCACGACGGTAAATGTAACCGTTGAAGCAACAACCGAATTCAATCCTGTGCCAGCGGTTTGTCCTACCTTATCTAACACGGCATCTGTTATCGACCGCACAGCGATCATTGTGCCTGATTCCACAACAGCTATCCCATTTAATCTGGGTGCATTAACTGTTAGTCACCTGGTTACCAGTCGTTGCGTACTGTGTGGCACGGGTACGGTTACTGTGCGGCTGACAAACACCAGTGATATAGATATAAATAACGTAGTTATCAGTGAAGACTTACTGGCATCGCAGTTAAGAATTCTTAATGGTACATCGACATTTGGTGGTTTACCGATAGCTAATCCGGCGCGAGCAGGAGCGGTATATACCTGGACATTAGCTGGCGTCACACTGCCTGCGAACAGTGCCAGAGATCTTATCTTTGATGTCACCTACGATACGGCATTGGGCATCAATGAATTTCTGGCAGGTAATAATACTAACATCCAGGCAAATGTAGATTACACCTTAAGCTGTGGAACTACACAGCCAACGGTTAGTAATACCCATCTGTTAGTTCTTGATCAGCCGCTGCCGCAGGTGAGTAAACAGGGTCGTAATGTTGATGCTGGACAGGGCGCTGGAAATTATACCGATACTGTTTATGGCCACCGAGATGATGATGTCATCTGGCGGGTACGGATTCAGAACACCGGACCGGTGGATCTGGAAGATGTCCTACTGAATGATGCCATTACCGGTAACTTTGATATCAACTATGTCTGTCCAACAGAGGCTACTGCCAACTCGGTTGCTACTGGTGGCCCACCGGCGGGCTGTACCAGTACGGGTGGCGGTGTTACCACGGTGGTAGATGATTTTTTAATGAATAACCCCTTCGGTGCAGCTGGTCCTAAAGATGTTCTTGCCGGCACGTTTGAAGATATTTTTTATGTCGGCAAAATTCGAACCTTATGTGGTGTAGAAACTAACGCAGTAAATATCGAGTGGGGTTGTGATGTGGATACACCGCCATCGGGGCCTGGTGGTCTGAACAGTTTATCCATCCTGGCAGGCGGCACTATTGACAATGCTACTGCGACTTTGAGTACGCAGGGTAGTGGTGCTTTATCTGATAGCTCAATCACACAGACCATCAGAGGTGTTGATGGTGGTGTTGAAATAGGCAGCAGGGGTATCGTTACCATTACGGTGGTCAATGACACCGGGGGTACCATACGCGATGTTGTCATCGACGATATTTTACCGGCAGAATACGTGGTTGATACGACCGCGCCCATCACCTTTACTTTTAACCCGGCTTATGGCGTTATCTATGATGGTGCTGCAGATGAGATGACGCACAACATCGATCTAGCGCCAGCAAATTTATTAAACAATACCAATTTCCGTTTCACTGTTACGAGTAATGGAGATACTGGCGATAACCCGATAGATGTCGATCTGTTCCGTCACGGTGATCAATTTATTATCAGCTATGAAATAGTATTGATTGACCCATTACATTTTGACCTGGTGGCGGATCTTGATGTTGCACCTGAGATACTGCCCGCTACTGACCCAGATAACAGTTTCAGCATAAACAATGACCTCACATTTACTTATGATGATACCTGTACATTCACACCAAATCAGACGTTTAACCAGAATCGGCCTTTTACCGTTTTTGTCGAAGATCTTGATGTTGATATATCGGATGCTTTATTCATATTAACCAATGATCCGGGTACCCCTTTAGACTTAAATGTGTTGCTTACTAATAATGGTGGGCATGACGCAGACAATTACACCGCGTATGTAAGTTTGGGTCAGGCGATGACCGCGCAGCTTCCATTACCGAATGGCTGTGTTGCCACTAGTAATCCACCTCCGCATCCTCACTGGAACCAGCCGGCACCGATCCCAGGCACAGCAGCCGTTTTTGCCTGTGACCGCGGAGCGATTGCGCCCGGTGCGGGAAACACCGAAACGATTACTTTTCAGGTAATTAAGGCTGCCGCTATCCCCGCAGTGGATGATGATTTGACCTTCCGTGCTGATGTGGTCGGTGAGGTAACACTCTTTGATGGCGCACCACTGACATTGCCTGCACCGGCATCAATTGTTAATACAACACCTGCTCAACAACTGGCAAACAACTATTCATTAGATGCGGTTCGCTCCCGTGTGCTTGGTTTCAACCTGGCGAAACGTGCCTGGTACTGTACCGAAAGCGGTTTGCCAGAGCCCGCTCCGCCAATAGCGCTGCCACCGACATCTGCTGACCTAAATTCTCAGATAGGCGAAGACTGTAATTACTTTATCGAGTCCGGTGGCTGGTTTGGTTTCCTCACCCCCGGTTTTACCCTGATCGCAGTTGAAAATGTCGCGGTGACCGATGACTTACCAGATATTGGTGGTCAGGGTTTCATACCCTTTGCAGGTGTTGGCGACGCGTACGACTATGCTGCTAGCACCGGCGGAATTATACTGGATGGCATTGATGGCGGCGCTGGCTCAACACCACTGGTCGATACAGACATTACCTGGAACTTTAATGTCACCGGTTTCGGTATTAATGTTAAAGACGAGTTTTTTCGCGTTAATTTTACAACCCGACTGTTAAATGATCCGGTAGATCTAGCTTACCCTGTGCCCGGTGGTTATTCTCCAAACCTGCATGGCAACCTCAGTACCAACATTGCACGTACTTCCTTCGATGCAATTTTTAATAGCGTTGCGGGTAACGTCACGATCAATGTGTCTGATTCAGCTATTCCAGCTATCCCGGGTTATCCGGTACCGGCTATCCGCACGGTGAACTTAACCGAGGTTGAACC
>CAJXZZ010000113.1 GCA_913065105.1 uncultured Gammaproteobacteria bacterium | reverse complement strand
CGTAGAGAGCGGACATTGGCAAGATAGTCCTGACAGAGAATTTTCGGCCAACAAGAGGCTTTCACTATTCTCACAGTAACTTCGCAGGCAATCAGAAGCAGACCTTTGGCTTGATAATCTGACAGATTATTTTGATAAAAAGCTAGTAAGATACTAAGTTAACCAACACAACAATTAAGCAAGCGGTGAATGACATACGATAGCTGTTCCTATGTGTGATTACATTGACGATTATTTATTGCTCTGGGCATACTTTCTCGGGGCTATGAAATGAGATTTAACTTATGAAACAACAACTGAAATGGCTTGTCATAAGCCTCATGTCTGTGGGCGTGATCGCCAGCTTTAGCTGGCAGTGGTGGCAAGAACAACAATCAGCGCTGCCTGATGGTATCACTTCAGGTAATGGGCGCATCGAAGCCACGGAGTATGACATTGCCACCAAGCGTTCCGGCCGAGTTACGGAAGTGCTGGTCAGGGAAGGCGACATGGTGGAAGCCGGTCAGGTGCTGGCACGCATGGATACAAAGGATCTGGAAGCAGAACTCCGGGAAGCAACCGCCCTACTACGGGAAGCCCGCGAAGGAAAAAACTATGCCGACGCCATTGTTGCACAACGTGAAAGTGAGTTGACGTATGCGAAGGCGATACTGAAACGCTCACTGGAGCTGGTCAAAAAGGGCCACGTTTCCCGAGAGAAGGTTGATCGGGATCGTACCGCCAGGCAGACCGCCGAAGCAGCTTTACGTGCTGCGCGGGTCCGGGTCGTTCAGTCGGAAGCGGCCATCGAGGCCGCCGTCGCCAGGACCGAACGACTCGAAACCGACATCGTCGACAGTGCGCTCAAAACCCCGATCCGCGGCAGGGTCCTGTATCGCCTGGCTGAACCAAGGGAAATACTGGCCGGCGGAGGCAAGGTGCTGACGGTACTCGAGCTGACCGATGTGTACATGACCATCTACCTGCCTACAAACCAGGCGGGTAAAGTCACCGTTGGCTCAGACGCCCGCATTAAACTCGATGTCGCGCCCGAATTCACGATTCCGGCAACGGTTTCCTTCGTTGCACCTGAAGCCCAGTTCACGCCAAAGCAAGTCGAAACCCGCACTGAACGCGAGAAACTGATGTTCCGTATCAAGATCAAGATCGATCCTGAACTCCTTAAAGAGCACATTGAAAGAGTAAAAACCGGCTTACCGGGCGTGGCTTATGTGCGACTTGATCAAAATAGTGAATGGCCCGAGCATCTGCAGACGAGGCTGCCATAGTGAGCCGGTATTCTGCTTCCCGGCCATCCTGCTTGCACCGTTGAGAAGGAAAGATAATGACCACCATCGCACAGATCACCGGCCTGAGCCATCGCTACGGCGATACATTCGCTGTCGATAACATTGACCTTGAAATCCCTGCCGGTTGCCTGGCGGGTTTAATCGGTCCCGATGGTGTCGGCAAGTCCTCACTGTTGGCTTTGATTTCAGGTGTGCGCAAAATCCAGGATGGTGTGGTGCAGGTGCTGGACGGTGATATGCGCAGCAACCGTCACCGCAGCAAAGTCTGTCCGCGCATCGCCTATATGCCACAAGGCCTGGGCAAAAACCTCTACATGACCCTGTCGGTGTTTGAAAACGTGGATTTCTTTGGTCGCTTGTTTGGGCAAGGGCGGGAAGAGCGTGAGTGGCGCATTAATGAATTACTTGAAAGTACCGGGCTCACTCAGTTTCGCAATCGTCCGGCCGGCAAGCTTTCGGGAGGAATGAAACAGAAGCTCGGGCTTTGTTGTGCGTTGATTCACGACCCTGAGCTGTTGATCCTGGATGAACCCACCACCGGCGTCGATCCCCTGTCGCGACGCCAGTTCTGGCAACTGATTGATCGCATCCGCGCACGGCGCGAAGGCATGAGCGTGATGGTCGCCACAGCTTATATGGAAGAAGCCGAAGGATTCGACTGGCTGGTGGCCATGGATGAGGGGCGGGTATTGGCAACTGGGAGTCCTGCTGAGCTGATGACTCAAGCGGCAGCTGACAATCTGGACGCGGCATTTATCCAGCTGCTGCCAGAAGAAAAGCGCCAGGGCCATAAAGAGCTGCTGGTGCCGCCTCGGATTAATCAGGAAGATAGCACACCCGCCATCAAGGCCGAGGGTTTAACCATGCGTTTCGGCGATTTCACCGCCGTGGACCATGTCAGTTTCGAGATCCAGCGTGGCGAGATTTTTGGTTTTCTGGGCTCCAATGGCTGTGGCAAGACCACTACCATGAAAATGCTCACCGGTTTATTGCCGGCCACCGAGGGTAAAGCGTCACTGTTTGGCAATCCGGCCAAGGCGCATGACCTGGCAACCCGCAAGCGGGTCGGATTTATGACCCAGGCATTTTCCCTGTACGGCGAACTCACGATACAGCAGAACCTGGTGCTGCACGCACAGTTATTTCATTTGCCCGAGAAGACCATTCCGGCACGGGTGAACGAAGTGATTGAGCATTTTGACCTCAAGGGTTACGAAGACCATTTGGCCGCTGGTTTACCGTTGGGTATACGACAACGTCTGTCGCTGGCGGTAGCGATCATCCATAAACCCGAGATGTTGATACTGGATGAACCGACTTCCGGCGTAGACCCGGTGGCACGGGATAGTTTCTGGGAGTTATTGATCGGCCTTTCCCGCAACGATGGCGTGACCATTTTCATCTCCACGCATTTCATGAATGAGGGCGCACGTTGCGACCGGATTTCCCTGATGCATGCCGGCAAGGTACTCGCCAGCGACACGCCGCAGGCATTGGTAGACAAACGTGGCAAGCAAACACTGGAAGAAGCCTTTATCGACTATCTTGAGGAAGCGACTACAACAAAAGAAGACCGCAGTGAAAAAAACACTGGCGAAATAACGCCTGCAACTGATTCTTCTTTTCAGTCCAGACCTGTGTTCACCAGTGCATTCAGCCCATTGCGTTTATTGGGTTATGCTTACCGTGAGTCGTTGGAGATTATACGCGACCCGGTACGCCTTGTAATTGCACTGCTGGGCACGGTGATCCTGATGTTCATCATGGGTTACGGCATCACCACGGATGTGGAAGATCTGTCCTTTGCCGTGCTGGATTGGGATCAGACCCCGCAGAGCCGCGACTACATCCAGAATATGTCTGGCTCACGTTATTTTATCGAACATGCACCGATTCACAGTCAGGCCGAGCTTGATCAGCGTATGGCCAGTGGCGAGTTGAGCCTGGCGCTGGCGATTCCACCCAACTTCGGTAAGGACCTCAAGCGTGGCCGAACGGTGGAGATCGGTGTCTGGGTGGACGGTGCGATGCCGTTTCGCGCTGAAACGGTACGTGGTTATGCCGAGGGTATGAATTACGATTATCTAATCCAGCTTGCGCGGCGCACCCTGGGGGAGGTGCCGGCGCAGACGATTGCCGATGTCGAAATGCGCTATCGTTACAATCAGGATTTCAAAAGCCTTTACGCCATGGTGCCGGCCGTCATACCGCTGTTGCTGATGTTTATTCCAGCGATCATGATGGCCCTGGGCGTGGTGCGTGAAAAAGAACTGGGGTCGATCACTAATTTGTATGCAACGCCCGTTACCCGGCTGGAATTTTTACTGGGTAAACAACTGCCCTATATCGGCCTCAGCATGATCAGCTTTTTTGGCCTGACTGCATTGGCGGTATTTGTGTTTGGCGTACCGCTCAAGGGCAGCTTTCCGGCGCTGAGCCTCGCTGCACTGATCTATGTAAGCGCTACTACCGGGCTGGGCCTGCTGGTGTCCTCATTTACCAAAACCCAGATCGCCGCACTCGTGGCTGCCGCCATTTTTACCATGTTGCCGACCATCAGCTTCTCCGGCCTGAACGAGCCGGTATCCTCACTGGAAGGTCCCGGTGCTATGATCGGGAGGTTTTTCCCCGCGACTTATTTTCTTAACATCAGCCGTGGTATCTTTACCAAGGCGCTGGAGTTCAGTGATCTCTATGCGGATTTCCTGGCACTGGCCGCATTCATTCCGGTACTGACGCTGCTCAGCCTGATGTTTTTGAGTAAGCAGGAGAAGTAATGATGCAGCACCTGTCCAACATCTACCGCCTGGGTATCAAAGAGCTGCGTGGCCTGTGGCACGACAAAGTATTGTTCCTCATCATCATCTGGGCATTCTCCGCCGGCATCTACACGAAGGCGATCGCCATTTCATCAGGGCTGCACAACGCCCCCATTGCCTTCGTTGACGAAGACCGGTCGCCGCTGTCAGGCAGCATCATCAACGCCTTCTACAAACCGTATTTCAAGACGCCGGAATTTATTGTGCTGTCAGACATCGACCCCGGCCTAGATGCGGGCATCTACACTTTCGTGGTGGACATCCCTCCCAATTTTGAGCGCGATGTGCTGGCTGGAAAGCAGCCGGACATTCAGGTCAACATCGACGCCACCCGTATGACCCAGGCGATGATCGGCGCCGGTTATATTCAAAACATCATAAACGGCAAGCTCTTGGAATTTGTGCAAAGCTCTCGCAGCGGCGCCGTGTTACCCATCGAACTCGCCACGCGTGTCAAGTTCAACCCCAACCTCACCAGCACCTGGTTTAGTGGCGTGATGGAGCTGATCAACATCATCACCATGCTGTCCATCATCCTGACCGGCGCGGCGCTGGTTCGTGAACGTGAGCATGGCACGCTGGAACACCTGCTGGTGATGCCGCTCGGCGCAGCGGAAATCATGCTGGCCAAAGTCTGGTCCATGGGTCTGGTGGTATTGTCGGCTGCAGGGCTTTCGCTTTACTTTATTGTGCAGGGCTTATTGAGCGTGCCTATTGCCGGTTCTATCCCGCTGTTCATGTTCGGGGCCCTGTTGCACCTGTTTTCCACCGCTTCCATTGGCATCTTTCTGGGTACGGTGTCGCGCAACATGCCGCAGTTGGGGTTGCTGATGATACTCGTTATCCTGCCTCTGCAGCTGTTTTCCGGCGCCGTCACGCCGCGCGAAAGTATGCCGGAGATTGTACAGGTTATTATGCAGGTCGCGCCCACCACCCATTTCGTCAGCCTGGCGCAGGCGATACTATATCGCGGCGCCGGTTTCAACACAGTGTGGCCGAATTTACTGGCAATTATTGTTATTGGTACAGTGTTCTTCTTTATCGCGATGGCGCGCTTTCGAAAAAGTTTGGCAGCAGCTTAATAATTAGTATGTTTTACTGTTTGGTAGCCGCCGGATTGTCACTAGGTATCGTGACAATGAGACTGCTGGGTGTTGAAAGAAGAAAATCTGGAATGCTCTGAATGGAATGTCTTGTTCGCAATTTCGTGCTGCTTATGTTGCTTGGGATGACCTCGGGCTGTAGCACGCTGCCACCGCGCCACCCGGTACCCGTCGATCAAATGTATCATGCGCAGATCCTCCCGGGCGTACCAGCAGTGCGAGCGTGGGGGGGAACATTCAGCAAGCAGTTTGGGGCCGACCTGGTCGAATCGGTCCACCAGGAAAAGCGCGCTGCAATTCAAAAAGACGCAGCTGGTTTGCCTGGAACCAGCATTCTTACACTCTCGGGCGGTGCCGACTACGGTGCTTTCGGTGCTGGATTCATGAATGGTTGGACCCGGTCAGCGACTCGCCCGAGTTTTAAGTTGGTGACAGGCATTAGCACGGGCGCACTCATTGCACCATTCGCATTTCTGGGGCCGGAATATGACGGCGTATTGAAGAAGGCATACACAACCATCAGTGCCGAAGACATCTATCAAGAGCGTGGTCTTAGCGCTCTCTGGAGTGATTCTCTTGCCGACTCTGCGCCGCTGGCACGATTGATAGCGAAGTACATTGATCAAGATATCTTGTTGGCAACAGCCCAGGCGCATCGACAGGGCAGACGGCTTTATATCGGTACCACCCATCTCGACGCCGATCGGTTGGTGGTGTGGAATATGGGGGCTATCGCCAACAGCGGGCATCCGAAGGCATTGGAACTTTTTCGTAAGGTGATACTGGCTTCTTCGTCCGTCCCAATCGCCTTCCCACCGGTTTTTATCGAGGTAAAAGTTGGCGGTGTATCCTATGATGAGATGCACGCCGATGGCGGGCTTAAAGCGCAGTTATTTCTGACGGCAGTGTCGATCGACACCGAGGAGATCAAAAGGCAGTTGGGATTGCAGGAAACGTCGGGGCCAAGGACCAAACTCTTTGTTATTCGAAATGCGGTGGTGGGTCCCGAGCCAAAACAGGTGCCAAGAAAACTGACTGAAATATCTGAACGGACGGTAACTTCGTTCATTAAATCTCAAGCACGCAGAGACCTGGTACGCCTCTACACCTTTGCCCATGAACAGGGTTTCGATTTCAACTGGGTTTCCCTACCTAATGAATACATACCACCGGAAGTGGAACCTTTTGACACCGCAGAGATGAACAGGTTGTTCAATATCGGTTATGAGATGGGTCTCAAAGGAAACGTCTGGCGAAAAGTACCACCGAAAATTGGTCAACATTGAAAATTATGGTGTGACTTACTTTGCGGTGTTAAATAATTGGAGAAAAAGATGATATTTTGTGTGCGCCACGTGTTTCTTGTGACAGCTAGCGTATGCTGTTTCGTCTTCTTGTTAGTTCCCATTGCGGCCAACGGGACCGAATATTCTTCTCTGGAGCGCGATGAGGACACAGACCAAGTTAGCTTTCCAGCGGGTGATGTGTTTACTCCCCTTATCGCCGTTCTCAAGGAACCTCAGTTCTTTGTTAGCTTTATTAATATCGATAGCGAAAATGAAGACATCCATGGCGCATCGGTAGGGGTTGGGCATAGCTTCGGACTCTTTCGCTGGTCAGGTGAGAATCCGGGCGATGGTTGGCAACTGAATTTCTTTGGTGGCGTCTTTTCCCTATTTAATATGGATTCATCATCTGGTGATTTAATCAACACTGATTACCTTATTGGGTTCCCGCTTACGTACCGGCATGGATCGTACTCTGCCCGCTTTCGTTTGTACCATCAAAGCTCTCATTTGGGTGATGAGTTATTGCCTGGAGACCAGGCGCCGGAACGCGTCAATCTAAGCGTCGAAGTTGCCGATGCGCTGTTGTCATACGATGGCGCAATTTGCACTGCTTATTATGCTGACACTTAGTCCAATGCGAATACTTTCGGGCGGCAAATCACCCATCGAAAATCAACCCGACTGGATGCAGGTCGTGACCTGGTTTCTGCCATCAC
>CAJXZZ010000112.1 GCA_913065105.1 uncultured Gammaproteobacteria bacterium | reverse complement strand
GTTTAATAAAAACCGGCTCACCGCCTACGCCGGCAAATGCGCGTACTGGTGAATTGACCCCGCCTGGGATGTGTTTTTGTGCGGCCTGAAACTGGTTTGACATGGTAATTACTTCATTGTTTGTTTAACGAAAGGCGCAATTTTACCCTAATTTTTGCTGTAGCCGATGCTATTTATATGGCTGAATGACTAATACCGCGAAATACTTATAGTCATTTTGATGGAACCTTTCTGCCTGATCAGACGTTAACTTATATAACGAAGATATGATTTGGCCGCGAAGGCTTAACGTGTGCGAGATCGTATCTCTTTAAATGCAAGCACTAATGAGATATTCAATACGATTAGTGCACTTTAATTTTAATTGTAACCAACCTGGGCAGGAGATTTTCCCATGAAATTATCAATAATCAGTAGCGCCATTCTATGTACTTTGGCCGTCACCGGGCTTGTTTCGTGTGGTAGCGACAGTGATGGCACAACCAGTGCAGATGCCACCAGTGCAAGCAGCACATCAGGTGTCATTACAGGTTTTGGTAGCGTTTATATCAACGGCGTTGAATATGAAACAGATAGCGCCAGCGTTACCATTGACGGATCACAAAGTGCTGAAACTGACTTAGGCGTAGGTGATGTCTGTGCACTACAAGGCAGCGTAAACGCGGATGGCGTAACGGGCACGGCAACTGCTGTTACCTGTACCGATGAACTCGAAGGTTATGTCCTTGAGGTGTCATTAACCAATGGTATCGGCACCATGAATGTAATGGGACAAACCGTTACCATTACGGCTGACACTGTGTTTGACAGTGACACAACGGCTTCTATTGATCTGATAGTCCCTAATGACATTGTTGAAGTTCACGGCTATCCCGATGGCACAGGTAACATTCTTGCCACACGTATTGAAACCAAAAACGCAGCCACAGATGTTGAAGTTAAAGGCCTGATTAGCAATTTAGACTTAATCCCTCTGACCTTTAATCTTGGTACCCTTCTAGTGGATTACAGTAGCGCAAACGTGGAAACGATTCTAGCAAATGACCTGTATGTGGAAGTAAAAACTGAGATTGCCCTGATTGGTGATGTAGCCACTGGTTTTACCCTGACTGCAAGCAAAGTTGAAATTGAAGAAGATGGCAGCCTTGATATTGACGGTGATGAAGGTGAAGATCTAGAAGTGCAGGGTGTTGTTAGTAATATCACCCCAACCTCTTTCGATTTCAATGGCACTACCGTTCTCTTTGCTTCATTAGAAACAGACGATGATTTTGATCTAGCATCGCTAGAAGATGGCATGATCATCACCGTGGAAGGCTACATCGATGCAAACGGCAACTTCGTAGTTGAAGAAATCGAAGAAGACCATGCCTCAGAAAATGAAGTCGAAGGTCTTGTCACTGGCACAACCGATACCACTATTACCGTTTCAGTCAATAGTGTCGATATGACTTTCTCTGTAAATAATGAGACCAGCATGATTGACGAACAAGACGAGAGCGTAACTCCCCTGTTCTACTTTAGCCTGACGGACATTGCGACCGGTGATTTCGTAGAAATCGATTATTACACTGATGATATAGGTAACAAGATTGCTACTAAAATAGAACGTGATGATTCACCTTCATAGATCTTGAACACTACCACTGACAAGGTTGAAGCTGATTAAATAATCACAAGTAAACCTTCGTATAAAAAAGCGAGCTGTATTTTTTACAGCTCGCTTTTTTATTTAACTAAAATAATAAATTTATAAGTACACCATGTGCGCTAGCAGGTGTTAAAGATGTCAAACATGCCACTTCGTTCTAATTGTATCAGAAGGTAATTCACCAAACTGACGGCGATAATCTGTGGTGAATTGACCCATCTGCCAGTATCCTTGATTGACTGCGATAACGGGTAGTTGATTAATTCCGCTCATAAGATAGGGTTTATAAATACTAACATTTGTCGTATTCTTGAAACTGTTAATAATGATTATCATTCATAATTAAGTGTCGACGCAAGGCGTGAGTTTTTAATAAAGCACGGTACCAGGGTTCTTTCATCTTGCGGTAGTCAGAAAAGTTTATGAAAAAAATCATAAAATCTTTGGAGTGGATAAATGTTAAATAATTATTCTGGCTACAAAATTAAATTATTACATATTATATTTTTATCTGTGCTTGCTGTTTCTCCGCTGTCACTGCATGCCGCCGTAGACGATGAAGATGAGATTCAGAGTACTGCCTCGCTTTATATCTGGGGTGCGGGGCTGAAGGGTAGCACCGGGAATGCGGCTGGCGGAGCGCCAGTAGATGCGTCATTTAGCGACATCCTCGATAACCTGGAAAGCGGTATCATGTGGAATTACCGAGGAAAAGGTGATAAATGGGCGCTTGGTATCGATTATATTTACCTTAATATCTCGCCTAGTTCTGATGCACCGCCCGCGACTGTAGATCTTAGAGAAACAGTTACAGAGCTGAGTGTTGGATATGAAGTTCAGCCTGGACTAGAAGTGTTGGCGGGTTTTCGTTACATCGATATCAGGACGAGCGTCATGTTAAATGTTCAGCCATCTCCGCCACCCATTACAGGCGCAGTCGACTGGTTTGATCCTATAGTCGGACTGGATTATCGCAGAGCGCTTTCGGGTAAGTGGAAGTTCTTTGGCAGGGGCGACATTGGTGGTTTTGGTGTTGGCTCTGATCTTACCTGGCAGCTGGCTGGTTACTTTGGTTACATGCCATCGAAGAACTGGAACTTATTTGCAGGTTATCGTCATATTGATGTCGATTACGAGAGCGACAATGATAATAAGTTTTTTTATGACATCGCAATAAGTGGCCCATTAATTGGTTTTGGTTATAATTTTTAATGATGTTCGATAGATTTAATAATAGAAACACCTGATGATTGTCAGGTGTTTCAGCGTTTATAGGAAGATAAAAACGATGAGATTATTCACAGGTTTTGTTTTATCAATACTGATGATGTCTGCGGCTTTTGCTGACACCATAGAGTTAATCAATGGTAAAAAAATGGAAGGTAGTTTTGTTGGACGCGAGGGTGATGCTATCAAATTTGATGTTGATGGTATCAGCATGACGTTTAATGCCGCCGACGTAAAAAACATTTCTATGGGTAGTGCCGCGAAAACATCTAGCGATACTAAAAATGAGGCTAAAAGCGAAACGGTAGCGAAAACAGGCGATGCCGATAAAAAATCGACAGTCCCTGCCGGTACAACATTGGTGATACGTATCGGCGAAACATTAAACCCAAGCAAAAATGCAGAGGGCCACAAGTTTACGGCCAAGCTTGAATCAGCTGTGGTTATCGATGGTGTGACCATCGTGCCAGTGGATAGCAATGTTTATGGCGTGGTACTGGAAGCAAAAAAATCGAGACGGTTAGCTGGGCAAGCATCGATCAAGCTTGGTATTACCGATATCCGTATTAACGGGCAGATGCATAAGATTAAGACTACTGCATTGACCGGTGTTGGTGAACAGACTGCGAAAAAAACAGCGGGTCAGACGGCCAAGTGGGCAGCGGTCGGCGGCCTTGCAGACGGCAGCAGCGGGGCTAAAACAGGTGCCAAGGTTGGACTTGGCGCAGCGATATTAACGGGTGGTAACCAGGCAGAGATCAAGGCTGGCACACTGCTTGAATTTTCATTAACAGAAGCGGTGAATCTATAACTCTCAATGTTTACTTAACTGACTTACAATATTTAAAAATGAAAAGATGTAAGAAAAACGTTTTAATTAATGCGAGTGGTTTTCGACTGGTTTTGGTCTCCTGAATAAAAAAAGAATAAGCATGATACATGCCTACACTATTAACATTACTGTGAAGAAGAAAGAAAAAAGAGGTTAACTGTATGTCAGATATTCGAGCATCCGTGAAAATAATTTGGGCAGTAATAGTATTGTCATTTGCAGCAGGACTGTTCGGGGTAGTGTTGTTTACCGAACTGGGGCAGTTTCTCAACCTTCCGAGTGAATGGCTGTATGCAGTGTATCCTAATCTTGGCTGGGCCAGCGTACTTGTTGGCATTGCGGCCTTGTTTGTTCTCTATCTTAATTTTCGCCACAAGCTGCTCAACCGTCGCCTTGTTTATGGTTACGCTGTAGTCATAGCGGGTATGATTATTGTGACGAATTATTTTGTGCCTGAGATCTGGCTTCGTGGCCATCATCACACGGCTGAATTTATTTCCGTGACTGATGCAGATCAAATGCTGGAAGAAGATGAAGATGTGTTTGTTGTCGAGATCAATGGTGAAGCCAGGGCGTATCCACGCGACTGGATGATGATCCCGCATATTGCTGGCGATACTGTCGGCGGTGAAGAGGTCGTTATGACGTATTGCGCATTGAGTAATCTTCCGCTGCCATTCAGTTCAACAGTTATGGGTGAAGAATCGCATCTGAAGGTCGTCTCGCAGGTGCACAACAATCTTGTCATGGTCGATGAGAACAGTGGTGAACTGTATCAACAGATAACATCGAGCACACTAGATGGTAGTGGCCATCTCGATCCATATGCAGCGCAACGCATGCCATGGCGATCATTCAAGGAAATCTATCCCGAAGGACGTGTGTTCCATGTGGTCGAAACCGGACTGTTAGGGCTGTTGGATAAGGTGACTTACGCTATGTTTGTGGCCACGCTTAAAGGGCATTACGAAGGTGAGGAGCCGTTGTTCCCGACCTTGGATATGGATGATAACAGGCTCCCTGCCAAGGAGAAAATCTGGGGCGTTAATATCAATGGTGAGCAGGTTGCCTATACAAGCAGTTTCCTCGATAAGAATCCTCTGCATAATACGAACGTTGGTGGTGAGCCGGTGCTGCTGGCCTGGTTTCCTGAATATGAAACGCTGGGTGTATTCAGTCGCAAGCTCGACGGGCGCACTATTGACGTAACGAACGTCGATGTTTATGGTGAATCGAATGAAGGTAAGTTGAACAGGCTGCCGCAATATCCACATGTCTTCTGGATGATCTGGAGTCACTGGTACCCTGAATCCAGTATAAATAGTTAAGTATTTATATAAAACGAATTTAAGCTAAAGGATAAAACTATGATAAAAAAATCCACCATATTAATGGCGGCACTACTGATGACCAGTGCCTGTGATGCTTCTGATAAGTCGACCGCTAAAGCAACTCCTACAGTTGTAAGTAGTTCTTTGCCGGCAATTATTCACGATGCTGAATACAAAATCATTGAGGCTCAGAACGGCAAAGCATGGGCTGCTGATGACAAAACACTCGACAAGAAACTGGCTGAGATCCGTAAGAAAAACGGCGGCAAGCCACCCAATATTGTTTACATTCTGCTGGATGACGTCGGTTTTGGCGAAATCGGCATGGATAACTTAAGTGTCATCCGTGGTTATAAGACCCCGAATATGACGGCTCTTGCCAAAGAAGGCATGAGCCTGAACCGCATGTACACCGAACCCTCATGCACACCAACACGTGTCGCCATGATGACCGGTCGCTATCCAACACGTACGGGTTTGACCGAAGCCAAGGCTACTATGGCCGGTGATGGTTTACATGCCGACGAGGTTACTATTGCCGAGGTGCTCAGAGATGCGGGTTATCTCACCTCCCATGTAGGTAAATGGCACCTGGGAGATATTGAACAGGCTTATGCCAGTAACCAGGGCTTCACGCGTGCGAAATTCCCCATACATCAACAGGGACAACTCGCCATTATGGGTCTGGACATGGAAGACGCAAATATTATTTGGGGCGTTGATGCCAGCCGTGCTGACCAGTCCTTCACACTGGACAAACTCTTCACGCCCAATCCTGCACACATGGTCACCGGCGTTGAGTTACGTGATGGAAAACTCTACGAAGTTGAAATGGAAGCCGGCGAAGCCTGGACACAGAAAAAATACCGGGAAATGAATGAGCGTTATCAAAGAAACGCCATGGAAGAACTACAAACTCTTGCCAAGCAGGACAAACCTTTCTTCCTCAATTACTGGCCACTGTTTCCGCTCTCCTTTGTTCAGGAATTCAAAAGTGAGTTCAACACGCTTAACGGTGGCACCGTAGCCGATAGCCTTGTTGAGGTTGATCAATGGGTGGGAGAGATTGTCAACGAGGTTAATAAACTGGGTATCGCCGAAAACACCATCATCATCGTGATGGGTGATAACGGTCCCTTTATGCAGTATGCAGGCCCTAGCGGACAATCCGACCGGATTTACCGTGGTGGTAAAGCCGAACATCTGGAAGGCGGCGTACGCGTTAATGCCTGGGTGAAATGGAAGGGTGTTATCGAAGCAGGCAGTGCTGCCGAGGATATCGTTCATGTTAGTGACCTGTTCACTACCCTGGCTCGTTTGACTAACACGATGGATGGCGTGCCCAGGGACAGAGTCATCGACGGCGTTGATCAAAGTGGTGTACTGCTGTTGGGCGAAACCCATGGCCGTCGTGATTACGTACACATTTACGAGGGCCCTGTGCTTAAGTCTCTTGTAAAGAACAAGTACAAGATGCATTTACCTCCTCCGGGATCAAATCCTATTGCTGCAAGTCTCTTTGATCTCTACCGTGACTCACGTGAGGAGCGTCCCATCGATTCGATCAAATATGGTCCATGGGCTGGAGGTCAGTTTGCTGCAATGGCGAAGCGTCATATGGCGTTCAAGAAAGTACATCCGGACAGACCACCTACTCACGGCATACCTTACACCGGTATCGAAAACCTGAGACCAGAAAGTAAAAAGGCAGTTGAGATATTTATGCTTGGCTTGCCTCAAATGCCTAAAAAATAAGTTGCGTATCGATTCATAAATAACGGTTAATAAAAGAAGGGGCGCGTGTCCCTTCTTTTATTATTGCGAATGCTCTTAGCTGAACTAAAGAAAATTATATAAGCGGTTAGTCGGGATTATCCTTGCAGATATAAACATATTAATTATGTGTTTATATCTAGCGCTTAAATACGTTAGTGTAATATTTAGCATGATTCTAATGGTGTTAGAACGTTGTGGCATCAAAATATAAAGAGGAAGAGGCAACCATGAAAAAACTATTCAGACATTTTTACTGCCGCTACTGCTAGCAACCAGTGCCTGTGATGCTGCAGATCAATCTGCCGCTCCTGTCGCTCCAGCTTCATCAGCAACTTCGTCCAGTGCTATCGTGCACGATGCTGAGTACTACTCGCATAGTTATTATAAATAAAGTCAACTTGAGATAATTGCTTACATTTCACGCTCTTATTTTTCAATATACTTTTCAAGTCCTGGGGGTACTTTTTCCCACGGGTCCTTTTGTTGACCTAACTCAT
>CAJXZZ010000111.1 GCA_913065105.1 uncultured Gammaproteobacteria bacterium | reverse complement strand
TTTATGCTTCTCTAACGGTGCTATGTTTACCAAGGAAATAATTTCTACTGAATTATTTAATAATGAAGCCGCCTGGTTTTTCAAACCCGCCAGTTCTTTAAACGGAATCGTTAAACCATCATCCAGAGCATTACCCAGGCCATTACATTCGAAACCTTCAATGCGGTAATTGTTGCTAGCAACGTTTTTAAAGCGTTTTTCCAACGTGGCCAAATCGATAGCCGATTGACTGGCAGGCCTGAGCAGTGATTGAGTTTGCACGCGGTGAACTTTGTCATTATCACCTATCGTCATAGTCAAACAAAAAGGCTCGTTCAACTGTCCAGAGAAAGCTAACACTAACGGTTGTTTAGCAATGCTGAGATACTTAATCTTTTCTGCGAGTTCTGCCCCGAGTTCATTTTTCTTTGTGTAAAGTTCCTCTTTCACCTGCAGAATATCCTCCACCAAAACAGCATGACTTTTTTCAATGGCATGATTAACGCTGTGATCACGCGGGTTGTCGATAAACATATCTTTGCTGAGGTTGCCCTGTAAAAAAGAGTTGGTAAAGTCACGGTTAAATACGCGGTGCAAGTTAGAGTCGTCGGCCAACAGTTTTCCTGTTTCAACAAACTCGTCGACCTGCTTTCTCCAGGTATCGACTACGGTATAAACATAGTGTGCATTTTTAATACGACCTTCAATTTTCAATGAATCAACTTGCGCATCGACTAACGCCGGCAGATCAAAATAAGCAGAATTATCTTTCAAGTTGAGTGGAAAACGATTGCCCATCGCCGTGATTTCATATTCATCACGACATGCCTGGCTACAACTTCCACGGTTACCTGAGTTACCCACGCTGACCGAGCTGGAATAACACTGGCCAGAAAATGCAATACACAGTGCGCCATGCACAAAAACTTCGGTTAGTACGTCGTGCTTGTGGGCGAGTGCCGTCAGTGATTTTATTTCGGCGATATTTAATTCACGCGACAGATTAACGCGTGATGCGCCGATTTTTGCCAAAAATAGAATCTGGCCTTCGTTATGCGTCGTCAACTGAGTTGAAGCGTGAATATTGAGCGTCGGAAAATACTTCTTTACCAGGTTAAAAATGCCAAGATCCTGTACGATAATGCCATCGATACCCGAGTTAACCAGCTTGTTAAGCAGTTTGATCAAGCTGCGTAACTCCGGCTCCAGGATGACAACGTTTAAGGTCAAAAACACTTCGCAGCCGTATTGGTGTGCTAAACGTAAGATGCCGGATAAGTCATCAAAAGTAAGGTTGGCGGCCCGGTTGCGGGCGTTAAAGTTATCCAGGCCACAATAGACAGCATTGGCACCGGCAATAACGGCGGCTTTAATGGCTTCAACATCACCACCGGGCGCTAATAGTTCAATATTTCTACTCATGTTGCGAATCACTTAATTCCGGGGTTTGGCCTAGTAGCACTTAAATCTGGGGTAACGGGGTACATTTTACCTGCTGAATTCTTGATGTATAGATATCCGAAGCGTTAATTTGTGCTTCTTTTGCGTGCCTCTTTTCCGTACCTCTTTTCCGTTATAATTCCCTACCCGTTATAACCCCGTAATTAAGTGACATTAAAAATACCATGGATATCAAAGGAACCTGTATCTCATCAACAACAGATAAGCACGGCCCAATTTATGTTTACCAGACAAGGACCAGCCGGATTCTCAGCTTTGATGGGAAAATCTATCAAAGTTGCATGAAACTAAATGACATTAATGGATTAGATCTCGGCTACACCCAGGCCATGATGGCGGGTTTATTTTTTATCCCCATAGTACAAACAGCCACCATCATGGGGCTGGGCGCAGGCTCCATGGCAAAGAACTTGCTCAGTAGTTTCTCCGAGTTGAACGTACACGCGATTGAATACCGTGAAGCAGTGGCGAAGATCGCAAAAGAATATTTTTACTTACCCGACACTGATCGCCTCATCATTCATATAGATGATGCTGTGAACTACATGAAAAACACCGACATGAAAAGCGATATTATCTTTTCAGATCTATACAACTCACAAGGCATGGAACCGAAACAAGTACAATCATCCTACTTGCGTGATTGTAAAAATGCACTCAACAAACAAGGTGTCCTCGTGCTCAATATCTGGCATACGGCACCTAAATTACGAGAAGAGTTAGATGAATTACTCGCGCTCGAATTTGAAAACCAACTACTCAGTTTCGAAGTGGAAAGTGGAAACACGATCGTACTCGCATTCAAAAACGACATACCCTTGATAAAAAGAAAAGAACTACTTACTAAAGGTAAATGGCTGCAAGAGGAAATGAACATTCCGATGGAACGTTATGCCAAATTACTCTGGGATACAGAACAACCCTGGACAGCCATCAATTAGATTCCTGCAAATTCTCTCTGACCCCTATTTTTGTTCTTCAGCTTTCCCCTTCCGCTATACTACACCCATGCCAACCCTACCCATCAATGCTGTTTTACCCGAGATTAAAAACGCATTAAATAATCACACACGCCTCGTATTACAGGCTCCACCGGGTGCGGGTAAAACGACTGCCGTGCCCATCGCTCTGCTCGATCAGGAATGGCTGGGTGATAAACAGATCATACTACTCGAACCGCGACGGCTTGCGGCCCGAAACGCGGCTGCTCGCATGGCTTTTCTGCTCAATGAAAAAGTCGGCGAAAGTGTGGGTTACCAGATTCGTCAGGACAATTGCTTTAGCGATAAAACCAGAATACTGGTCGTTACAGAAGGTATTTTAACGCGCAAATTACAGGCCGATCCCGAGCTTAAGAAAACCGCGCTGGTAATTTTTGATGAATTTCACGAGCGCAGTTTGCACGCCGATTTATCACTGGCCTTGTGTTTGCAAAGCCAGCAAGTTTTACGCGAAGATTTAAAAATTTTGGTGATGTCGGCAACACTTAACACCGATGCCGTTGCCAGCCTGCTCGATAACGCACCTATCATTCAGAGTGAAGGTCGCAGTTTTCCGGTTGAAATCAACTATCTCGATAAAGCGATCAATGAGAACAGCAATTTAAATCCGCAGCAGCAACTCCTTTCAAGTTTGATGAATGCGGTAAATAAAGTCATTCACAATCACCAGGGAAACTGCCTGGTATTTCTGCCCGGTGTAAAAGAAATAAACCAACTTGCTAAACAGATAAAACAAACCCTTGAAAGCGAAGCCATAAAAAATATTATAATCGCACCACTGCACGGTAGCCTGAATAAACAGCAACAGGATTTGGCTATCGCAGCACCCTTTGATAAATCCAAGCAGGATAAAGCCACGCGTAAAATAGTACTCGCCACCAATATTGCCGAGACCAGTATCACCATTGAAGGCATTAGCTGTGTGATTGATTCAGGTCTGGAGCGGCTGCTAGATTACAGCCCTGCTTCTGGCATGAACCGTTTAAAAACTCAGCAAATCTCACAGGACTCCGCCGAGCAACGTAGTGGTCGCGCTGGGCGATTATCCGCCGGTGTCTGTTACCGTTTATGGACAGCACAACAACAGCCTCGTTTAATAAAACATGCGTCGGCTGAAATTATGCACAGCGACTTATCATCACTGGTACTAGAACTGGCAAACTGGGGCGTGACTGAACTTGATGAAATGCAGTGGATGGACACCCCACCAAGCAGTGCCAGCGAGCAGGCAAAAGCATTACTGCAACAACTCAACGCCATTGATGACAAAGGTAAAATAAAACCCCATGGTCGTGACATGCTGAAACTGGGCACGCACCCACGGCTGGCGCACATGATGTTATCTTCAATAGAGTTAAAACAGGCCTACCACGCCTGCCTGATCGCCAGCCTGCTCACTGAGAAAGATATATTTCTGGGTAATGACTATAGAAGCGCCGACATTCACGACCGGTTAAATGTATTACAGCAGGCGTTACAACAGGCGCCACAACAAACCCAATCTTATAAAAATAATCAACACGGTATCGACAACAAGCAATGCAAACGCATTTTACAAACCGCCGACGATTTTTTTAAGCGACTTAAACGTTGTAGTACATCGACTATAACAGCGACTATAAACAAAGAAACGCCAGATAATAATTTTAGCGGCGTACTTCTGGCCTACGCCTACCCCGACAGAATTGCCAAAATACGTAACGGCAACGATGCACGTTATTTACTCAGCAATGGTAAAGGCGCTGTCATTCCGCCACACTTACAACAGCATCTTCATGAATACATCGTGGTCGCGAATCTTGATGCCAGACAGGGCGAAGCATGCATTTATCTGGCGGCGGATATTAACGCCGAGCAATTGCAGGAATATTTTGTCGACAACATCCAGAAAAAAGAAAAAGTTGAATGGAATAAAAACACGCAACGTGTTGAGGTTAAACAGATCAGTAGCATTGGAAAAATAGTACTGAAAGAATCTATTATTAATAGCAGCGAAACTAGAGAAGCAGTACAGCAATGCCTGATACAGGCAATAAAAAATAGTGGCATTGATTGCTTAAACTGGACGCCTCAGGCCAACGCACTAAAACAACGCGTACAATTTATTAATCATTATTTCAGTAACAACCCGTCGTTAAAAAAACAGCATGATGATAATACGCTGCCAGATTTTTCAGAAGAAACATTAACAAGCACATTGGAAGAATGGTTAGCGCCTCATCTCAGTAGTGAAAACAGTATCAAACAATGCCTGAAACTAAACTTGCACAGTTTGCTTTTAAACCAGCTGACGTGGGAGCAGCAACAATTAATCAAAAAATTAGCACCCGAAAAGATCAGCGTACCCAGCGGCTCCTCGGTGTGCATTGATTACAGCGACCCTGCTCAGCCTGTTCTCGCTGTCAGGCTCCAGGAAGTTTTTGGTTTATACGACACACCCACGGTGTTGAATGGTCACTGTAAACTCATGATGCATTTGTTGTCACCGGCGCGGCATCCCATGCAGGTAACGCAGGATTTAAACAGCTTCTGGCAAACCACCTATCATGATGTAAAAAAAGATCTGCGTGGAAAATACAAACGTCATTACTGGCCGGATGATCCATTTACCGCACAGGCGACCAGTAAAACCAAAAAAAATATGAACCGGTAAAGAATTAATAGGTGTCAGAATGAGCCCTTTAATTTATCAAGTAGAAAGTTTCATCTGACCCCAGATATCACATAACTTGCTGCGCATTCATGCAGCCAAACCACTGTGGCGCAGCAGCGCATCAATACTTGGCTCGCGACCGCGAAACTCGATAAACAATTCCATTGGCTCACGTGAACCGCCCTGCTCCAGCACAGTAGTCAGAAATTTCAGGCCCGTATCACGATCAAAGATACCCGTCTCTTCAAAGGCCGCGAAGGCATCGGCCGACAACACCTCGGCCCATTTGTAACTGTAATAACCAGCGGCATAACCACCGGCAAAGATATGACTAAAACTATGTGGAAAGCGATTAAATGATGAGGGTTCAATCACCGCCACCTGCTGACGCACGCTATCGAGAATCTCATAGATGCGACCACCCCTGGCAGGGTCGTATTCCAGATGCATGCGAAAATCGAAGATGGAAAATTCCAGCTGTCGCACCATCTGCATGGCCGACTGAAAATTTTTGGCGGCGATCATCTTGTCGAACAGCTCATCAGGCAGTGCTTCACCGGTTTTATAATGACCGGCAATATCGTCCAGTGCCTCTTTCTGCCAGCACCAGTTCTCCATGAACTGGCTAGGTAACTCCACCGCATCCCAGGGCACCCCACCAATCCCGGAAACACTGGGGTAGTCCACCTGGGTCAACATGTGATGCAGGCCATGACCAAACTCATGAAACATGGTCAGCACTTCGTCATGGTTAAACAGGGCTGGCGCAGCACCGATCGGCGCCGAGAAATTACAGGTGAGATAGGCCACCGGCACCTGCACACCTTCAACAGTCTGCATGCGGGTAACACAGTCATCCATCCAGGCACCACCGCGCTTTTGCGGCCGGGCATAGAGATCGAGATAGAACTGACCACGCACACCATTGGCATCACTGATCTCAAAAAAGCGCACGTCTTTGTGCCAGACATCAATATCATGCCGTTCGATAATTTTAAAACCGTATAAACGTTCGACCACAGCAAACATGCCGCTCAGAACTTTGTCTTCCGGGAAGTAAGGTTTCAGCTCTTCCTGGCTGATAGCGTATTTGTGCTGCTGCAATTTTTCTGAATAATAGCCAATATCCCAGGACTCCAACGCATCCATGCCATGGGTTTGTCTGGCAAAGGCACGCAGCTCGTCCAGCTCCTGCTTTGCCAGTGGCAGGGCACGCTCAGCCAGATCATTCAAAAAGGCCAGCACCTGATCGGTACTCTGCGCCATCTTGGTGGCGAGGGATTTTTCAGCGTAATTTTTAAATCCCAACAGTTGTGCCGATTCATGACGCAGCGCCAGAATCTGTTCCATCATTGGGGCGTTATCAAACTTTTTATCATGCGGACCTTCATCCGAGGCACGGGTAACAAAGGCGGTATAAACCTCACGACGCAATTCGCGGTCATCAGCATAAGTCATCACCGGCAGGTAGGAAGGATATTCCAGATTAAAGACCCAGCCGTCCTGTCCTTCACGTTCAGCAATCTGTTTGGCCATGCCCAGGGCCGACTCAGGCAGGCCACTCAAACGTGACTCATCGGTAATCTGAAGCGTCCAGGCATTGGTGGCATCAAGCACATTCTCACTGAACTTGCTGGTCAGCGCCGACATCTCCTGCATCATCTCTTTATAACGCGCCTGTTTATCCCTGGGCAGATCAATGCCCGAAAGACGAAAGTCGCGCATGGCATTGTCGATGATCTTTTTCTGCGCCGTATCCAGCAGCGCGTAATCGGCGCTATCAGCAATCTGCTTAAAGGCCTGATACAGACCTTCGTGCTGGCCCATCTCAGTTCCATAATCACTCAGTTTAGGCAGGCAGGCGTTATAGGCCTCACGCAGTTCATCCGAATTCATTACCGAGTTCAGATGTGACACCGGCGACCAGACCCGGCCAAGACGCTCTTCCAGCTCTTCCAACGGCTGCACAAAGTTGTCCCAGCTGTATTCTGTGGTTGCAGCCAGCAGGTCTTCTACCGCCTGACGGCCTTCGGCCAGCAAGGCATCGATGGCAGGTTCAGCATGTTCGGGTTTGATTTTGGAAAACAGCGGCAGGCCATCCATTTGCAGCAAGGGGTTGTTCATCATCTCGTCTCGTACTCGTGGAAAATCTGACCAAACTTTAGCACAGCGCGCACAACATTAATGAAATCGAACGTGTAGGAATAACAGGAATCAATCGACTAGCCCAAGGATGGGCGTAGTTACGATTCCATGGATGGAATCGGTAGAGTCGAGTCGGGAACAGAGACCGAGAACAACGCAGGACGCTTACATGGATGTAAGTGGTAGAACGACTC
>CAJXZZ010000110.1 GCA_913065105.1 uncultured Gammaproteobacteria bacterium | reverse complement strand
CGGCTTCATTATTAAAGAATTAAGTCGACATTATTCCCCTGGTAAACATAGCACCGTTAAAGAAACATAAAAGCGCAACTGATAACCCAGCTGAAGGCTCTGCCGATAAATCGCCTGAAAGCCCAAGACTGTCGATATTAATTGCCGACGAAAAAGATAGGCACCTGTGTGATCTGACTGACGCTGACGTGTATTTCAAGTTGCCAGAAAGTTTCAAAAAAGGCTGCAACAAACACATCGAACTTTTCTTGCGCAATCCTCGCCTGATTCCATGGTTTCCGGCGGTATTAATTGGTAAAGATTACGATGAATCCGTGCGGCTACTTGAACACGTTCGCCCTAAACGTATCGTCAGTAATAATACCGGCATTGCTTATAAAGCATTTGAAATGGGCATCGAGTGGATTGCCGGTCCATTCTTAAATACCACCAACTCTTATGCATTGTTAACCTTGAAAGAAGAATTAAACTGTGCCGGGGCCTTTATTTCAAACGAAATTAATCGCATGCAAATAAAAAACATTGTACGCCCATCAAATGCAGGCTCATCAAATGCAAACCCGGGAAACTTCAAACTGCTGTACAGCATTTATCATCCGATTTTAATGATGACCAGTCGCCAGTGCTTCTTCCAGCAAACCGTAGGCTGTAAAAAACCCACGATTGAAGATGGTTGTATGCTGAAGTGTACAAAAGCGACCACTATAACGAATGTCAAAGGTGTTTCTTTTGCCGTCGATAAACAAAAAGGTGGCTACCCCAGTATTTATAATAATGAACAGTTTTTAAACATCGACATCGTCAGTGACCTTGTCGATTTATTTGATGAGTTTTTTATTGATCTGACGAATATTGGCGCTGGCTCTAAAGCTGCACTAGACAAAGCGCAACTGATTAAACACTTTGAAAACCTGTTAAACGGTGATGACCAGGTACCACAGCAATTAAGCAATATGATTAGCGTATCGACTAACGCACAATATCGCCAGGGTTTGTAAAGTGATGGCTGGCTTCGTCACCTCTGAATGTCGTTATCGAAATGGGTGCTCGTTTTTAAAAATACGCAGCTTATGACATTGCCAATACTGTATTCCCTGCAAAACTGTCCTTACGCTATGCGTGCAAGACTCGCCATATTATTAGCCCAACAAACTGTTTTGCTGCGTGCCATTGTTATGCAAAATAAACCGCCTGAAATGTTAGCACTGTCGCCTAAAGGTACAGTGCCTGTTTTGGTACTAGAAGAAAAAAGTAAAAAAATCGTCATCGATGAAAGTTTAGACATTATGTTGTGGGCGCTTAAGCTGAATGATCCTGAAAATTTACTCTATTCGCAGGATGCAGATGCGCTCGCACAAATGCTGCAAGTAATTAATGAAAATGATGAAGATTTTAAGCCGAAGCTGGAACAGTACAAGCGCGCCAAACGTTTTCACGGCAACGATGAAGAACAGTGCCGTCTACTGTGTGAACCTTTTATTCAAAGGCTAGAACATCGCCTGGCACAAGATGAATTCTTAATGGGCCCTACACCCAGCTTACTCGATTATGCATTACTGCCTTTTATTCGACAGTTTTCCCGGGTAAATCGACAACTGTATTTACAGGGTCCGTACACTCATTTACAGCGCTGGTTAAATCATCATCTGCAAAGCCGATTGTTTTCCAAAGCTATGCTCAAATACCCGTTATGGTTAGATAATTATGACGAATGTATATTTGGAATATAAGTGTCACGACTATATAGACATAGGAAGAATAATAGGGGTCAGACCACGTTTAATACATTAACCAATGCTGAAGGATTACAAAGAAACTGCAATCAATAGGGTCAGACTCAATAAAGGGGGAATAAAAGGGGACGGAGGGATTTTTCGGCAACTGCTCGACTTTGTCTCCTGAGTCGTTCTACCACTTACATCCATGTAAGCGTCCTGCGTTGCTCTCGGTCTCTGTTCCTGACTCGACTCTACCGATTCCTTCCTTGGAATCGTACTACCTACGTCCATGTAGGCAAATTTTGATCAATTACAGCATGTGGTTAAATAATAATCCCTCCGTCCCCTTATTATTGATAATCTTAATAAGAAAGAATCAAACCAATGACTACAAGAAAAATAATAATGGACAAAAATAAAAGCATCCTGCACCTAGTGCATGGCACATTCGCACGAGATGCAGAATGGATTCATCCCGACTCCCCACTGGCCAAGACAGTTATGAACAGTCTTGGCAATAATGTTTATGTCGAACCCTTTATCTGGACAGGTAATAATTCACATACCGCACGTGAATCAGCAGGAACTGAACTGGCAAAAAAAATTCGTGAATTTAGCCAAAACAATCCCGGAGTACCGCAATACATCATCGCGCACAGCCATGGTGGCAATGTAGCTGCATACGCACTGAATGATAGCGAAGTAAGTTCAAACATTGCTGGCGTTGCATGTCTTGGCACACCCTTCATCAAGGCTCGTGCCCGTGACCTTGCCGGCAGCCGACGCCTGATGCAATCGATACTGGTAGCGAGTGTGCTCATGGTATTGCTGCTAGTGATGGGTATTGCTAAACAGGGCTTTAAGATCGCAGAAGACCCAGAAAAGTACCATCAGCAGCTAAATGAACAAATGATTGTAACAATGACCGAAATGCAAAGTTCTGGACTGATAAATAATGTTGACCTGACACAGGATGAAGCTTTATTTACATCACCCGGGGCCTACATATTCTGGATTATTTTTATCTTGTTACTTGCACTCGGTATTGGCTGGTTGCTGATAAAACCGATTATCAAATTATGGCGTTTTGTACTACAAAAAGAATTACCCAAGCTTGGTGAACTGCAATCAGAATTAACCAAGAAACTGACTGCCGTATTCAACAACACACCTCTTCTGATTGTCGATGCCAGAGGTGATGAAGCAGCCTGGTGGTTGACGACAGTTATCCGGATCGCCTCGCTACCATACCGTATATGGAAACCAACTACCTTCACGTTAGCGGGTATTGCAGTGATCAGTATACTGGCAGTAACACCTATCTTTTTTCAGATTGAGACATCTTTCAGTATGGTTCAGATGTTTATATTCATGGCACTCCTATTTTTTTCCATTTCCACACTATTTATTTACTTCGCAGGATGGGCTCTCAGCCTTATCTGGCCAGCAATATTTCGCTCACACGCTTTGGGCTTTGGCAAAGATGACTTTCTACAAAATTTTGTAGTTGAGATTACTTCTGCCGATACACCCGAACAATCAACTCAGTTGAGCAAGCATAATATCGCTGTGAGTGGAGGAGGGTTACACCATTCCCGTCTCTACCAGGAACAACAGGTATTAGAATTAGTCGGTGATTGGCTTAAACAGTTGCAGCAACAGCAGAAACAAGAAACAATCGGGGACAGATCACGATTAACCCGAATTAAAGGGGTCGGTGACAAATGAGAATTATTAGCATTAGTATTTGTCACCGACCTCTTTAATTTTAATAAATCTCCAGCCCAATTATCAACCTTGACTCAAAGCGAATTAAAATTACACTTAAGTACAGAGGTTGATATAACCTGAATTTATATAAAAGTAAGTTGAATCGATTATGGATTATTCAAGATATTTACTGTTGATTTCATCTCTCGTACTGGCATTGTTTATGCCACCTGCGTGGGCTGACGGCAAGGCCTATGTGGTCGATGTTGACGGCGCTATCGGGCCTGTTAGCCATGACCTGATTACCAGAGCGATTGATGATGCAGAAACTGATTCAGCGACCATGGTGGTTTTGCTGATAAATACCCCTGGCGGGCTCGACCATTCCATGCGCAAGATCATTGCCGCGATCCTGGATTCGGAAATACCCGTTGTTAGTTATGTTTATCCTCCTGGTTCGCGTGCAGCCAGTGCTGGTACCTATATCCTCTATGCTAGTCATGTTGCTGCTATGTCGCCAGCGACTAATCTGGGTGCAGCCACGCCTGTGCAACTGGGTGGACTGCCAAAGATGCCTACTGCGCCAAAACCTGCAGCTCAGGAGGGCGAGGCTGAAATGCCTGCGCAAGATAACAAGACCAGCATGGAAAAGAAAATTATCAATGATGCCTCAGCTTATATCAAAGGCCTGGCAAAGCTAAGGCACAGGAATGAGGAATGGGCCGAAAAGGCTGTCAGAGATGGACTCAGCCTGACTGCAGAAGAAGCCCTGAAGATGTCCGTTATTGATCTGATGGCAGACAATGTCGCTGATCTATTCAAACAGCTTCACGGTAAAACCATTAATCTCAAAGACAGGTCGGTGACCCTGGATACACAGGCGCTAATCATAGAACGCATTAAACCCGATTGGCGCTCGCGTTTGCTAAGTGTTATCACCGATCCGAACATTGCCTATATTCTGATGCTGGTCGGCGTTTATGGTCTGGTCATCGAGTTTTCTAATCCCGGAGGCATTTTACCGGGTGTCATCGGTTCAATCTGCTTGTTACTCGCGCTGTATGCTTTTCAGGTGTTACCCATTAACTATGCCGGTCTCGCGTTGGTCGGTATTGGGCTGGGATTTATTGTCTCCGAAATGTTTATTACCAGCGGTGGAATTCTGGGAATCGGGGGCGTCGTCGCATTTGTGATCGGTTCGATTATTTTATTCGACGATAAATATCTGGCTGTGTCGATACCTTTGATTGGCGGAGTCGCTGCCGTTGCAGCAGGATTCCTGTTGTGGATTATCCGGCGTCTGTCGACGATTCGGCATAAACAGGTCGTTAGCGGTCTGGAGTATTTGATAGGTCAGGTAGCTGAGGTTATTTACGATTTTACCGGTAAAGGCCGTGTTAGAGTTGAAGGCGAATCATGGCTGGCTGAAAGTACAGTACCGCTGACAGCCGGACAAAAAGTGAGAATAAAGGACGTTCAGCATCTGGTCCTTAAAGTTGAATCGATTGATGCTACTGACCCCACGAAGGTGAAATCATGATGTATATACAATATCTTTTGCCGCTGCTTCTCGTTGCCGGTATCCTGTTTTCTGCACTTCGTGTTCTACGTGAGTATGAGCGGGGAGTGGTCTTTTTCCTGGGACGTTTCCAGGCGGTGAAGGGGCCCGGCTTAATCATCATTATCCCGATGATCCAGAAAATGGTACGTGTGGATCTACGTGTGATTACCCTGGACATCCCCCCGCAGGATGTCATCTCCAAAGATAATGTCACGGTACATGTGAGTGCCGTGCTTTATTTTCGCGTCGTTGATGCCGAACGCGCCATTATTCAGGTTGAAAATTACTTCGAGGCCACCGGCCAACTTGCCCAAACTACGCTGCGTTCAGTGCTGGGTCAGCATGATCTGGATGAAATGCTTTCACAACGCGATAGGTTAAATGCAGATATCCAGAATATCCTGGATGAGCAAACATCCTCCTGGGGTATCAAAGTCACCAATGTGGAGATCAAACACATTGACCTGGATGAGAGCATGATTCGCGCCATCGCCAAACAGGCTGAAGCAGAACGTGAACGTCGCGCCAAGGTTATTCATGCCATGGGTGAACTAGAAGCATCGGAAAAATTATTGGCCGCAGCCGATGTTATCGCCAAAAACCCACAGGCTCTGCAACTTCGTTATCTGCAGACCTTGAGTGATATCTCCACAGAAAATACCACGACCATTGTGTTTCCGTTACCGCTAGATATGCTAAAAGTATTCGACAAAAAAATGTCAGGGAATCAAACCGATGATTGAGCATATTCTTACGAAATAATAGGGGACAGACCACGGTTTTAAGAGCAAACCGATATTTGAAGTAAAAGGGGACGGAGGGATTATTTTTTAACCACTTTGCAGTATTGGACATTATTTGCCTACATGGACGTAGGTAGTACGATTCCAAGGAAGGAATCGGTAGAGTCGAGTCAGGAACAGAGACCGAGAGCAACGCAGGAGCAGTTGCCGATAATTCCCTCCGTCCCCTTTATCCCTTTTATTCCTTTTATTCCTTTTATTCTAATTCCTTAACAAAAACTGCCCACTTGCTCCACCAGCCAGTGTAATCAGTTGGCGGCGATATCGTCGTAGCGGCTGGTAATAAACTTTTTCCCGAAGAGCGCATACACTTCGTCAACGGTGCGCGGGGCACTGGACCTGGGGTGGAAGATGTCACGGTTACTGCTTGCTGCTTCGGGAAATAGCTCCACCGCATGAGCTTCGGGACTTTGTTCCAGTGATCGCAAGAATGTGATGGCCTCATCGGTACCCAGGAAGTGGGTCAGGTAGAGATCGGTCTGTGTGGGTTTACGATCGAATGAGTGAGTAAGTATTTGCTCACTATCACGTATCATTTCAGCGGCCATTATTGCTGATACGCGGGGATTCTTACGCAGTTCAAGCAGGTGCTGGTACATCGCTTCGTTACGCACTATGGGCCGCTGGACTCCGTAGCTGGTCTCGTAGTGCACGATGTTCGATGCGTAATCGCCAACGAGGCCATACTTTGCACCGTGTGTCTTGAGGGTGTTCAGCCAGGTGTTATGGGTAAACTGGTACATGCCGGTCGCTGATGATGTGGCAGACTTGCTCTTTGGTTTGAAGTTGCTTTCAGCAGCGGCCAGCTTCATCAGGTAGGAGAAATCCACACCGGTACGTATACTGCTCAGTCGGATGGCAGCAACGATACCATGGTCAATGCCGAACCTGGCGGCATCACTGCGGGCAAGGTTCGCATAGCTTGCCATGAGGACAGTAAGATCGGCGTCTTTTAACTGTTTGCTGGAATCAGGCAGGTACAGGGCGCGGTACTCTTCTATGGCCTGCCGGGTACGTGCTCCCTTGAAGCCATCCGCCTTGCCTACGGCAAAGCCAAGTGTCAGCAGGTTTTCCTGTTGTTGTTTCACTATCGGGTCAAAAACTGAAAGGCGTTTTTTGTCAGCTGGCTCTGGCATCACCAACGATGGTCCCCATTGGCGCTTCGTTGCTTTTTTTGCCCTGGCAGTACGGCTTGATGATTTCTTGCCATTTGTCGACAGGTGCTTGCCGCGCACAATCTTTCCATTCAGCAGTGCGCGCATTGCAGACACATCATACTGGCCGTTTTCTTTCACGTTACTCTGTGCGTAGTGGAAAACACCGGTTGAGAGCAGGGATGCGACAACTAGAACGCTGGCAGCGGCAACTGTTGTGCTGTTCCACAGGCCTTTAGCGTTTGTTTTTGTCTGTGATGACTCGAGGGCCAGCAGCTCTTGCTGAATTTTTTCACATTCAGCTTCTGCTGTGGCAAGTCGCAGGTTTAGCAGCACGAGATCTGTTTCGTGTCTTTCTGTTTTGTTTTGCATTTTGTCTCATTTATATTTATTTCAAACGACGCCTATCCCTTATGGCGTGGTCACGCTACCGCATCCTTTCCTCGTCCTTCGTGGGCATCGACTGTGTTGACGACTTGCCGTCCGATAGCACGAGACGTTTATAAGGTCTTAAGTAAATAACGTACTAACTTTTTACTAACGTATATTTATCAATAACATAAATAATATTTCTAATATTAATTTTAAGTTACTCTGTGAAATTATATGTCAGTTTTATCAAATCCTTCACAGTTCAAAAATCGTTGGAGCAGAAAACTCGGGGTCTTCAGGTTCCACGTTTTTCGCTGTGCGAATTTTACAGAAAACAGCTTTTTTATATATATCTACCTTGAGCAGAGATAACTTGAAAAAACCCGGGTCAGAGAGCAATTGTTTCGATTAATTCACCATCCAACGGTCTATTTGATATTATCAAAACACACGTTGAGGTTTGTCGAGATACTTTTGGTCAGAGTAAAAACTAAAGTAGTATTAGAGTGACTTTCGAATACTTTTACTCTGAACCTAAATATATTATAAAAACGAAATTAATAAGGAACAATAGGGGACAGACCACGGTTTTAAGAAACGGGGTTAAAGGGGGCAGAGCCCTTAAAATCAATCGACTAGCCCAAGGATGGGCGTAGTTACGATTCCATGGATGGAATCGGTAGAGTCGAGTCGGGAACAGAGACCGAGAACAACGCAGGACGCTTACATGGATGTAAGTGGTAGAACGACTC
>CAJXZZ010000109.1 GCA_913065105.1 uncultured Gammaproteobacteria bacterium | reverse complement strand
CGTGAATTTGCACTAATGATTTTAAAATGAAAAGAATCTACGGTTACCTCTTCTCCACGTACCGGAAGGTGCCCTAATTGATGCGTCACCAGTCCCGCGATAGTTTCGAATTTTTCATGGGTTAGCTTAGAGTCAAAATACTGATTGAATTCATCAAGTGGCGTTAGACCACGCACACTATAACGCTGAAAACCACTACGTCTGATATTAGTTACATCCGCTGCATCATGCTCATCATCGATCTCACCAACGATCTGCTCTAACACATCTTCAATAGTAACCAAACCTGCAACACCGCTATATTCGTCGATCACCATCGCCATATGATTTCGACTTTCACGAAAATCTTTTAATAACACATTTAAACGTTTGCTCTCCGGCACAAAAACGGCAGAACGTAAGATATCTTTAATCTCAAATTTTTCACGACTTTTTTCATCGTGATAATGTGTCAAATCTTTTGCTAGCAGTATACCAACCACTTCATCAATGCTCTCATCAACAACAGGGAAACGTGAATGTCCCGAATTTGCAACGATGGCCAACATGTCTTCGACACCCAGATCTTCCTGAATAACGACAAGGTGGGAACGTGGCACCATGATGTCACGTACCTGCATCTCAGAAACCTGAAACACACCTTCGATCATCATCAAGGCATCAAGATTAATTATTCCCTTACGTTGTGCATCACGCAGGTGCTGCAATAATTGAGCGCGCTCGTCTTTAGTTTTGAAAAATTTACTTTTTATCGCTGCAAGCCAATTTTCACTATTGTTGTTTTTTCTGTTCATTCTTTTATCAATAAGTCCGGTTATTTATAAGGATTTGAAAATCCCAACTGGTTAAGAATCTCAACTTCCAGCTGCTCCATTTTTTCAGCTTCATCATCTTTTACGTGATCATAACCTTGCAGGTGCAGCATGCCATGAACCACCATATGTGCCCAATGTGTCAGCTCTTCTTTCGACTGCTCCTTCGCCTCGTGTTTAATGACAGATGCGCACAGAGCGATATCCCCTAACAGGCAAACATCAATTTCCTCAGGTGACTGCATAGGGAAAGATAAGACATTGGTCGGTTTATCTTTATCTCGGTATTGTTTATTAAGTTGTTGAATTTCTTCTGCCGTGGCGATATACACGCTGACAACAGCAGGCACATCATTCATGTAAGCGGCAGCGGCCCAGGTTTGTATTAGTTCCGGCTCGGGAACGTCATCATCTGAGTCAGGGACTTCTGAAATTAAATTTTCAGAAATGGATACATCAACAGTTAGTGTCATGACAGTTGAATCATTATTGTGCTTCGTCATCTTCATAAGCATGCACTATTTTTTTCACTAGAGGATGCCTGACTATGTCATCTCGATGGAATTGTGTAATACCTATACCTTCGATATCCATTAATATTTTTAAGGCATGACGTAAACCCGAGGTTTTATCCCGCGGCAGATCAACCTGTGTAATATCACCCGTTATCACCGCTTTTGAGCCAAAACCAATACGGGTTAAAAACATTTTCATCTGATCTATCGTGGTGTTCTGCGCTTCGTCTAAAATGATAAACGCATCATTGAGTGTGCGCCCGCGCATATAGGCAAGTGGTGCGATCTCTATCACGTTACGCTCGATGTACTTGGCAACTTTTTGCTGTCCCAGCATTTCAAACAGAGCGTCGTACATCGGTCGTAAATAAGGATCGATTTTTTGCGCTAGATCACCGGGCAGAAAACCTAAACGCTCACCGGCTTCTACTGCAGGACGCACGAGGATCAAACGATCGACCAGATCATTTTCCAGTGCTTCTACAGCACTGGCAACAGCAAGATAGGTTTTACCCGTACCCGCCGGTCCTACACCGACAGTCAAATCATTGGTTTTTATTTGCTCAAGATATTGTTGCTGACTTTTACCTCGACCACGAATCTTACCGCGACGGTTATTATGACGTGTTGTGGAACCGTCATCATCTTCAAATTCAGCTGAATTTGATACTCTCAGCTCATCGTCACTATTATCATTTAGATATAACTGCACGATTGCTGGTGATAGTCTTTCATGGCCGGCTACATTATATAGCGTAAGAATCGTATTCTTCACCGTCTTTAAACGACGACCTTCACCAGTAACTTCAAACTGATTACTACGACAATTTATTTTGACATTATAAAATTCTTCGAGCTGATTCAGATGTTTGTTAACCGGACCACATAAATTAGCCAGTCGCTGATTATCTGCAGGTGTTAGCTCAAATTGAATACTACTGATGTTTGACGAAACCTGATTCTCAGAATTACTCATTAAAGGTTATGACCCCATATCTTTGGGCAAGGCGGCTTATGCAAGTTTACGCCTATCCTGGTTGTCTTCGTCATCATTTAACCGTGCTAAATCAGACAGTCCAAGCAACTCAGCCTGCAGAGAATTTCTCCATGCTTCGGTAATCTTCACATCGACAAACTGACCGATCAATTCTTTATCACCTGCAAAGTTGACCACACGATTATTTTCCGTACGGCCTGAAATCTGTGTGTCACTCTTTCTGGAAATGCTATCGACAAGAACAGACTGAACCGAGCCTATCATCTGCTCGTTGATTGCCGCAGCATTCGACGCGATAACATTTTGTAAGATGCCGAGACGATGTTTTTTTATAAGGTCCGTCGTGTTATCGAATAAAGACGCTGCTGGCGTACCCGGACGTGCGCTATATATAAAGCTGAACGAGTGATCAAAACCAACCTCTTCTATCAACTTCATGGTATCAGCAAAATCCTCATCACTTTCATCAGGAAAGCCAATAATAAAATCAGATGAGATCGAAATATCGGGTCGCGCTATTTTCAGTCGACGAATAATATCTTTATATTGCTCAGCGGTGTGACCGCGTTTCATCGCGGCAAGAATCTTGTCCGAACCACTCTGTACGGGCAGATGTAAAAAACTCACCAGCTCCGGGACCTGTGCATAGACCTCGACCAGATCATCGTTAAATTCCATCGGATGAGAGGTAGTAAAACGTATGCGTTCAATACCATCGATCGCGGCAACATAATGTATCAGCAACGCAAGGTCTGCAATGGTTTCTTCAGCATCACTGCCGTGCATCACTCCACGATAAGCATTGACATTTTGTCCGAGCAAATTCACTTCGCGCACACCTTGTCTGGCTAAACCCGCAACCTCGGCAAGCACATCATCAAACGGACGACTGACTTCTTCACCGCGGGTATAAGGCACAACGCAAAAACTGCAGTATTTACTGCAACCTTCCATGATCGAAACAAAAGCGGTTGGCCCATCGGCTTTCGGTTCTGGCATACAGTCAAATTTTTCTATTTCAGGAAAACTGATATCGACAACTTTTTTATGGGTCTCACTAACACCGGATAACATTTCAGGTAAGCGATGAATAGTCTGTGGCCCAAAAACCATATCGACATACGGCGCGCGTTTTTGTATTTCCGCCCCTTCCTGACTGGCAACACAGCCGCCAACACCGATAACTAGATCAGGTTTATCATTTTTCCAGTTTTTCCAGCGACCCAGCTGAGAGAACACTTTTTCCTGGGCTTTTTCCCTGATCGAACAGGTATTCAGCAAAAGCACATCGGCTTCTTCTGGATTAGTCGTGAGCTCAAGATTATGGGAGTCGGCAAGTACATCGGATATGCGTGACGAATCATATTCGTTCATCTGACAGCCATATGTTTTGATATATAGTTTACGAGCTGGTGTAGTCGTGGGTTTTGCTGACATTCGTGCCTGATAAAGTGATATTACTGAGTGCTAATTATACCTTGCCCTACCCGACCTTATCTACTATTGCTTTTGTTCGTCAATCAGGCATATTTTGATGACAGAATAACGACTTTAGCGTGGCAAGGTGAAATTATTGTCTATTCAACAGTCACCGATTTTGCCAGATTTCTTGGCTGATCAACGTCGGTGCCTTTGTGCACAGCTACAAAGTAGGAAAACAGCTGCAGTGGAATAGAGAACAGTACCGGCGCAAGCTCAGCATCTATCGCAGGAATTTTCATCACGTGGCAATTTTTACCTAGATCGGACACCTCCATGCGCTCATCGGCAAACAGGTAGACCTCACCGCCACGTGCCAGAATCTCCTGAATATTGGATTTGATTTTGCCCTCATAACCATCCATCGACGCAATCGCAATGGTTGGCATATCCTGATCGATAAGAGCAATGGGTCCATGTTTCAGCTCACCTGCAGGGTACGCATCGGCATGGATATAAGAGATCTCTTTGAGTTTTAATGCGCCTTCTAAAGCGATAGGAAACAGTGTGCCGCGACCAATAAAAATTGCATTTTTCTGCTCGGTAAATGCTTCTGCCCATGCCTCTATCGCTACTTTATTCTGTAATATGCTTTCTATCAGAACGGGTAATGACTGCACCTGTTGAAACAGTGTTTTTATTTTATCCTCCGACAAACCACGGCGTTTGCCCAGAGCGACCACCAGCATTAACAGTGCGATAAGCTGTGTAGTAAATGCTTTGGTCGAAGCAACACCGATCTCAGGACCTGCCCGTGTCATTAACGTCAGTTCACTTTCTCTGACCAACGAGCTTTCAGGCACATTACACACAGACAGGGTTAAATTCGTTTTCTGCTTAATCTCACGCAATGCCGCCAGCGTATCCGCAGTTTCACCTGACTGTGAGATGGTCACCACCAACGTATCATCCATTAATACGGTTTTTCGATAGCGGTATTCACTGGCCACTTCGACACGACAGGGCACGCCCGCAATCGCCTCTAACCAGTATCGGGCGACCAGACCGGCATGATAACTGGTACCACAGGCAATAATCTGTACTGCTTTTACCTGATCAAGAATTTTTTCAGAACCAATGCCAAAGGCACTATCGAGCAACTGTCCATCGACTATACGTCCTTCGAGGATATCGATCAGACGTGCGGGCTGTTCATGTATTTCTTTCAGCATGTAATGACGATATTCACCCTTCGCCGTCGCATCCGCACTTAGTTCTGATTCTTTGATCTCGCGTTCGACAACCTCCCCTTTGTCATTATAAATAACCAGGGCATCGGTTCGGATATCGGCAATATCACCTTCCTCGAGATAGATAAAACGGCGGGTTACAGGTAATAATGCAGCGGCATCAGAAGCAATAAAATATTCACCGATACCCACACCGACCACCAATGGACTGCCTTTACGCGTGGCCACCAGACGATTATTTTCGCTGTTGGAGATTACACCTAGTGCATAGGCACCTTCAAAATCGGCAACCGCCAGACGCACAGCGTCAAGAAGGTTACCTCGCAGTTTTAAGTAATACTCGACCTGGTGGGCAGCGACTTCGGTGTCCGTCTCTGAGGTAAAGTTAAATCCCGCTTTGCTCTGTTGTTCTCGAAGTGCACTGTGATTTTCTATGATCCCATTATGAACCAGAACCACAGAATCGTTACACACGTGAGGATGCGCATTTTTTTCATTGGGTTCACCATGGGTCGCCCACCGTGTATGCGCTACACCCAGTACACCGCGAATCTCATTTTTTTCTAAAGCATCAGACAGTTCTTTAACCTTACCGACACGGCGTACACGGCGAATACAATCATCCTGATCAAGCACCGCAATACCAGCAGAATCATAACCTCGATACTCAAGACGTCGAAGCCCTTCCAGCAAAATTGGCGTTACGTTTCGTTCGGCAACCGCGCCTACTATTCCACACATAGAAAATCCTGATTAAATGTTTTATTACTGATTGATAATAGAAGCTAAAGTTACAAATATCATTAATTAGCTATTCCTATTTTACAATGATTTTTAAGCTCATTATTGCTTTTATACTGGCCAAGTAACTCTCCACCCTCCGACCAAAAGTTATCTGCACGCTTATCTACCTTATAGGCATCAACAACTTAATATCAGTAACTACGTCTAAAGTTTCGTACTGTTTACACTATGCTTCTGGTTAAAACAGCTGTCATAACTCGATGAGAAACTCATGCATTGCTTTGCGCCACTGTAATTGCGCTTTTTTGTGTTGATAATCAACAGGCTTATGATTATCACTTAGAACAATCCTCCTGTCAGGTTCATCAAGTTCTCCTTTTACATACCGGTTGATATTGAATTTTTGCACAGGCGTTAAGCTGGCAAAGTTATCATTTAGATTAACCGGTGAATCCGAAGCGAGAAAAATAATGCTCGTTAATTCAGCATCTGGGTTCTCAGCAAAAATACGAACAAAAGGAAATACTGTTTTTAGCGTTTTTTGTAGCGATGCAATATCATCGCCCGAAGTGAAGGATGTTATGTTAATTGCTAATAGGCCGTGTTCTTTTAAGCGCAACCTGGCGATCTGTAACGCTTCTCTAGATAGGAGATGCCATGCGATCTGATCAGCATTAAATGCATCAATAATAATATAGTCATAACTGCTAGTCGTCTGACTCAGGTATAACCGACCATCAACAAAATGGACATTATCTTTACTATGGTTAAAACCAAAATGCTTTCTCGCCATAACATCAATAACAGGATCGATCTCAACAGTTTCAACCGCAAGACCAGACTTCTTAAGTAACATAGGTAGTTGCCCGGCGCCGAGCCCTATAACAAGACTACTGCCAGGATCTTCATCAGGTAACTTTCGCGCCATAGGAATGGAAGAAAGAAAATTGATATATGAAAGAGCCTCCTCACTTTTATCTGTCACGTAGTTTTGGCCGATGCCATCGACCAATAATATTTTATAGCCATCTTTGCGGACCACCTGTACTTGACCATAAAAACTCGGTGAGCTATCTATTATTTCCAGTGAAGAGTACTGCGTAGAAGTGGTAGGGAAATAAAAGAAACACAGAGCAGCCGCCATCAGTGAAACCAGTCCCATGGCAAAATATTTTAAAAATAGAAATCCCAGCATTGCAACTACTATCAGAGCAATCGCCGAAAAAATCAGTATAGTCAAAACACCATAGTTAGGTACAAGAATGAAACCTGTACCCAATGCCGCTAATAAACTTCCAAGTGTGGAAATAGAAAATACCAGGCCACTTGTTCTGCCTGATGCTTCATGATCACTAGAAAATAAACGAATAGCAAAAGGACCGGCCATGCCAAGCACAAAGAGATTTGGCGTAAACAGTAGTACACTGGATACAAGTACACCGAGGCGTATATCCGCCAGCTGCATGAGATCTGGCAGTAAGAGAGTAGCGAGTGCGGGTGTTAACGCTGTCCATAGACCGGCGATGAGACATAGAAAATAAAGCAAACTGGGGTTTGGATAGTTATCCGCAAATTTTCCACCAAGCACATAACCAAGTGAGAGTGCGGCAAGGGTCACTGCAATAAGAGCGCTCCAGGTATAAATTCCACTGCCAAAATATGGTGCCAGTACCCGAGTACCGATGAGCTCAATAATTAAAATACTGGCACCGGTGACAAATACTGTGATCAGTAAAAACCCGGCATTAATCTGCAACCTGTTATCAGCAAGCTTCGTATCTATCAACATCAATACAGCATCCTTAATCCAATCTATTTATCTATAGTAAATAGTGTGGCCTATGGGCCCCACACTACCAAGAACCAGATAATATGCCCTATAAAATAAAAAAGCTCCTATTATTAGGAGCTTTTTTATTTTTCGCAAAACTATTTCCACTGCTGTTTAAAATGGAATATCATCATCAAAACCATCATCTACCATCGCTGGTGCAGCCTGTTGCTTCGCTGGTGCAGATTGTTGTTGAGCTGATTGTGCAGGTGCAAAACCACCGGCATCACCACGACCGTCCAACATCTGCATAGTGCCACCGATATCGACCACGACTTCTGTCGTATATCGATCCTGTCCATCCTGCCCCTGCCATTTACGGGTTTGCAGTTTGCCTTCAATGTAGACTTTTGAGCCTTTCTTAAGATACTGGCCCACAATTTCTGCCAGTTTTCCGAAGAATACAACACGATGCCATTCTGTTTTTTCTTTCTTTTCACCAGAACTTTTATCGTTCCATGTTTCTGAAGTAGCCAGTGTTATATTTGCTACTGCATTGCCATTTGGCATGTATTTTACTTCTGGGTCTTTGCCCAGATTACCGAGTAGAATTACTTTGTTTACGCCACGTTGTGCCATGTTTTTTTCACCTTATATTTATCGTCGTATTATTTACTTATGGTTTACTACATTATCTGTTTGCTACTGCCAGACAGCTCAATCAGAAGTCGCTAACGATAGCAATTTTTCTTCATCAAGGATACGTTTTTTCACTTTTAAATAGGCAACTTGCCCCGACTCTTTTTCATCATCGATTAGTGTTGCTTCGACAACCCCTTCAACAGCCAGTAATTGCTCAACGCTGACATCATTCACATTGATCAGGTAAGTCGTTAAATATAATGGTTTTTTCATGGTTACTGCCAGTATCAGCCA
>CAJXZZ010000108.1 GCA_913065105.1 uncultured Gammaproteobacteria bacterium | reverse complement strand
GATGATGGGCTCCAGGATAAGTGCGGCGACCGATGCATGATGTGTCTCTAATGTCGTGTTTAGATTTTCAATATGTTCTGTCTGGCAAGGTTCACCAAATTTGCATTCTGGCGATGGGATAAAAAAGTTTTTTGCCAGGATATCGTTAAACAAAGTATGCATGCCGGTAACCGGGTCACAGACAGACATCGCGCCGATGGTGTCACCGTGGTAACCATTTCTTAGACTGATGAATTTTGTCTTTTCAGGTTGTTGTTTAGCCTGCCAGTACTGGATGGCCATTTTCATGGCTATTTCGACAGATACTGAGCCAGAATCTGCAAGAAAAACGCTATCAAGGTTATCAGGTGTGATTTCGACGAGTTTTTTACAGAGCGCAACGGCAGGCGTATGGGTGAGGCCGCCAAACATGACATGCGCCATCTTATCTAACTGGTTTTTTATGGCTTCATTTAATGCGGGCACGTTGTAGCCGTGTATTGCACACCACCAGGATGACATACCATCGATTAGCTGATCACCATTTTCCAGGGTGAGATATACGCCGTTGGCGGATTCAATCGGAAAAATGGGAGTGTCTGAAACTATGGAGCTGTAGGGGTGCCAGACGTATTTTTTATCATCATCGAGCAGTGATGAGAGTATTGTTTGTGTCATATTTCTATTGTACAGGCTTTGTTTATGGTTAGTGCGTAGTGCGTGTTTTTTGCCAGGCAGAGAACCGATTTTTAGCTGGTGCTTAATTTATGAATGTCTGGCTTACACAATATATTTACGGGCCTAAAAAAGATGGCTCGAACTATTTGGAAACACCATAAGTGCACAGGAACATCTCGACAGCAGAATCAATAATGGTTTTTTGCTGTTTTTTCTCGGGCACAGGTTTGACTCCATATAATTGTGGCCACAAGGCAAAGGTTTCGATCAATGCCAGAAACTGCTTGCTCGCCCTGACGGGATCGGTCACCGATAGCTTGCCGTCGCCGCTGGCACTTTTTATCCATTCAACCATACCGATGTTATAGTCCTGAAAACTTTCAAAATTGGTTTTGGTCAATTCAGGCGAGGCCAACGATTCTGACGTTATCATCTTTACCATGTCGAGGAATTCTGCAGAGGTTAGCAACGCTATTTCCTGTTCTGCAATATCATGTAACTGAATTTTTACTGGTATCTCTGGATCGTATGGGTGTTCTGATACCTGCATAACACGGTCACACAGCTCCTGGGTAATCGCCTGAAATAATATTTCTTTGCTGGCATAGTGATTGTATACAGTGCGTTTCGACACCCGTGCGGTGGCGGCAATACGGTCCATGCTAGTGGCTCTGAATCCGTTTGTTTTGAATTCGTTCACCGCCGCTTCGATGATGTCTTCACGTTTGAGTTCGGTAAGCTTTTTTTCAGCGTTCATATTTTTTAAAATTAACAATTGATTGATTCTAATTAAAGTACACTAAGTAGTTTACTTTTTCAATGGCCAAGAATAAACTTGTGAACATTATTGTGCATTGTTAATGCGCAAGACCAACCTGGCGAATGCTAGATGAACCGCCTTAAACGAAGGTATCCGGGAACAGACCTATGTTCAAACGTACGACGATTTTTATCTTTTTGCTTCTGCTGGTGATTGCAGGTTTAGGTTTCATCAAGTATCAACAAATCCAGCAGGGCATGGCAATGATGGCAGCCAATGCACCTCCGCCAAGTACTGTGGAAGTAGTCCCGGCGTTAAAAACACTATGGCAGCCACGTGTCTCTGCCGTAGGTACATTGACGGCTCGAGAGGGTATCGATGTCAGTAATGAAGTAGAAGGTATTATCGAAAAAATTCACATCGAGTCCGGGCAGCAAGTAAAGCAGGGTGATCTGCTGGTGTCACTAAATGATGATGTCGAGCAGGCAGACCTGATCAGCTTCAAGGCGCAGGAGAAACTTGCCCGTACTTTGTTCAAACGTAATGAGGATATGTGGAAGAAAAAATCGATTTCTGAAACAGAATACGATAATGCTTATTCCAATTTACAGGTCGCACAGGCGAATGTAAGTCAGACAAGAGCGCGCATTGCGAAAAAATCAATCCGTGCTCCCTTTGCTGGTGTCCTGGGCATAAGGCATGTTAGTACCGGGCAATACCTACCTCCCGGTACGATGCTGGTAAGCCTGCAGGACTACACTATCTTGTATAGCGATTTTGCCGTTCCGGAAAAACATTTGCCTGACATTACCGAGGGACTTGAGGTCAGGTTACGTGTCAGCGCTTATGAGAATAGAAATTTTGTTGGCAAAGTAAAAGCACTTGATGCCAAGGTTGATGAAGCCACTCGCAATATCAGTGTGCGCGCAGAGCTGAACAATGAGGATGGTCTGTTACGCCCGGGCATGTATGCGGATATCGATCTGATGCTTAATCAGTCAGCTGAGCGTGTCGTCGTGCCGGCCACATCGATCGTCTACAGTTCTTTTGGTGATGCCTTGTTTGTCGTCGAAAAGAATGATGCGGGTGACATGATGGCGCGCCGCGTGCAGATTACTATCGGTGAGCAGCGCGGTGACCTGGTGGCCATTCGTTCGGGCTTGAGTGGCGGTGAACAGGTAGTACAGGCTGGCGTGGGTAAACTGGCGAACAATAGTCCGGTAACTATCGTTGAGCAAACGCGACTGAAGGAAACCGTTGAAGGCAGCGAATAATGAGATTCACTGATTTTTTTATTCGACGGCCTGTTTTTGCCGTCGTCCTTAGCCTGCTATTGCTGGTGTTTGGTTTACGTGCGCTGGATGATCTGCAGGTGCGCCAGTATCCTGAAATGGAAATCGGTCAGTTAACCATAACCACCGCTTACCCCGGCGCCGATGCCGAACTGGTGAAAGGCTTTATCACTACACCGATACAGGAAACCATTACCAGCGTCGAAGGCATCGATTACATCAAGGCCAGTTCACGTGCCGGTATTTCCATGATCGAAGTCTTTCTGGTGCTGGGTTACGACGTGAACATCGCCATGGCCGAGATGCTCAGCAAGATCAACGAAGTGCAGGGGCGTCTGCCGCAGGATATCAGCGATCCTATTATCACCAAGGCCAGCGCCGGCAACGATGCCATCATGTATATCGCTTATCAGAGTAGCCGCATGAGCGAAACCCAGATTACCGATTATCTTCGTCGTGTGGTGCAACCGAAACTGGCAGAAGTTCAGGGTTTGTCCAGAGCCGCGCTTTTTGGTGGTAAAGAATATGCCATGCGTGTTTTTCTCGACCCGGTAAAAATGCGTGCTTTTGATGTCAGCGCTGGCCAGGTAAACGATGCACTGCTGGCCAATAATTTTCAGTCAGCCGCAGGTGAGCTGCGCAACAGTTATACCGTCACCTCGATCCGTGCCAGCACTTCTCTGCAGGATGTAGATGCCTTTGCCGCCATTACTCTCAGTAGTGATGGTCAGCGCGTTGTCCGGCTGAGTGATATCGCGCGCGTCGAACTTGCCGCTAATACAGAACGCCAGATCGTGAGTTATCAAAGTAATCCAGCGGTTTATCTGGGTATACAGACTGTGCCTAGTGCCAATCCGCTGGATGTTGCCGATGGCGTTAAAAAGCTGCTGCCCGAAATCGCTAATGATCTACCTTCGGATTTACATCAGTACCTGGCTTACGACACCACTATGTTTATCGAGGAGTCGATTACCGAAGTAATAAAAACATTAGTCGAAGCAACCATGATCGTGGTGCTGGTGGTGTTCCTGTTTTTAGGCTCACCGCGCTCGGTACTGGTTCCCGTTGTCACTATACCGTTGTCATTAATCGGTGTCGCACTGTTCATGTTAATGATGGGGTACAGCATCAACCTGCTGACCTTGCTCGCGATGGTAATGGCGATATCACTGGTGGTGGATGACGCTATCGTGGTGGTGGAAAATGTTCACCGTCATATCGAAGAAGGTATCGAGCCTATGCGTGCAGCAGTCATCGGCGCACGCGAAATCGCCATGCCGATCATTGCTATGACCATCACTCTGGCCGCAGTATACGCACCGATCGGATTTATGGGTGGCCTGACCGGAACACTGTTCAGTGAGTTTGCTTTTACCCTGGCTGGTGCGGTATTAATTTCCGGAATGATTGCATTGACCCTGTCGCCTCTAATGAGTGGCAAGCTGCTCAATAAGCAGGCGTTGGAAACGCCGATGGTCGTGACGGTCGATAAAATTTTTAATAATCTGAAAGATGTTTATTCCCGTTTACTCGATAGTACACTGACTTATTACCGTGTTGCGATAGTCATTGGCGCGGCGATTGTCCTGTTAGCGATTGGCGCAATGTTTACGATGACACAGTCAGAACTGGCACCGGTGGAGGACCAGGGTTTTATTCTGACCATGGGCATAGCGCCGGACAACGCCAGTGTGCAATATGTACAGACCTATGCCGAACAGATCGAAGACATTCTGAGTGCCTACCCGGAATACGATCAGACGTTTGTTATAGCCGGTATGCCGGTGGAAAATATGGTGATGGCTGGCATGGTATTAACACCGTGGAGCCAGCGTGAACGCAGCCAGATGGATCTGCAGCCTCAGTTGCAGGGTGAGCTATCAGGTATCGCCGGTATGAATGTGTTCGCCATCAACCCGCCATCATTACCGGGCACACCGATGGGCATGCCGGTTAATTTTGTTGTCACCACCACCAGTGATTACAACACGCTGTTTGAAGTGACGGAACAGCTAAAACAAAAAGCCATGGCGAGCGGACTGTTCATGATGATGAATAATACCCTGAGGATAAACAAGCCGCAGGTGCATGTTTTGATTGATCGTGCCAAAGCTGGACAGCTAGGTATCAGCATGCGTGATATCGGTGGCGTGCTGGCGACGCAACTGGGTGACTTTCGTAGTAATTATTTTGACATGCAGGGGCGCAGTTATGAAGTGGTGCCGCAGGTCGATAAAAGTTTTCAGCAAACTAAAGAAGCGATTGACCAGCTCTATGTGCGCACCCAGAACGGGCAGCAGGTGCCACTATCAAGCGTAGTGAAAATATCACAGGAAGTGGTGCCCAATGAACTGACCCAGTTCCAGCAACTCAACTCGGCGACCATAGAAGCGATACCCATGCCCGGTGTTGCTACCATTGCCGACGCCCATGTTTTTTTAAGTGAAACCCTGCGCGAGGTTGCCCCCCAGGGGTTCATGCACGATTTCGGCGGTCAGAGCCGACAGTTTGAAAAAGAAGGTTCGGCGTTGATGGTGACTTTTGTGCTGGCACTGGTGGTTATCTACCTGGTGCTGGCGGCACAATTTGAAAGTTTCCGTGATCCTTTTGTGGTGTTGGTCACCGTGCCGCTGTCTATCTTTGGCGCCATGATTCCGTTGTTTCTGGGTTATGCTACTTTGAATATCTATTCCCAGGTGGGCCTGATAACGCTGATTGGATTGATATCAAAACACGGCATATTAATCGTTGAATTTTCTAACCAGCTGCAGCGTCAGGGCAGAGATAAAATCACCGCAGTGAAAGAAGCCGCCGCACTTCGCCTGCGGCCAATCCTGATGACTACCGCGGCTATGGTGCTGGGTGTTATGCCGCTAGTGTTAGCATCTGGGGCGGGCGCAGTATCACGTAATAATATCGGACTGGTGATCACCGTGGGTTTAAGTGTGGGTACACTTTTCACTCTGTTTGTTGTGCCGGTAATGTATACACTGATTGCGCAGGACTATGATAAGGAAATGGAGATGGAACGGCTTGCTGTGACACAGGACTAGTCGGGCAGTGGAAAACAAAGTGACTGCCAACCATCAAAATTCAGTTTGAAAAAAAGGGAAACTACATGGAAAAGTTAATCCGTTTACTGCAAAAGTATGCGACAGGGAAAGTGGTGTCGGTGTTATTCATAGTGACAATGGCTGTTTATCTGACAATGTTGCTTTACTCAATTCCAGCCGTTATTTCTTTTGCGCCTGATATGATTTTGTTTGACCTGTCGCCGACTGGTTATACACCTGATTACGCTGCATCACTGCTTGAGGCATTAGGCCCAGAGGGAAGAGCTGCTTACCTGACTTTACAGTTACCATTAGATTTTCTTTATCCTGGATTGTTTGCCATCACTTATTCTCTTTTATTAACATGGCTGTTCAGTAAAGGGGCGGAGCCTGGCTCCAGGATATTTTATTTTTCACTCGTCCCGATGTTAGCTGGACTGTTTGATTATATTGAGAATGTGTTTATCGTAGTAATGCTCACGTCATACCCTGATGTATCATTAAATGTCGTCGAATTAGCCAGTTTATTTACCGTCTTGAAAAGTGGTTTTTCTACCGGGTTTTTTATTCTTTTTTTCTGGGGATTAATTCGGTTTATCAAAAAAAAGAAAAGTGTTGCACCAATCAGTTGAATTCACTGCCGTAAGCGGACCATTGAATTATTTAGCCAGTCTTGATTGTCTGAATGTCTCTTGTCGACCCATTACAGCCGTTCAGATAGCATATTTCTGTGTAAGTAGTCCTTTCCCATAACAGATTACAGTGTATACCTTATAGATTAAATCTGTTTTTAATGTTTTAGTAATGATTCTTACCCCCCCTCCTGTATTTGCCTTAATAGAAATTCTGGATGGTAACCCCTCTATTTGCCTTCATAGAAATCTAGGGCGGTGAGTGCTGTACAAAACCACAGCTTTATTAACAGATGCCTAAATTTCTGCATGATAGATACTGTATTTAAATACATAATGAGAACAAAAACTGGAGTAAACGATGAATATTTGTAAATTAAAGTTTTTAGTTAAAGGGTGCGCATTAGTTGCACTTACCGTTTCCCTCAACGTCTATGCAGAAGGTAATCGTTATGACCTTCCTCGTAATTACCACTCAGAGGTTAGCGCAGCAAAAGCCTACATGCTTACAAATCACGACCGGGGCAATGTAGGAAAATCTGAATTTGCTAACGCGGTAATCATTGATGTGCGGACTGTTGAAGAATATGGAGCAGGTCATGCGCCAAAGTCGTCGAACATTCCATTTCCGCATATTCACAAAAGGCCAACGATGGTGGTGGACGGAATTGTCGTACCTGATCCAGGTTATATAGGTCAAGACCCAGCGCAATACGTGAATGATGTTTTGGCTGCGTATCCGGACACAAGCACACCGATACTTACAATGTGTCGAACAGGCTTTAGAAGTGTACTGGCAGCAAACCTGCTTGCAGATGCAGGTTACACAAATGTAAGAAATATTTGGCAGGGCTTTGTTGGAAGGACAAAAGTAGATACTGCTGGAAATACACTTGACCTTAATAATGACGGCGTAGATGGTGATGCTGGCGATTTAGATGGCTGGTCTGGTTACCAGGAATTACCTGTCGATACAAAACTGTTGCCGAAATTAATTTATGCACCGTATGAATATTTATATTACGAATAGTATAAATATTTTAGATAGTTAGTAACAAACATAACTATCCAAGAAGCGGCAGTCTTTATGGCTGCCGTTTTTTATTGACTGTCCGTTTTTGGCCGGTTTTGCTATGTCACTCTTAATCTCTGAGCGTCGGCTTAATGATTGTTTTGAGACCTTCATCTTCATGCTAATTTGTAAAATATAGTACGGAACTATTTTGTAGTCTGTCAGATCAAGTTTCCCTTGGTAATGACACCACTACACTGAAAGGGTCCCCACAATAACCTGCTCAACCCCACATATCCCGCCACCTTCGTTTTTTAGAGTGTCCCCTAGCACTATATTCGAGTATCAGGATACTCGGTAGTGTGTTGTCTATCTAGATTATTCATAGGAATATAGGTATTAAGGGATTCTGTGTCACTGTTCTCAATCTGAGTGTCTGTTAACGACCCATAACGGTCATTCGACACGACAATACTCGTAGCCTAATCAACGCTTTCTGGTGTCGCTTCTGTCTGTTATTATTGTTTACGATTTGGCGGAAACAATTGAAGGGGTGGAAAAGCATGTTCTCTCGAAAGCTTGGCTTTGTTTCTCTGTTTCTCGTGGCGAGCGTGATTGCCGACACTGCGGCTGCGCAGGGAAAGCCCAACATTGTATTCATGATGGCCGACAATCTTGGCTATGGCGATGTGGGTGTTTACGGTGGCGGTGAACTGCGTGGTGCGCCGACCCCCAGAATCGACAGTCTTGCCCAGGAAGGACTGCGGCTTACCCAGTTCCTGGTCGAACCCGGCTGTACTCCTTCACGGGCAGCCACCATGACTGGCAGATACTCTATACGTTCGGGTCTTTCGCTCGTGATCGTTCCCGGGACACCAAACACCCTCGCTGCCGAAGAGGTGACGATGGCTGAGCTCATGAAGACAGTCGGCTACGATACAGCCTACTACGGAAAGTGGCACCTCGGGGCGGAGTCCGCAAGCCTGCCACACAACCAAGGGTTCGATGAGTTCTACGGAATACCCAATACGACCGATGAGACACTTTATATACCGACGAGTACTGAGAATAAGGCGCCGCTCCCGGATGGGTTCTCAGTGCCATCGATAATCCGTGGTAAAGCGGGTGGCAAGGTAGAAAGTGTCAAGCCCTACAACTTCGAAACTCGCCGCCAGATCGATGTGGAATTGGCGGACATGTCCGTTGACTTCATCGAGCAGCACGCCGACGGTGACAAGCCATTCTTCCTGTTCGTTGCATGGACGCGACCGCACTATCCAAATTACACGTCGCCGGAATTCGAAGGCGCCTCTCGCATAGGGGATTACGGCGACAGCCTGATGGAGCTCGACCACAACACCGGTCGAGTATTGGACGCAATTGAGAAGCATGGACTGTAAGACGAAACAATCGTCGTGTTTATGAGAGATAA
>CAJXZZ010000107.1 GCA_913065105.1 uncultured Gammaproteobacteria bacterium | reverse complement strand
ATCTAAGATATTACACACTACTATATTTAGAATATTGCACGCAAATTTTTTGCTCGTACACATTTGCGATCTTTGCGTCCTTCGCGGCAAATTTTTATAATCAATAAACATACGAAAACAAACTCAACATCCGTATCCAGATCCAGCCCATCGAGTTGATCAACCAGTTCTCAGTAGAATAAAACTGTACATCCGCCTGCCCGCCCAAACGAAGCAAACCTTTTGTGCTTTCAACATCAAAGGTCACATAAACCGGGAAACGCTGCGCATCTCGTAACCAACCGGCACTACTTTCGATGGTTTCAAGATCACCGATGGCACCGCCTTTTTCGTGACTCACTGCAAATCCCATGCTACTGACCGTGCCATGAAAAACGCTGCCCGGTGTTGAATCAAGAATGAAATCGACGGGTGTTCCAGTCTCTATATTGGCGATACTGTTCTCGCGAAGATTGGCTTTTATCCAGACATTATCGATTTCGATAAATGTCATCAACGGTGCACCGACACTGGCGTAATGTCCGACATCAATCTTCAGATTTGTGATACCGCCATGTGATGGTGCCAGGATAGTCGTTCGTGATAAATCAATCTGCGCTTTTTTAAGATGTGCGATAGCAGAACGAATCTTTGGGTTCTCACTGCCTTTCGCACCGAGCATCTGTTTCGCTTTCTCAAGCTCAGCATTAGCACTAACTAACTGCGCATCTGCTTTGACTATCGCAGATCTCGCCTGATCGCCCCGTGCTCTTGAGTAAATCTGCTGCTCTTCAAGTTCAAATACACGTTTGCCCTGAGCTTTCAGATGATCGACGTTTGCCTGCGCTTCGACCACTTTTGCCTGTGCAGTACTGACAGATGCAGTGCTAGCGCCGATATCCTGACCGGCTATTTCTAAATTTGTCTCAGCATTATCTACCGCCAGCTGATAGTCAGATGGATCAATCTTTAATAGCACATCACCCTGCTGCACTTCCTGATCTTTGCCGACATTAACTTCGATTACGCGTCCTGCAACCTGCGAAACAATCGGCACGATATAAGCCTGCACACGTGCCTGATCTGTCCATGGTGCCAGCCGATCGGCCACCACGTACCAGACGAACATGATAGCGATAACGATTAAGGCTATGCGTGTTATACGTTTAACCGGGTCATTTATTTCTACTTGTGATGCTTCTTTGTCTGACATAATTTTTCCAAAACGTTTTCATAAGTTGTCATTGCGAGGCACGGCGGAATACTATAGTTATTACTGCCGACTATTAACTGGCCACTTCTGTTTTATCAAGCCACGCCATAAACAACTCATAACCCAGCGCAAGGACAATAGCACCGACAAATAAACCGATGATACCCGACATCATCATGCCGCCGATTGCGCCGAGCAGGATCACCAGCATCGGCGTCGACATTCCACGACCGAGAAATAGTGGTTTAAGAAATCCATCACTGCTGCTAACGATGATACAGTAGATAAGAAATATAACTGCTGGCGTAGTTTCTGCGACTGAGAACACGTAGACACTAACAAAACCCAGTATCACTATAGGTGGTATCTGCGCAATCGCGACGACCAAAACGGCAAGTGTCCACAAACCCCATGCCGGCACATCCATCACCATCATGCCCAGTGCTGACAACACCGCCTGAATAATAGCAACACCTAACACGCCTTGCGCTACGCTGCGTATGGTCGCTTTTGACAGATCAGCATAAATTTTACCCGAGGCCTCATTGGTCAGGCGGGTGAATATTTTGATGGTAATGTCATAAGCACCGACAGCATTTGCTACCAGAATCCCTGAAATAATTATCGACAGTACAAACTGTAAAATTATACCCGCCGCACCTGCCGCACCTGAAACGAAGGCTTTACCAATTTTTTTAGTTTCTGAATCATATTTCTTCAATGTATCTTCCAGGTTTTCAGAAGACTGAGACCACACCGAGTAAACTTCTTCACCGATCAGGGGCCACTCATTAACACTGTCACTAGGTGGCGGTATATGCAGTTCACCTGCCTCATATTTTTCAGCAATTTTTTCTGAGGATACGATAATTGAATCAGAGATCATTATCGTTGGTGTAATTAAGAATGCCAATGCGATCAATGTATAAACCGTAGCGGCTGACTTATTTCTATCGCCCATTGCAGACTTAAGTTTTATAAACAATGGGTAGATCGCCACAGCAATGATAACCCCCCATATTACTGGCACAATAAACGGAGTGATGATTTGAAAACACCAGGCGGCGAGCAACAGCAATAAACCGAGTCTTACAGCGGCTTCGATGGTATTTCGAGTGAATTCGGAACTGTTCATAGTTATTCCCCTGTTTTTATTATTGTTACCGTCATTGCGGCTAGAAACATGCCAGCATGACGGACCTTTAATTAGCTTCTAGTAATTTTTATTGCTTCTAACTGCAAACTGCCTACTGACGACTGCCAACTTTGTTTAGTAAGTATAACTAATGCCAAACGTCACACGATAATCATCCGGAACCGGCGTTGTCCCATCTGACGCTTCAGTTGGATTACTGGTTCTATCCCAGATGAATGAGACATCAAGATCCAACGCACCGATTATTTCACTGTCTACCGTCAGGATAATATGGTGCGTATAACCACCAGACGCCTGATTGCCGACCTGGATATTGTATCTGGCAATAAAGTCTAATGCTTTTGTCAGTTCGAGATCATAGCTAGTTTTAAATACTGCTGCCGGTGTTGATTCACTCGTATTCTCACCTTCTGCAACAGAATCAAAATCTGTTTTCACAAAAGCCGGGCCACCGGAAAATGACAGCTCAGTCCTGCCATCATCGATCACGGTATAACCGACACCTGCACCTAATGTTGTTTTTAAATCAATATTTGTAAATGGATCACTATAAAGCTCAACAAATACTGGAGTATAAAAAAAGTGACGGGTTTTATAATAATCATAACTGGCATTCACACGATGATTGTTTATCGTTTCGATCAGGCTGCCATCACCGCCATTGGTTTTTGATATATTACCGATATAGTCCAATAAAAAACGTGTGGTTGAAGCACGTCTTTTCATATTAAGCTTTGCTGTGTAATCTAACTGGTCGGTATTACCCTGCTTAATATCTATACCCAGTGTCGCTTTTACCCCCCAAAGATCACGTTCTCTTTTTCCACCGGGTGCAAATGAAATTAATTTTGAACGATTATATTCTTTATCTTCATAATCATTAATTAGATGAACGCTATCATCGGTTATTTCCAGTATGCCTGAGGTTGCACCAATGCCATCTATATTGACGTTATTAACACGATGACTACGCAGAATTTTTACATCTTTCCAATCAATATCCAGCAGATCCAGCTTGTCACTGTCAAACTCAAGGCTGTCTTTATACATACCCTTTATATTACCTTTGAGCCATTCATTGGAGGTAAGCTGAACCCAGTCATATTTAACAGCTGAAGGAATCCATGCCTTAGGTTTTTCTTCAGTATCAGGTTTAGCCGACTCATTCGAAGCGGGAGACTTAGCGTCCGCCTCGGCGCCCATCGTCTGTTCGATGATAGCCTGTGACTCTGCAGCGTCTTTCGCTTCAGCTGCAGACGAATCCGTTTCATTAGTTGATTCAGCGAGAACCATTGAAGAACACAAAGATGAAAAGATAAAAATTGATATGGGGAGTTTGTGTCTCATTTCATTTTAATATGCATGGATTTATAAAAACCAGATAATACAGAATTTAGAACTGGTAACGTACACCGATACCAATATCTAAACCAAACTTTGCATCATTATTAACACGTAAACGCGGCATGATCTGAGCGTAGGCATCCAGGTTCTTAGCAAAGTACACTTCTGCACCTACAGGAAGACGCACACCAAGATCACCATCCCAATCACCATAACCACCCGCACCAACATACCAGTATACCGGAGCGTCAACCTCTATTTTCAAAGTATCTTTCGTGAAGATGTAATCAACAGAAGCTCCATCATTTCCGATAAAGCCATTGAGTTTACCCATGGCGCCAACAACACCAAAACCGCGATCAAATCCGAACCCAAGTTTGATGCCTTTTAGAGGGGCGTCTTCAGCATGCACCGAGCCGACGAGCATAAGGGTGCAGATAAAGTTTAACGTGGCTTTTGTAAATATTCTCATAGTGTTTTCCAGCAAATAGATTTATTAAGTGTTGTTATGAACGTGTATTTTATACCAATTCGCTCACTATAAATTAATCCTGATTCGCAGACCATAGATCTGAATATGATCCTGTTGCGGGTTCAACGCCGGATTAATCAGCCATTGAAATGAAGGTGTTATCGCTATATTCTGTGCCAGCTTGACCTTCAGAAAGGTCTCCACAGTCGTTTGCTCTCTCAATTTCTCATTGACCGGCTCTGAGTAATTAACTGCAAGACCGAACACATCCAGGTAAGCTTTCCAGATATGGCTTACACCTACCGTAGTAGAACGTTTCATGATCGATGCTTTACCGCGAGACTGGCCGGTACGACCGAATATGATCCATTCCTTATCAAATGACCAGCTTCCACCAAAAGCAACACCGTCACCTTCCGGTATATTTTCATTTACACGCTGATCGACGTGCCAGAGAGTAATATGTACATCTTTTAAATCCCTATCATCAATTGCGGGTGTCCAGCCAAATTCTACAAAGCTAAAAAATTCTGCGCCCTGATCAAAAAAACCCGGATCATCCAGTGAGCCATTAGCATCATGGGTAGCGAGTTTTAAATACCACTGATCATCAATAGCGTATCCAATTCCTGCGGTAAAACCTGTATCCGGTATGGCGATACTGCGGTTCTCCAGGATATTCTGATTTTGAAAAGTTGTAAATGGGTTTGCATAATCAACCACATCCATATAATCATTTGGGTCGGCACGACCGATAACAAAACCACCTCTATCGTCATCAAACTTTTGCTGCCAGTTAAAATCGTTCAACACCCAGTCCAGATCAGAATACAGGTAACCAGTCGAACCGAGGTAACCCAGATAATTATTAAGATCGTCAGGCGAAACTGCACCGTATTTGTGTGAATGCTCAATCTTGAAAACCAGAGCACCGTCGTTTTTACCTTCTTTTCCTACCGCTAACCAGCGCCCATAAAATCGATAGACTCCAGCAGAAGCACTGTCAGTATCAGTCAGTGAATCGCTCGCCCTTTGATAGAGTGAGGTGTAATCCTGACCAAACTGAAAATTATGCTGCTCACGTATTTTTCTTTTCCATTCGTAATAAGGCTGGATAGATTTATCGAACTCTGGGAAACGTAAAGCATCAGGAATATACAGATTATCCAGGTATAACTGTTTGCCAACGGACGTACTACCACCATAGCCTATGTTGTCAACCTCATAACCTGAACGAGATTTAACTTGTTCTTTTAGATCGACGTTTGATTTTTCTACAGGAACTGACTGACTCTCACCCTGCTGCGCAAAGACACAGGATGACAAGAATATAAGCAACAGGTATTTTTTGTTCTGCATTTACTATAAATAACGCAACCATATCGAGTGAGCATGTTTTGCCTTGTAGCTTCGATACCATAAACAAAATGGGTAAAGTAAAACCAGCATAACGATACTTATTAAAAAAGTTGTATCCAGGTCAGCAAAATGCCGTTGCCCTGCATGGGTTGCAGTGCCTTCGAGAATCAAACGATGCACCAGATAAAACATCATCGCGGTTTGTCCAAACACCAGTAATACACCGTCAGGACGATCACCGATTAATCGTTCTACCCATATCATCATTGCCATGATGACTGACATTATTCCTAACTCAAGAAATGTGAATGCAGCAGACGGCGGATACTTGCTGACGTGTAACCAGTGCTGCCAGCTAGTATCTTCACGGTATAAAAACATGTTGCCGTAACCGTTGTTATAACGGATAAAGGCAAATGCTAGCAACGCGCTTACTCCCAGAGTTAACAGTAAAGTGATCGGTCCAATTTTCGTATCACCGTCTTTATACGACAGCAGGTAACGACCGAACACCCAGCCCAGTATCATCATTGCCAACCACGGCAATAAAGGATATTTGATGACCATGGTTGATGTCGCATAGGTTGAAACCAGTAAAGCCGCAATTATAGATTCGATATTATCCTGCGGCGGCCATACCATTGCGGTAAGCATTTCGCCTAGACCAATCCAGGCCAATGCACACAGTATCAATACCGTACTGGAGAAACGACGAAACAATGCCATGCACATCATTGCTACACCGATGGCATATAAAACCTGTATGGTCATCCGCCCTGAGAACAATGAGATGATGGTGGGATCAAGCAAGGCGATGAATGCGCCGCGCAGCAAGATGTCTTTATCGATCTGCCAGCTATCGACACCCCTGGAAACTTTTCGTTCGACACTGATAGCCAGGGCTGTACCCGCTAAAAATACGAATACTGGTGCACACAGATGACTGATCCAGCGAGTAAAAAATTCCAGGTCAGGTAAAGGAGAACCTGTTACATATAGAGCCGCCGAATCTGAAGAGTTATGCTGTGCGTTGTAGGCCATCGAGACATGGTCGACCACCATGAGTATCATGACAAATCCGCGCATCCAGTCGATTGCGGCTATTCGTTTAGACTTCGTCATAACACCTCGCAAAAACAGGCTTTAATTAATGCCTAATTAGTTTTTTTTTGCGCGTCACTAATACCTACACCAATCAAACTAGCAACTAACATCGCCATATAGAACACGCCGACGACTGCTTCCATATAAACTAAAAACCGTGCGACTGGCGCTACCGGGCTAATATCACCATAACCCAAGGTCGTTAAGGTAACAAAACTATAATAAGCAATATTGGCAAAATTATCATACCAGACCAGTTGCTCAATCCCATTGAATGCTCCCGGAATGGCCTGGGCCAGAAACAGGTACATCAATGTCCAGATAAGTCCCATCAACAGATAGATACATATCGCTCCGACGATCTCATTGATGCTAATAGTGCCTGAGAACAACACTTGTCTCATGGCCAGCCAGACTGCCCATACATAAAAACAGAATAACATTAAGAGATGGATATAATATAACTGCAACCACTCCATTAACGCGCCAATAGCAACAATAAAAACAATCACTATCGCACGACCAGGGCCCGTACGAAAAAATGTATATCCTGACTTAAACCCGTAAAGCCCAACCGCTATATTAATGACCGAGAATGCCAGGATAAGCTGGTGGCCTAGCGTACCAGGAAACTGGTCTACCATCGCGCTCACGAAAAGCAGCAAAACCATACCGATGGTTAAATAAAAAAAATTATTTTTTTTAGTAACAGGTTTCATGTTTTTTCATTACCAATAATAAATTTTAAAATGCTATTAATCTATAGAAACGATTCCACACGCACCCATCTTATATCCCACTACTTCCTGGTCCGAACACGAAGTACAACCTGTAGAGCTAGTTTTAGTACTACCATCCTGTAAAGTTGCACACACTGGATTGTATTCGCTGGTGCAAATTTGAGGCCTTGGCTCTTCGCATATAATTACATCTAATGCGCCCGGTTCGTTTAAATTATTTTTTTCAGTGCTTGTCGTTGCGCAACCGAGAGCCAATAAGCTTAGTGAGACTAGAGAAAACGAACATAATACTTTTAACATATAAATACACCTAATAATTTTTTCATCTCTTGATAACTACACTTTATTATAAATAACACTCTTACACGAAAAACTTTTATAGTTGCGACTCGATCGGCAATATGCTCATAAAACCAACACCGAACCGACGCCAGAAACCGGTGTAAGGATCAACGTCGAATGTTACCGGCTCACCATCTTCATAGCCGTGCCATAGAAGTTCTTCATATCCATCTTCATCTATTTTCAATTCCAGGGTGAATGTTTGCTTATCAATGTCCGCATCAAAATTTTTAGCCATGCCCTGTGCAATTTCGGTTGAATCAATTACCAGGCCGATTTCCGAGTTCTCATAGAATGACCTGGGATCGAGATTAAGCGAACCGATAAATACCTGCTTGCGATCGAGTACAAATACTTTTGCGTGTAGACTGGCTTTAGATGAACCGCCCTCACCTTTCTTTTCCTTACGTTGTGCACGGGTCAGTTTTTTATTCATCTCATACAGTTCGACACCATTTCGCAGCAAGGCTTTTCGGTAATTCGAATAACCTGCATGCACTACAGCCACATCGTTTGATGATAATGAGTTGGTCAGGATTTTTACACGTATGCCTTTGTCTGTTAGCGTTTTGAAAAACTCAACGCCTTCATCACCCGGTACAAAATAGGGGGAGATAATTATTAGCTCTTTTTTTATATTATTAAAATAAGGCGCTAGTTGTGTCATCAGGTGAAGTTCGTTCGCATCGCGTGAAGTGGATAGTTTTTCGGCATTATCAACCACTACAGTGGCGTCACCCCAAAGATAAGTGACGTCTTGATTACGTATTTTCTGAGCCAGGTCTGAATTAAGCAATGCTGCCATGTAATTAGAAGTCTTCTGCTCTTCCATAAATGCCATCAGGTATTCTATCCGCTCCTGCAGATCTTCCTCTGACGGACGCTTTTTTATAATAGTTGTTGCCGGATAAGCCAATGAACTGTTCCAGTACGCATCAAAACTTTTTGATACATCCTTAACAACATCACCGATTGTCATTACATCGAGATCTGCAAATTCAAGCGTAGGGTCAGCATCGTAATATTCGTTACCAATGTTTCGCCCCCCTAAGATAGTCACCACATTATCGGCGGTAAACGATTTATTGTGCATGCGGCGCGTCACCGATCCCAGTCCGGTAACAAATTGCACTCCCCTGCCAATATCACGATCAAACGGATTGAAGATACGTAGCTCAATGTTAGGATGCGCATCAAGGGCAATAATACCCTCATCACGGCCATCCAGCCCCATATCATCAATCAGCAAGCGAACACGCACACCACGCTCTGCTGCCTGCCATAAGAAACCGGTAAAAAGTTTACCCACCTGATCATTGTGATACAGGTAATACTGCACATCCAGACTACGTTCTG
>CAJXZZ010000106.1 GCA_913065105.1 uncultured Gammaproteobacteria bacterium | reverse complement strand
AGTCAATCAATGACACTACCTTCAACATCTACTTCAGCTTACTGTCAGGCACGCCAAAAGTTAGAAGAACCCGACCTGAAAAAAGTTTTGTCACACACATCAAAACAGCAGCCACAACGAGGAGCAGATTCTACTTTAGAAAACCGTCGAGTTGTTGTGGTTGATGGCACGGGTATTAGTATGCCTGATACAGCCGAAAACCAGCAGATATGGCCTCAAAATCGTCAGCAAAAGCCAGGCTGTGGTTTTCCACAAGCATTTATATGTGCATGCTTTAACCTGCAAACAGGTACTTTACTTAGCTATGAACTGGGTAATAAAAAAAGCAGTGAGTTACTTATGCTGCGCAAACAGTGGGGTACATTTAACTCGGGAGATATATTCCTTGGTGACAAGGGTTTTTGTAGCTATTACGATGTATCAAAATTTGCAGATAAAGAGGTTGATTCCGTCTTCACACTAGCAAAAAGAAAGCTTGTATCGACACAAGATGCTGATCAAATTTTAGGTGAGGATGATCTGCTTATTCATTGGCCAAAACCTAAATGGACAAAGCGACTCAGCTATAGCAAAGATGAGTGGTTAGCATTACCAGAAAAACTGGTATTGCGACAAATTAAAGTTAGCGTAAAAGAACCTGGTTTTCGCACACGTTCATTTCACATCATTACCACATTAACAGACACAAAAGTTTATAGTGCAGAAGCAATAGCTGATTTATATTTTCAACGTTGGGATATCGAACTATTTTTTCGTGACATCAAAACCACCATGGGCATGGATATTCTACGCTGTAAATCACCGAGCATGGTTCGTAAAGAATTATTGATGTACTTCATCGTTTATAACTGCTTGCGATTATTGATGTTGAATGCTGCAGATAAAGCAAATATTTCAGTACGAAAGATCAGCTTCAAAGCCTCTGTTCAGACCCTCAGACAATGGGAGCCCATACTGAAATCAGAGATGAGCTCACAGGAATATCGTCGATTACTTTCATTGCTTTGTGAGAGTATTGCCGCTAGCATTGTAAACATTCGCCCCGGGCGTAGAGAGCCAAGGTGTAGGAAACGAAGGCCCAAAAATTATCAACTAATGACTAAACCTAGACACGAAATGCAGGAGATCCGTCATCGTAGTAAATACCTTGCTGGAGAGGCTTAACTTAGTGCCATTCTATACTGTCCCCGGAATCGCTGATAATCAGTACTGGGATGGCTATAAGACTGTGGCCAGAAAGACTTGACCACTACACCTTCTTATATACTGTTAAAGTCTTTCTATAAAGGAATTACAAGGTAGATTCTATACCCTATAAATTCATTTCGAGGAAAAGAGTAATATGCAAACGAAATATTTTTATATATTAATGTTTTTCTTGCTATCAGCATGCGAAGTTGATAATTCTACCATTGTTGATGTGGCAAATAAAAAAGTTAGGCCGGTAAAGCTAATTACGATCGGCGCTGATAAATCTGAAAACTTATTAAATTATCCTGCTGTTATCGAAGCGGCGGAATCTTCTTCATTGGCTTTTGAGGTGAGTGGTGAACTAAAAGAGTTGTTTGTCAATGAATTGCAGTTGGTGGAAAAAGGTGAGATGTTGGCGCGATTAGATCAACGTGATTACCAGGCAAAACTAGATGCTGCTCTTTCGCAATATAAAAATGCTAATTCAGAATATCAACGTGCAGTAAATTTGTATAAAGAAGATGCCATTTCAAAAAGTAAGCTGGAGCAGCGAAAGTCACAGCTTGATATCAGTAAAACCGAATTAAAATCTGCTGATAAAGCACTTGAAAGTACTATACTCGTTTCACCTTTTTCAGGTGTGGTTGCAGCTGTATACATAAAGGAGAATGAATTGGTAAAGGCGGGGCAGGAAGCGATAGTCATACAGGGTAAAAAGGGTCTGGAAGCAAAAATAAATTTACCAGCTAGTGTCATTGCTACTGCAAGTAAGGAAAATAACCGAAAGAGAAATGAGTTTATCGTATTAGAAGCGGCCCCTGGTCGACATATTCCAGCTACATTCAAAGAAATTTCATTACGCCCCGATACCGTAACACAAACCTATGAAGCAACTTTTAGTTTTAAGGCGCCTGAAGATTTAAATATTCTACCGGGTATGAATGCAACAGTCTGGTTTGATGATCCCTCAACCATTAATGATAGGACTGATACAGTTCGTGTACCCCTTACTGCTGTTATTGCAGAAGATGATCAAAAATATGTGTGGTTAGTTGATAGCTCAACCATGATAGTTTCTAAAAAAATGATTGTGATCGAGGCTGGTGTTGGTGAAGATTTAGAAGTAATCAGTGGCTTGCAAAATGGCGATGTGATTGTGGCGGCGGGCATTTCTTTAATATCTGATGGAATGGAAGTGCGTCCATGGACAAGGCAACAGTGATTGAATTATTAATCACATCATTTTCTTGAGATAACATCATAATAAACTGAAATATGAACATAGCTGAATACTTTATTAAAAATCAGGTTTTAAGTATCATACTCATATTGTTGGCTTTATTTGGTGGCTGGAATGCTTATCAATCCATGCCTAGATTTGAAGACCCTGAGTTCACTATACGAACTGCATTGATCTACACGCAGTATCCGGGCGCAAGCCCGGTAGAAGTTGCGAGAGAAATCTCCGAGCCTCTGGAAACAGCGTTGCAACAAATGCAGGAAGTTAAAGATATCAGCACCACATCCTCGGCAGGCTTATCTGAAATTTCTGTTGACATAAAATATGATTTTTCAAAATCAAAAGATGAGCTTCAAATCATTTGGACCAAGCTTCGAAATAAGATAAAGGATGCGCAAAGTTCACTACCTCAGGAAGCATCGGAGCCGATTGTAAATGATGACTTCGGTGATTTATATGGACTCTCTTACTTAATAACGGGTGATGATTACTCACCTGCAGACCTGAGAGCCTATGCTAAACAATTACAAAAGGAAATATTACAAGTAGAAGGTGTCGGCAAGGTGCAGCTTGCTGGTGAGCAGGAAGAAGCTATTTTTGTAGAAATCTCTCAGGAAAAAACAGCTGTTTTGGGTGTGTCAATTCAAAAAATATACGACATATTACAACAGCAAAACTCGGTTGTGTCGGCGGGTAGCGTTGTTATTGGTGACCAGCGCATCGTTATTGATCCTAGCGGGGAAATTAATTCGATTGATGCGATTAATAACTTGCTGGTATCTACCCAGTCTGGTGGCCAAGCGGACGATAAAATTATTTATCTCAAAGATATAGCTACGGTGTATAGAGGTTATAAATCACCTGCAAGTAAAATCATTCGCTATAACGGTCAGCCAGCGATTGCGATGGGTGTATCAAATGTTGCTGGTGGTAACGTGGTTGTTGTTGGCGAAGCAGTAGATAGTAAATTACGGGAGTCTGAAAGTCGCCGACCACTGGGTATAGATGTATCAGAGTATTACCATCAGGGGAAAGTTGTTGAAGCCTCTGTTAATAATTTTGTACTAAACGTGATTGCTGCATTAGTTATCGTGGTTAGCTCATTATTTTTTACGATGGGTTTGCGATCTGCGACTGTGATCGCTTTTATACTTATCGTTACCGTAGGAGCCACGCTTGCGACGATGCAAATTATTGATGTACCACTACATCGAATTTCACTGGGGGCATTGATTATTTCACTGGGTATGATGGTCGATAATGCCGTGGTGATAACAGAGGCTATTCTTGTCGGTATACAACAGGGTAGAAAAAAACTCGATATAGCCAAAGAGATCGTCACCCAAACCAAATGGCCATTACTTGCAGGTACATTGGTTGGTGTGATCGCTTTCGCCCCGATTGGTTTTGCACCAGGCCAAACGGCTGAATACACGGGTGATCTGTTTTGGGTAGTGATGATCGCGCTATTGTTTAGCTGGTTTTTAGCCATGACGATTACACCATTAACCTGTTACTGGTTATTTCCCGAAAAACAGGAAGAGAATAAAGTTAATGCTGAAGGTAAATTTTTTGTTTTATATAAACAATTAATGCGTTGGTGTCTTCAATCTCGCTGGTTGGTGATATCCATGGTTGTTGGTTTATTTATGCTCTCAATCTGGGGGGCTCAATTTATGACCCAGGGTTTTTTCCCACGCTCGACTACGCCACAAATGGTAGTTGATTATTGGCTTCCTGAAGGTACGCGAATCGAACGCACAGAACAGGATATGATCGCGATCGAAAACTTTGTTCGAAATATGGATGGTGTTAATGCGGTACAAACATTGGTTGGTGGGGGTGCTATTCGGTATTTATTAACCTACGCGCCGCAATCGAGCAATAGTTCATATGGACAGCTGCTGGTACGTGTTGATGACTACCATGCCATTGATGGCATGATCCCAATTGTTCAAGACTTTATTCAGGATAATTTTCCTGAGGCGCATTCAAAAGCCTGGCGGTTTGTTTTAGGCCCTGGTGGTGGATCTGCGATCGAAGCAGAATTCAGTGGCGCAGATCCTGCTGTGTTACGCCGTTTGGCGAATGAAGCAAAATCAATAATGACTGCGGACGGTAGCGCGCAGTCTATCAAAGATAACTGGCGACAGCCGGTAAGCGTTATTGAACCCGTTTATTCTGAAACTAAAGGTCGCCGCGCCGGTGTTTCCAGAAAGGATTTAGCTGATGCCATATTAAAATATTACTCGGGAGAGCAGGTGGGTGTCTACCGTGAGGGCGAGGATTTAATCCCCATAATTTCACGACTGCCAAATACTGATAGTGCAACGATTGATGGTATTAAAACTATACAGGTGATAAGTGCATTAACGGGCGAAGCCGTTCCGATAGCGCAGGTCACCAATGGCTTTAGAACCATTTGGCGAGACGGGCAAATTCGCAGTGAAAATCGCGTATTTAGAATTAAAGCACAATCTGATCCATATCCTGATGAACTAGCAGCAAGCTTATTAAAACGTATTCGACCACAGGTCGAAGCCTTGAAATTACCCGATGGTTACAATCTTGAATGGGGAGGTGAATACGGTGACTCAAATGAATCTAATGGCAATTTGATGTCAACCATTCCATTAGGTTTCCTTGCTATGGTTCTGGTGGTCGTCATATCCTTTGGTAAAGTTCGCCAGCCGTTAATCATCTGGTTAGTCGTGCCACTAGCCACTATTGGTGTGGTGTTCGGCCTGGTAGTTACAGGAATACCGCTGGAATTTATGGGGATCCTCGGTTTGCTTTCGCTATCAGGCCTGTTGATTCAAAATGGCATTATTCTAGTCGACAGAATGGATACTGAAATCGATGAAGGTAAACCGCGGTTTGATGCTATTGTTGATTCGGCCGCCAGTCGAGTGCGTCCTGTTGTATTAGGTTCATTTACTACCGCATTAGGTGTCATCCCGTTATTTTTTGATGCTTTTTTTCAATCGATGGCCGTCGTTCTAGTATTTGGCTTAAGTTTTGCCACGTTATTAACATTGCTCATCGTGCCCGTACTGTATGCAACATTTATGAATGTGTCTGCCAGTGAAATAATCGAGGCATCATCATGAATAAACAAATTTCTGTATTTGCAATTTTATCCACTCATTTTTTTTCGTTGTTAATACTTACTTCTTGCGCGACACCTATGCAGACAGAGGAACGAGAGCAAGCGATTAATAAGGCGGTTAATGAGTCTGTTGACGCTCCCGAAGTTTGGTCTGCCGAAGTCGCAAAACACGTAGACGTGCCAACGCGATGGCTTCAAAGTTTTAATGACCCAGAATTGCTCAAACTAATCGATGAAGGAAAAAAGAATAATATTGATCTACAGATGGCTGCAGCTAATATGGATAAAGCCTGGCTGCTAGCAAAGCAGTCGGGCGCTGCGCTAAAGCCAACAGTTGATCTTTCCCTGGACCGAAATCAGTCGGGTAGTGCCGAAGGTGGTGCATCACAAAGCAATGTCGGGGTAGGACTGCAAGCAAGTTGGGAGCTCGATATGTGGGGACGACTTCGTGCTGGTGTCCATGCCGCTGATGCTCGTGCAGTCTCTGCACAGGCTGACTATATATTTGCGCAATACTCTTTAAGTGCCAATATTGCTAAAACTTACTTCAAGGTGATAGAGGCTAAATTGCAGGCAAATATCACCCGTAAAAATCTGCAAATTCTTGAAAAAACCATGCGTATAACCCAGGTCAAATACGCAAATGGTGATTCTTCCGGGCAGGATGTCGCGTTAAATAAGGCAAATTTGGCTGCTGCTAAAGAGCAGCTGATTACCATTGAAGGCTCAGAGCGAGATGCGTTAAGAGCCTTAGAGGTATTGTTAGGGCGATATCCCAACGCAACGTTAGATATTCCAGATATGTTATCCGACTTACCTCCGCCACCACCAGCGGGTATCCCCTCGGAGATTCTGGAGCGCCGTCCAGATATTGTTTCAGCTGAAAGACAGGTTGCTGCTGCATTTGATGCGACCGATCAAGCTAAAGCTGCACAGCTTCCCAGATTTTCTTTAACCGCTTCAGCTAATAGTGCTTCCAGCTCTTTGTCTGATGTGCTTAATCCTGCCAATACGGTCTGGCAACTGGGGGCTAATTTAATAGCGCCATTGTTTGATGGCGGCAGAAGAGAGATCGACGTCGAAATTGCCACGGTAGAGCAGAAACAGGCAATAGCAAATTACAGAAATAAAGCGCTAACCGCTTTTTCGGAAGTAGAAAAAAATCTGGATCAGAGCCGTGTGTTGGCAAATCGCGAAACAGCATTAAGTGATGTGCAGCGTCATAGCAGCAAAGCTTACCGTATCGCTGAACTACGCTATAAAGAGGGGGAAACAGAGCTACTGGAGACTTTGCAGATTCAACAACAGGCAATTGCGGCAGAAAGTAATTTATTATCAATTAAACGCAGTCAGCTAGAGCAGCGAATAAATATGTATTTATCTTTAGGCGGTAGTTGGTAGAAGAATACTGGTAGTTATATCCATGATTAAACCGTAGGCAATTCTGGGGACAATATGCCTATTAAAACCTGGGGCACCCTAAAGGTTAATGAAGTATCAGTGAATTACTAAGGTGGTTGTGAATGTCCGTTTACGATCAAATTTTCATTCTCTAAAATAATCGTTCAAGGTCGCTTAATGATTGAAAGCGCCTATTTAGTAATATGCACTTTCAATCATGAATATCAAATTTCAGTATTTTCAGCCACATCAAGTGCGTCATCCAGCTCAACACCAAGATATCGAACCGTACTATCTAAATTGCTGTGTCCGAGTAACAATTGGATGGCTCGAATGTTCTTGGTTTTCTGGTAGATTAGTGACACTTTGGTGCGTCGTATAGAATGCGTACCATAATCATAAGGATCTAAACCAATACCTTCAATCCAGGTCTTTAGGATACGAGCATATTGTCTTGTCGTTATATGATCAGATTGATGAAACCGGCTTTTAAACAAATAATCAGTACCAGACAGATTTTGGCTTTTTATCAGTTCAGAGAGTGAATTACGCGTCTGCTTGGTAATTTCAAATTGAACGGGTCTCTTTGTTTTCATTTGCATGACTGTGCTACGTTTTGCGATGCGTGTTCCATGTGCGACATCGCTCACTTTAAGTTTGACCAGGTCACAGCTGCGTAATTTGCTATCAAGCGCCAGATTAAAGAGTGCGAGATCACGTTTTTTATCCGCTATTTGTAATCGAATGCGGATAGCCCAAACCTCATTGAGCTTGAGCGGTGGTTTCTGCCCCGTGATTTTACCTTTGTTCCAGGGAACGTGGTGTGGCTTATCGTGTTCTAGATATAACATGACGGTTCTCCATATTGTTGATGGGAACCTATTAAGAATAATGAAATAGAAGTTAATCGCTAGGGATATTACTTACGAAGCTGACATTGGTGAAATATCATTGAAGGCGAGCAACCACCACATAACTGACCTTGGCGTTATTTCAGAATAAGCGAACAAACACCACAAAGCAGACTTTCAGAAAATATTTTACTAGAAAAAAATGCTCCTTATAAGGCCTTCAAAGTTTCAGATGGGAGTTCGGCAAATATCTTTTTGTAGTCTGCACTAAATTGCCCCATGTGCCAGAAGCAATGTAGTTGAGCCATTTCTGAAATCACGCCCTTGCCAGGATTAGATTTTCGCAGTTGCTTACGAACATTGTTCATCCTGTGTATCAATGTGTAGCTCTTTGGTGTCAGGTTGTATTGTTCACGAAAAGCATATTCCAATGTGCGTTCACTAACATTGGCTACTAAGCATAATTCAGCAATTGTTATTTGATCACTGCCAGATTCAGCAATATAATTTTCAGCAGCTAGAAGTGCTTTGTCACGCTTGCGCATTGGTTTCATGCTGACTGGGTGATGAGGTTCAGCCAGAATTCTAATCAGCCTGTTTATCAATCCCTGTTCAAGCTGTTTAAGGTACAGTGCACTTCTGAATGTTTCTGCGCCGGCAATGAGGTTGTGATAAACCGATAGCAACCAGCTTCTAAGTTCTGATATTTTTTCCGGGTTACAACGAAAGACTTCAATGTTGTTGATCAGTGTAGCGATATCCGGTAGTTCAAGTAGTGCGCAAGCCTGGTTAAAGGTTTCTTCAGATATTGAAATTGGGAACACATCAAAGTCATCATGGGTGATGCTATCCAATTCCCCGCCCTGAGGGAAAATGCACAACATATCACCGGAAACATCATAACCTCGCCAACGTATGCAAGTCTTTGGGTTAGCCAAAACGCCAAATGTAATCAGTCCCAGAGGGGACGCACCTGTCTGACGAAGTCTGCGCCCGAGTTTTTCACGGCCGAAGATCATTGTGTTGCTACCAAACATAAGTAGTTCACTGGAAAAACGGCCAGCTTCTAACTGGCGATAGTCAAGATTCCAGTTTTGCATATTGCAGCATAACTCGTCGAAATCAGTAAATTTCTGGTGAATGAAAAATGGTGTATCCATTATTTACACATTTTTAAATTTGCGGATTCTTGATAGTACAGAGTGATGTGGACAAGTACAATGCTAAGAAAACCTAACCAAAGGAACAACCAATGAATATTTCTAACCTGCCACAT
>CAJXZZ010000105.1 GCA_913065105.1 uncultured Gammaproteobacteria bacterium | reverse complement strand
TATTCGGTAATTTCGGTGTTTACCTGATGGATGCCGCCGCCATCGCCCTGCTCTGGTTATCACTAAGTGGCCTGTGGGTGTGGAGTAAACGCCGCAGCAAGATGAAAAAGAAAAAACATTACCAGAAACACCACAGAAATTAACAGCGAACTTTTTTCTTTTCACGAAACCATAGACAGTCTAAATTAGAGAAAATGGCTAAATCACTCGACTGACGGCTACCGGCCAGCAAGAGACCTTCGTTAACTTCGTTTAGATGAAATTGGCTGACAGGTGCTATTGCTCAAAAACGGGTGTTTAATAGCTACAATCAAACTGATTAATGTGGAGGTATGAACAACAAAGCACCTACCACATTTTAACTTATGAAGAAGATTAAGCTCTCGCTCTTAAAATAAATAAAATAATTGATTTTGGTCAAAGTCTTTAACTACATTACAGCGTATTTTTCGTAACATGGTTAACTTTACTGGGAAGTTGTAATGGATAATGATACAAATGTCACCTGGCATGAGAGCAGTGTCTCACGAGAGATGCGAGAGAGAAAAAATGGTCATAAAGGCTGCGTAGTTTGGTTTACCGGATTAAGTGGTTCGGGTAAAAGCACAGTTGCTAATACACTGGATCATAGACTTCACCAAGCTGGTCGCCAAAGTGTCGTACTGGATGGTGATAATGTCCGTCATGGACTCAATGCCGGGCCTGGAATGTTGAATGAAACACATGGAGACGAATTTGCAAAACGTTTTGGACTGGGATTTTCTGCTACAGACCGGGAAGAAAATATTCGTCGTATAGGGGCCGTGGCAGAGATCTTTACACAAACGGGCGTCATAGCGCTTACAGCTTTCATCAGCCCATACCGTATTGATCGGGATAAAGTGCGCAATACTTTAAAGGAAGGTGAATTTATCGAAGTCTTTGTAGATGCACCTATTGAGGTATGTGAACAACGGGACCCCAAAGGGCTTTACAAAAAAGCCCGGGCTGGTGAAATAAAAGGTTTTACGGGTATTGACGACCCTTATGAAGAGCCAGTTGCCCCAGAACTTATTCTGTTAGCAGCAGAAAAAACACCAGATATACTTGCTGACGAAGTCATCAGTTTTTTACAGAATAAAGGTATTCTTTAGTTAGCTATTGGGTACGGCTGATTTAAAAGCTTTCTGATGAACGGCGGTTATGGGTCGAAAACAGACTACCAAGCTAAGGCTTTGTTTGGGCTACCAAAATGATAGTTGGTACTCTGTTAATGCGAAGAGATCATCAATACAGGCAGGCATACACCAAGTTATGTAATTAACGCTTTAAGCTTCAGTAGTCTTTTGTATCGACGGCCAGGAATTAATTACCGCCTGCACTAGGGTTGCTAACGGTATCGCAAAAAATACGCCCCAGACACCCCACATGCCACCGAAGAAGAGCACTGCAATGATAATTGCCGCCGGGTGCATGTTGACTACTTCAGAAAATAATAGTGGCACCAGTATATTGCCATCCAAAAACTGCACGACAAGATATGCGATCATAAGATAAACAAAGTCACTGCTGGCTCCCCATTGAAACCAGGCGATCATTGCTACAGGAATGGTGACTGCAACGGCACCGACATAAGGAATAATAACGGACAACCCAACCAGCAGGCTCATGGTAGCGGCATAGTTCATGCCCATATACTTCAGCGGAATGAAGGTTGCTACGCCAACTATAACAATTTCCAGCATTTTGCCACGGATGTAATTGCCCATTTTGACATCAACTTCTTTCCATACAGAATAGGCCAGGCTACGATCTTCGGGAACAAAACGTCTAAACCACTGTAGGATTTTTTCTTTATCTTTAAGTAAAAAGAATACCAGTAATGGTACAACCACTAGATAAACCAGCACCGTAAAAACATCGACCGCAGATGACAGCGAGACTGATACCAGTTGCTGCCCAACACCAACTAACTCAGATGAAAAATTACCCAGCATCTTCTCGATTTCACGAGCATCAAGCATGGGATATCGCTCTGGTATGGTAAGTATCAATTGCTGAACTTTATCTAAGATTTTCGGAAAATCTGAAATAAGTTGGGATAACTGGCTAATAACCAGAGGTATCAGACCAAACAGAATTAAGGCCAGTGCGGTAATAAATAGCGCATAACATATCAGGAAGGAGACAAATCTTGGCGCACCGCATAAACTGATTTTTTTTACCAGGCCTTCCAGAACATAAGCGATGACAACACTGGCTAATACAGGGGTAAGTATTTTTCCCAGGTACAGAATAAGGATGGCACCCAGTACCAGAAAGCTAACAAGTATAATCGCCTGTGGATCTGAAAAATGTTTTTCAAACCAGCCTTTAATTACATCAATCATTCAATATCCTGCAATAACTTTTTGTAGGCATCTTCAAACAAAACTTCCATTTCATCGATAACCTCAACCACATCACGACCTTTCACCATGTGATCGGTCATCAAAGACGATGCTGCTGAAAAAACAGACATACTTTCAACCATATGATATTTAACTTTAAGACGTTTTACAGCGCCCACCACGGTTTCTTCTGCAGGGCGTGGCACATCATCAGGCGCTGGTATTTCTTTGACCACAGGCCCTGCTTTCGCGTATAAAAAATCCGCAAAATCACACAGGCTGAGCTTGCGCTCGTCGTCCATGGATTCATAAAGATCGATCAGGGCTTTACTGCTTTTAATAGTACTCATTTTTTTCCGATGTTTACTCTAGTAGATGGGCCAGCTATTCCATTTTTTTACAGAATTCCTGCGCGAAACCCAACAACTCATCAGCAGCACGTGATTTAAATTTATAACGCTGACGCACGAATGAAAACGGCCGCTCCAGTTTGGGTGATAATTCAACCGCCGTTAATGTGCCCAATTTTAATTCTTTATCGATGCTGGCACGCGATACGATTGAAATGCCCATGCCCGCTTCTACAGCGCCTTTGATGGCTTCGGGACTACTCAGCTCAAAACACACATTCAGTACACTGTGTGGGCTTTGCTGTTCGATATAATTGGTGATCGCTTCCTGTGTACCAGAACCCGATTCACGGCCGATGAATGGATGACTCAATATATCTTTAACATGTAACGTTGTTTGCTTAGCCAGCACATGATTATTAGGCATGATGACCAGGAGCTGATCAACACGGCATTGCTCAACAATGAGATTTTTATTATTGACCGACCCTTCTACGATCGCCAGATCGACCACATTATTTTCTACCATGGCGATTATATCTTCAGAATTAGACTCCTTCAGACTAATATTCACCTCGGGGCATTTCACCTTAAACTCACCGATAAGTAATGGCAGCATATACTCAGCAATCGTGGTACTCGCACCCAGGGAGACACCACCACTGACATCACCCGTCATCGCCGTGATACTGTGGCTCATATCATCGTAGAGCTTTAGAATACGGTCAGCGTACATATAGACCTGCTTACCCGCCTCGGTCAGCGACACTTTGTTATGCGTGCGGTCAAACAGACGCGTATTGAACTGGTCTTCAAGTTGACGGATCTGGAAGGTCACCGCGGGTTGAGTCATGTGCAACTGCTCACCAGCCTTAGTAAAGTTAAGCAGGCGCGCAACAGTATGAAATATTTTTAATCGACGATCAGCCATAAATTTAGATTTAAAACACCTATAATTAATAAAGATTAATATTTCTGCGATACTACAGCAATGTTGATTTTAAGTGTTTGTATTCATAGCCTAAGTGCCACTTAATTTTAGCAAACAATAGTAAAAAAACCATATGCCCTATGGTAACATCACAGGCGAATCAATGAGTTATACGCCTAACTTTCGAAGGATACTTATGATCACTAAATTCTCCATCTTCAGCATCATTGCCACATGCATCTGCTTACTCATTCAATCGCCAGCAAATGCGGGCGTTTACAAATGGGTAGATGAAAACGGCCAGGTGCAATACGGCGATCAACCTGTGAATGTCGATGCTGAAAAAATCACCATCCGTCAGAATGAGACCACTACCCCTCGCCCGATTAAAAAAACCGACGAGGGAAAAAATAAGAAAGAAACGGCCGAAAAAGAACCTGAAATGGTAGAAGTCCCTGTACCTAAAAAAGAAAAACGTAAATTATGTAACGAAGCTACAAGCGATCTTGCCGCGATTAACGGCCGTGGACGCATGCGTGAGATAAATGCAAAAGGCGAGTACAACTATTTAACCGAAGAACAACGCCAGCAACGAATAGCGGCGGCGAAAAAGAAACAAGCCGAATACTGCCACTAATCAACCCATGTAAAAGATATAACGATGCCTTTACTAGAAATTTCCACCAATACTAAAGTCGACAACAGCCTGAACATTGCTGAACAGGCTTCTGCGTTAACTGCAGATATTCTCGGCAAACCAGATAGTTATGTCATGGTAAAAATCCAGACAGAACAGACGCTGATCTTTGCCGGAAATAATGAACCTGCTGCCCATGTGAAGTTAAAAAGCCTGGGTTTGCCTGAAGATAAAACCGCGGATTTTTCTGCTTCGATCTGCGCTTTCATAAATGAACAACTCGATATAAACAGTGCGCGTATTTATATCGAATTTGTTAATCCCGAGCGTCACATGTGGGGCTGGGATGGTAAAACGTTTTAGCATTTCCCCGTCGTTGCGCTCGCAACACAATCAACAAAAATATTTTCTAGAAATAATAGCTGCAATCTATCGACCAGTCTTCATCAGCCTGAAGTAATACAGACTCAATAAGCTCGTCATTACCGGCAGCGGCGTAACTCAGTATTACTTTGCGGAATTAGCAAAATTAATAAAAACGAACGCCGCATAATGCTATTAAATTGATAGAATGCGCACATTCCACCGAGTATAAGCACTATGTATTTATCTAAATTTCAAATAACCACGTTAAAAGAAACACCTTCTGATGCGGAGATTAGCAGTCATCAGTTAATGTTACGTGCCGGACTGATCCGCAAACTCGCCTCCGGCCTCTACACCTGGTTACCGCTGGGCCTACGCATCATGCGTAAAGTCGAAAATATCGTTCGTGAAGAGATGAACAACTGCGGTGCTCTGGAAATTCTCATGCCGGCTGTACAGCCCAGTGAACTCTGGCAGGAATCTGGCCGTTGGGAACAATACGGTCCAGAACTGTTACGTTTGAAAGACCGACATGATCGTGAGTTCTGTTTTGGGCCTACCCATGAAGAGATCATCACTGATCTGGCGCGCAAAGAACTTTCCAGCTACAAACAACTACCGATCACTTATTATCAGGTTCAAACTAAGTTCCGCGATGAAGTCCGTCCTCGTTTCGGCGTTATGCGTGCACGTGAGTTTTTGATGAAAGATGCGTATTCGTTTCACAGCAGCCAGGAAAGTCTGCAAGACACCTATGACATCATGTACCAGACCTACAGCAATATCTTTACCCGTCTGGGCCTGGATTTTCGCGCAGTGATGGCAGACAGTGGTTCGATCGGTGGCAACAGTTCACACGAATTTCATGTGCTTGCCGATTCCGGTGAAGATGCTATCGCGTTTTCCAGCGAAGGCCACTATGCGGCAAATGTAGAGAAAGCAGAAACGCTGGTACCCACAACACCGCGTCCTGCAGCCACTGCTGAGATGGCAAAAATTGACACCCCAGATCAACACAGCATCGATGAGATCAGCCAGTTTCTTTCCGTACTGGCAACGCAATGCCTTAAAACGCTATTGGTTGAAGGCAGTGAAGAAGGCTCGATAGTCGCACTGATATTACGTGGCGACCATGAACTTAATGAGATCAAGGCATCGCATCTTGATGAAGTTGCCGAACCACTGTGTTTTGCCAGTGACGAGCAGATCAAACAGGTTGCTGGATGTTCTGCAGGTTCACTTGGGCCGGTCGGTTTAAAAATAAAAATCATTGCTGATCATGACGCATTACAATGCGCCGACTTTGTCTGCGGTGCCAATGAAGACGGTAAACATCTAACCGGAGTTAACTGGGAGCGTGATTGCGACCTACCGGATTCCGCTGATCTAAGAAATATTGTCGAAGGTGATGCCAGCCCGGATGGCAAAGGCACCTTATCTATCGTGCGCGGTATAGAGGTCGGTCATATCTTCCAGTTGGGTACAAAGTATACCGAAGCCATGAACGCCACTGTACTGGATGAAAACGGCAAAGCCACCACCATGACCATGGGCTGTTACGGTATCGGTGTTACCCGCATCGTTGCTGCTGCTATCGAACAGAACCATGATGAAAACGGCATTATCTGGCCAGCAAATCTTGCTCCGTTTGACGTCGCCATTGCACCGATCAACATGCAGAAATCAGAAGACGTCCGCAATGCTGCTATCAAGTTGCATGATCAACTAACAGCTGCAGGAATGGATGTTTTACTGTATGACGGAAAAGCACGCTTAGGCGAAATGCTGGCTGATCTGGATCTGATCGGTATCCCTCATCGCGTCGTCATCGGTGACCGCGGACTGAAAGAAAATAAAGTGGAATACAAAAAACGTGATGCCGAAGAAAGTCAGAATTTTGCAATTGACGACATCTTTGGCTTCCTGGTAAATAGATAAAACTTAAAACCTGATATTTACCACACAGGCACAGAGTGCGCTCTATGCCTGTGTGGTTAAAAGTTCTTATTTTCGTTTATTCCGGGCCATTCAAGGCAAAAATATTTTTTATGTATATATTAAATATATGATTAAACGCTTTACTACTGCCTTACTGGTATTTCTCATCAGCATACTTGCTAACACGCAGGTACATGCCGACAATCAAACTGTCGATCCAGAACTTCGTCAACTATTAACTGATGCCATCAGCTCATCAGAGAGTTTTGATGATCGCTTTCATGCCGAAGTATGGCTGCTGGATATGTCGAACCGTTTAAAAAAATATGTAGACGATGAAGCCACACGTTTAGATATGCTCAAACAGATTCATCTCGAAGCGACACGCGCCAACTTACAACCAGAACTGGTACTTGCATTAATTGAAGTCGAAAGTCATTTTGACAGTTATGCCATTTCAAAATCTGGCGCTCAGGGCATGATGCAGGTAATGCCTTTCTGGTTAAAAGAGATAGGTAGACCAGATGACAACCTGATCGTGATGAAGACCAATCTTCGTATGGGATGCACCATATTAAAATACTATATGGACATGGAAAAGCATGATCTACACAGAGCACTGGCGAGATACAATGGCAGCCGTGGTTCAAAAGTTTATAGCAACAAGGTACTCATCGCGCTACGTAATAACTGGTATCAATCGTAACAGTACAGTTAGAAGCTGTTTTGGTTGGACGCGGACAGGTAACAGTCTTGAAATGTTAGTGTTATCGGTTAATGGTGAGATGATTCGACCTGACGGTGGTGTTTACCATTTGATGCTGTCTCCACCTTCATCAGTCGTGCAGCCGTATGATTCAAATTTATTAATCGACGAAGTTGATTTCGAGAAGTATTTTGATGAATATGGTTTCATGCCGCTAAATCCTTGCGATCGTATCGCATTGAATGTGGAACCGCTGGCTATCATGTGATTTCACACGACCTGCTTTAGAAAACCCCGTTATTGGGGCTTTTTTTGGGCGTAAAAAAGCCGCCCACTAGGGACGGCTTTCTTATCGGGGACTAAATAACTAGTGAATACTAGTCATCGTCACCCAGGTTGTAGACTTTCAGGTCTTTGGCAACCTTGATTTTACCTGTATAACCATTATTAGTGATTAGTGTTTTGACTAAATCAATATTAGGACTGGTGACAGGGGTTAAATGTGACAGCACTAACTTTTTCACATTCGCTTCTGTTGCTACCGCAGCAATCAAAGAAGGCTGCGTGTGTAACGTATGGAAAAGCGGATTGGGCGGTGCCATGCCTTTTTCCAAAACAGCTGTGTCATAAATCAACAGGTCAGCATTTCGAGAGATGGCAACCATGTTAGTCATGCCAGCATTACCAGGGCCTTTGGTACCTGTGTCACCGGAATAAACAACCGTGTTATTTTTATAGGTAATCTTGTAGGCAACGGCAGGAACAGGACCGTGATCCACGGCAATAGCCTTAATTACTAATCTTTTATCACCTATACCTTCATCCAGAACAAGTTGTTCAGAGGCACCTGCGACGGCTGAAGACAGATTATTTGCTTCATAAGCAAAGCTGCTCGCGGTCTGGCTAATGCCATTAACAAAGGCCTTCAGATAACGTTCATCACCATCGGGAATCGCATAGTGACCATCGACGTAATCAGCGCTCGCAGGGTAGACCAGCGGACCTAACGGAGGATTATAGCGAACGCCTGGGACAGTTGCGGGAAGTGTTGATTCACCAGGGCCCCAGATTCTAAAGGGGGTTGAACGCGCTGTGCCCGTTGACATGGCATGGAAGTACGCCGTTTTTATGATTGGCGTTAAGTCACCGGTATGATCAGCATGCAAATGGCTCAACAGGACAATGTCGAGGTTCTTAATGTTGGTGCCACTCTGCGCCAGGCGCTGGAATGTACCGCCACCGGCATCCATTAAGATACGTGGCTCACCATCGGTAAAAATCAGGTAACCAGCGCTTGCGCGGCCTTCTGATGTGGCAATTGGACCACCAGAACCCAGAACGATAACTGATAAACCTTCTTTCTCTACTTTATCAACGGCAAGTTTTTTTACTTTATCATCTGCATGTTTTTTGTCTGCTTGCGCCGATGGAATGATGAATAAAGCTATAAGGCAAGATAACAAAATACCTTTTACAAATTGCGATTTCCGCATGTTTTTTCTCCCATTTAATTATTTTTACATTTAGTTATATAAATCATAAAGAACCTCTCACAAGACATTTACCGTGCAATGGCTTTTTATACAACAGCGACAAAATATACCACATCTACCTTAATGTTACTCGTGCCCTGTTTCTTGCATGAATTCAGTGATAAATCCCATGTTAGATAACATGTTAAGCAAAAATCCGACTACGTTAATGAGGAGGTTTTGTCTGGCTTATTTATTCTGTGGTGAATATATCGCTAGAGTTGAGGGGTGGCGTATATTTTAGCGCCGTCAAGATCAAACGCCGTATTGGCCAATGTGACAGTTGTCACTAAAAATTTTCTCGTTCAACTTCCTGGAAAACAAAGTTGATTACACGGTCCATTTCGTTGAAGTTGTTCCAGTCTTTATACTCTTTCATATCATCTATAACTTTTCCCTTCATCTCGTAACTTTCAAGGTCCTGTTTGAAGTATTTCGTTACCGAAGCATAAAGTGCTTGCAGAAAATGCAGAGAAGACTCAGGCACCTCACGCCCACCACTGCGGCCGT
>CAJXZZ010000104.1 GCA_913065105.1 uncultured Gammaproteobacteria bacterium | reverse complement strand
CCACTGTTTTACTCTTTGTAAGATTTGCCATAGTGACTCCATCTTGCTAAATTCGAGCTCGAGGCTCATTCGACTGTTCGAGTTAAAAATCGGGTCGGTTCAGCATCCACGCTTGTTAACGGTCTTTTAGACCAATCGCTCATCGGATTACTGAACCGGTAACTTGCGCTAACAGGTTACGGGCCTCACTTTATCATTTAGGGGTTTACGGATGAATCTAACCATACAAGTCGTTCAAGCGTGACCTCCGCTTCGCTGCGGCCACTTAACTCGAACGTTAGATGCTAGAAACAATTAGAGAAATATAAAATGAAAATCACAAGGAAAAATCTAGATGATGCTGTTTGTGAAAATATTATCTCATCAGAACAAGCAGAGAAATTAACAGGATTTCTAAAGAATCATTCAAGTATAGGACCCACCTTTGATTTTACCCATGTACTTTATTATTTGGGTGGAATGATAGCAATTGGTGCAATGACTCTTTTCATGAATCTAGGTTGGGAATCGTTTGGTGGTCTTGGAATATTAATTATTTCATTAATATATGCCGGTATCGGGTTAAAACTAACACAAATACTTGATCTCAAAGGTTACCCTGTCCCAGCAGGCATATGTGCAACCTTTGTAGTTGCTTTAACACCTTTAGCTATTTATGGGTTACAACAAGCTCTAGGTTTATGGCCAGATGAAACAGCCTATCGTGATTATCACCGATATATTAAATGTCATTGGCTATACATGGAACTTGGTACATTAGCTGTTGGTGCTATTGTGGCCTGGAAATATAAGTATCCTTTTTTGATCATGCCAATTGCCGTTACACTTTGGTATCTGACAATGGACATTACTGCAATAATTTCAGGTGGTGATTTTGATTGGGAGCTTAGAAAACTTATATCTATGTACAGCGGCCTTCTAATGATAGGCCTAGCATTCTGGGTTGATATTAGGTCACGCAACAAAGCTGACTACGCATTCTGGATATATATTTTTGGGGTTATTGCATTCTGGGGCGGCATGTCTATGCAGCATTCAGATAGTGAATTATCGAAATTTATGTATTTCGCTATAAACTTACTTATGATTGGAGCCGGTGTGCTTTTAGTACGCAGAGTGTTTGTTATTTTTGGGGCATTAGGGAGTTGCGGCTATTTGGGGCATCTTGCCTCTAATGTTTTTAAAGACAGTTGGCTTTTTCCTATATCGTTAACTGCCATAGGCTTAATTGTTATTTATCTTGGCATTCTATGGCAAAAGCACGAAAAAACAATTACAACAAAAACTCGTAACATTCTTCCTATTCAAATAAGAGAGCTTTTAGAGTCTAAATAATGAAGAATATACATCTAACAAGCGCGTCAATTAGGTCGCTCCTTATGTCGCGCCTATTACGCAAACGTTGATATGTCTAGGAGCTAACAATAGGAGTAAAAAATTGAAACTCGGTTATTTCCAAATATTGTGTTTGTTACTTACCTTAGTCATATCATTACCTGTAATCGCAGTTGATGAACAAGCCGTTCCCTTTGTTATGCAGCTTACTCGCCCTGGTGACAACTACGGCCACCGGCGCGCGTTCCTTCAAATTGATAAAGTGCTAAATGATATTGGCGAAAAACAGTTAAAAATAGAGGTTGTTGCATATGAGGATGGAATTCATGCTTTATTATCGAATAACAAAGAAACATCACAACTATTAACAAAGTTAGCTAATCGAGGTGTTACATTTAAAGCATGCCGTATTAGCATGCGAGCATGGAACCTAAAAGAAGATGAATTCCCATTGGAAGTCGAGTTTGTTCCAGCAGGCGCACCTGAAATGATACGACTGCAAATGCAGGGGTACAAATATTGGCGCCCCTAACAAGCGGATGTGGCGTCAACCCCAATAAAAAAGCCCTCTTTTGAGGGCTTTTTTAATCACACGTCTGCATATTAATATCATGCAAAGATTGAGAATAACTAATCTCTTCTTCCTGGTTTTGCCCGTGCTTTTTTCTTGAGACTTAATTTACCTTTTAGCTCGTCTTTACCTCGGCCTGTCTCTTTCGGTTTATCTCTACCTCGATTACCGGCAGGTTTATCTCTGTTTCGATCACCCGAACTCGTCGATTTATTTTCTTCACCGAGTGCTGATATTTTTAATTGCTGGCCTGATACCCAAACTTTTTTCAAGGTATAAAGAATTTCTTTTGGCATCGCTGCAGGCAGATCAACCGTGCTATGGTCATCGTATATGCAAATGCGACCAATGTATTTGCTTTCTATATCCGCTTCGTTTGCGATCGCGCCAACGATATTACCGGGTTTCACTTCGTGGTCATGCCCTACTTCGATTCGGTAGCGTTGCATACCTTCATCAACTGTTGTGTTTACTGGCTGGCGCTCTCTTCTTGGTGAACGTCCAGCATCGCTGCGTTCTGGCCTGTCACGACGAGGACGATCTTCTCTGCCGCGACTATCTCTATCTCGACCACGACCTCTATCCCTGCCAGCACTATCCTTATCCCAGTCATCACGACTTTGTGTTTTTCGCTGCGGTTTGTTGGTTAACAGAAAATCGGTATCACCCTGCAACATCAGGGCAAGGGCAGCGGCAATTTCTATCGCGGGTACATTATGCTCCTGCTGATATTGCTCGATCAGTTGAGAGAACATGCCAGTATCTTCATTTGCCAGTGCATCGGTAATACGCTGTTTAAACTTATCGATACGTTTATCGTTAATTATTTCTGTGGAAGGCAACTCCATCATTTCAATCTTCTGCCGGGTCGCTCTTTCGATGGAAGCGAGCATACGTTTTTCACGTGGCGCCACGAACAGGATAGCGTCACCAGTACGACCTGCACGGCCAGTACGACCGATACGATGCACGTAGGACTCGGTATCATGCGGCACATCGTAATTCACCACGTGAGAGATTCTTTCGACATCCAGTCCACGCGCTGCGACGTCGGTGGCAACGATGATGTCCAGACGATTTTTCTTTATATCGTTAACCGTACGTTCACGCTGGCTCTGCTGAATATCACCATTAAGCGCAGCTGCTGAATAACCACGGGCTTTAAGCTTATCAGCCAGTTCTACCGTTGAATTTTTTGTGCGCACGAAGATAATCATGGCATCAAAATCTTCGGCTTCGAGAATACGGGTTAACGCATCCAGTTTATGCACACCACTGACCGGCCAGAAACGCTGACGGATGGTATTAACTGTCGTGGTTTTTGTCTTGATCGTAATCTGTTCGGGATCGTTTAGATATTTTGTCGCAATACGACGGATCTGTTGCGGCATAGTTGCTGAGAACAATGCGATCTGTCTGTCATCGGGTGTTTGCTCTAGGATCCATTCGACATCGTCGATGAAACCCATACGTAACATCTCGTCGGCTTCATCCAGTACTAATGCGCTTAGACCTTTAAGTCTCAGCGTGCCGCGACGCATGTGGTCCATGACACGACCCGGCGTACCGACAACCACGTGTACGCCACGCTCGAGTGCACGTATCTGGCCACGAAAATCCTGACCACCGTAAACAGGCAATACATGAAAGCCTTTAACGTGGGTAGCGTATTTTTGAAATGCTTCGGCGACCTGTATAGCCAGCTCGCGCGTCGGTGCCAGCACTAAAAGCTGCGGGTCTTTTTGTTTTAGATCGAGGTTGTTTATCAGCGGCAGGGCAAATGCGGCTGTTTTACCGGTGCCCGTCTGTGCCTGACCGATGATGTCTTTGCCGGCCAGCAACAACGGAATGGTTTCGGCCTGAATAGGCGAAGGCGATTCATAACCGACTTCGTCTAATATTTTAATAAGTGAATCGTTTAATTTTAAATCACGGAACGTGACCGACACGTCAGTGTTTGTTTCTGAGCTCATGCTAATACCTAATTATATGGGAGGGCTTTTATCGCTGAGGTTAACGACCTGTGATCATTCATCAGGTTTAACCGAAAGCCCTACCACTCTTACTTAGGCCAACCCCTGGGTACTTGATACCTGGGTTCCTAACACTTTGAGAATTTGAGCTAAATTCAGACGAGCTGCGTAGTTTAAACCTTTATTAGAGAAATTGCATATATAAATTTTACTCGAGTAATCAATAACATCGAAACCACCTTGCATCTCTGTTTGGCATACAACAATACCTATAAGAACTTTGCTGGCGTTATAATGTACCGATGACAGATGAAAGTTCGAGTAGCCAACACTTTGAAGCTCACATTACGATTGCCTATGCAGATATAACAGCATTAGATCACCTCGCCTCCAACACTTCGCTGAGCAGACAGAAACTTAAAAAAGCCATGTCTAATGGCGCTGTCTGGTTAGAATCTTCCATCGGCACACAGCGGCTACGTCGTGCTAAAAAAATATTGGCCGTAAATGACCTGCTCCATCTCTATTATGATGAAGTCATTCAAAATACAGAACCGGAAGATGCACTATTAATCGCGGACGAAGGCGAGTACAGCATCTGGAACAAACCTTACGGTATGTACTCACAGGGAACAAAGTGGGGAGACCAGTGCACACTTCATCGTTATGCAGAAAAACATCTACAACCACAACGCCCGGCTTTTCCTGTACATCGACTTGACCGCGCGGCCAGTGGCCTGATGATTTTGGCGCATTCGAAAACCATGGCGGCGACCTTTTCAACATTATTTAAAGATCGACGTATTCAAAAACAATACAGAGCCGTGGTCGAAGGTAAACTGGATAACATCAGCCTGCCCTATGTCATCTCGAGTGACATTGATGACAAACCTGCTGTTTCAAGTATTATTTCGCTGGAAAAACACGGCGACAATACTATTGTGACGATTGAGATTAAGACCGGCCGCAAACATCAGATTCGTAAACACCTGTCTGAATTAGGTTATCCTATTGTTGGTGACAGGCTTTATGGTTCGGGAAAATCAGAAGAAAATTTACAGTTGCAGTCAAACTATCTAAAATTCAACTGCCCGTTAACAGATGAAACACAAGAACACTCACTCGATTGAACGAAGAGCCTATGAATTCCGATAACACACTACAAAAAAATACCACGCCCACCGCTAAAGTCATCTACATCCTTTTGATCGTCAGTACACTGGTTGGCATCACCGGGATAATCGCACTGATCATGGCTTATGTTTATAAGGATGAATCAGAAGACTGGTTGCAGACGCATTATCGATTCCAGATACGCACTTTCTGGATTGGTCTTTTATATGTTTTTATTGGCTCTATAACCCTGACGGTTATCTTTGGTTACCTGGTTTTATTGTTTACCTTTGTCTGGATGATCGTGCGTTGCGCCAAAGGCTTAAAACAACTCGAAAACAATCAACCAGTAAGTAATTTAGAAAGCTGGCTATTTACTTAAGGCAGCGCTTTTAAAGCCAGACCTATCTAAGGAAGCCACAGTGCAAAAAAACGTTCAGCTGACTCACAAAGAACATAATCAATCGGCTATAAAATTTCCTTTAAGCATCATAACTAATGATATTACCGACCCGCTAAACGTCGGCAGTTTATTTCGTTTGAGTGATGCACTTGGTATCGAGAAGTTATATTTGTGTGGAGATACACCCGCCCCGCCTAATACAAAGATAAACAAAACTTCTCGTTCAACTGAACAGTATGTAGATTATGAATATCATCATAATGCTGAAGCACTGATTACCACATTAAGGAAAAAAGGCGCTTTCATCATCTCACTTGAAATTACCACTTCAAGCTTAAGTATCAACTCTGATGCATTTTTGAAATCGATAAAGGACAAGAACCCCATCTGCCTTATACTGGGTGCAGAGAAATCTGGTGTAAGTGAAACCTTATTATCGCTATCAGATATTACTGTTCACATACCGATGCACGGGGCCAACTCATCGATGAATGTTATCTCAGCTGCAAGTATCGCGTGTTTTGAAATCTGTAAAAATATTAAAGCGCTTTAGTATCATCAAGCAGCACTATCAAAAAATTAATATTTTCTTTTTGGTAATGACTCAACCATCGCCGCAGATATAACGATTAATCCACCTATCACCACATTCCAGGATACCCATTCACCCAGGATCAGTGCCGCAAAAATTGTTGCATAAACTACCTGCACGCAGGCGATCAAACTAGCTGTTTTTGCTTTTAGATGTAACAGGCCATGCGCAAACAAGGTGTGCGGTACTGCGGTAAAAACAATACCAAGTAGAACCAATAACCACCATTGTTCATCTGTGATACTGGAAACTGCGGATTCTGAAAATGCTAGAAGAACCATTGCAACCACGAGCGTCTGATAGAACAGAGCGTGGCTTGCTGAATACGATGAGAAATAACGCCGTTGCATGATGTTGCGCAATGACAGCATAAACGCGGAAAACACACCCGCGATAACACCCATAGCCGTACTGTTATCCAGTGAAAAGTCAGGCACTATCAGGTAGATGCCAAACAACACAACGATCGACATAATGATATCGACAACATGTGGTCTTTCACCGTGAAAAAAGGGTTCCAGAAAAACGGTTATTACAGGAAAGGTATATAGAGCGATAACGCCTACTGCGACTGAAGATACCTGCATGGCATAAAAGTAGGTTACCCAGTGAATCGCCAGCAAGGTACCCAACATCCCTGCCATTATATAATCACGAGGACTTTTAAGCAGATACGTCTGTCGCGTATAAGCCATATAAATAGCGATAGCAATAAACGCAAAGATACTACGATAAAAAGTAATATCGAGCGCCGGCAGCGAGAGTAACTTGGAAAATAAAGCGGTAAAACCAAATATCAACACAGCGCCATGAACCGCCAGCAGGCCTTCTCGTGAATGCTGCATCAGCTGAAGTTTCTCGGTTATTTCTTAGTCGCTTTTAACAGGGTAAACTTTTTATTACTGGCGACAACATCACAATCACCGAACAAGTGTTTTAGTTTTGCATGATAAGCCAGATGCCGATTACCAATAACCCATAACTCGCCCTTATCTTCCAGGGCATCTTTAGATTCGGTAAACATCTGCCACGCTACATCATCGTTGATGGCATTGTTTTGATGGAAGGGTGGATTACATAATATTAATGAGACACTATTCTCTGGTACGCCATACAGACAATCCGTCTGTAAAAATTCAGCTTCACGTGTTTCGCCGAAAACAGCGACAAAATTATTGATCGATGATTCTACGGCCATATAAGATTCATCGGTAAAAATGATCTTTGCTGATGGATTTTTTATCGCTGCCAGCAACCCTACGATGCCGTTGCCACAACCTAGATCAACGATACTTTTATATCGTTCGTCGGCAGGTAAATTTTCTATAAAAAGTCGCGTACCAACATCAAGCTTCTCTCTTGAAAACACAGAGGCATGATTGATTATTTCCAGTTCTTCCTCATCCAGCTTGTAGCCCGATTTATATTTTGCAGGATGCGGATTCTCCGGCACTGACAAATCCGTATCAAACTTGCTGAATATTAGCCGCGCTTTTTTATGTGCTATCGATGTTGTAGTTGGGCCTATGATTTTTTCAAACAGCTCCATCGTCGACATGTGAATATTTTTTGTCATGCCCGCAGCGATAATCGTTGTTGCACTATTGAGTGATGGACGGATACGATGCAACTGATCTTCTAACATCGCCAGACTTTTAGGCACTTTGATCAGAACGACATCAGCCTTGCCATTATTTGTGCCGCCTTCCAGAACACTATCGGGCGCATGCAGGCTGTTGATAATGGTTACTGAATCATAATCGATATCATTGTTTTTTAAATTTAATGATATACCCTGCGTAGACAGGTAAGAATCTGTCATCACCACCGGCTGATATTGATTTAACGGGATGGATAAACCGCCAAAATTATCATTGAGTATCAACAGGGCGGCACCCTGATGCAGAAGATCATTCTTTTCGAGATGATCTAATATATATTCATCTGCCGCATCCCATGCCCTTAAGGTTTCTTTTTTACGGACAGGGTAACGCTGTAACCGGTAAGGGCCAAATGTGGTTTTTAATGAGATATCTAATGATTTGTCTACTTGTTCCATAACCATGCCGCGCCTCTAACGCCTGAAGAATCACCATGTAATGGTGCTAATAGCTTTGTATTCACTGTATCAGAAAAAACATAATCACCCCATATATCAGGGACGTTTTCATACAGACGTTTTATATTACCCATGCCACCACCAAGTACGATCGCATCAGGGTCTAAAATATTTATCACATGCGCCAGACTGCGGGCCATACGATTCTCATAACGCTGGAAAGTTTCTACCGCGTCTTCATCACCAGAACGCGCTCTAGCATCCAGCGTTTCTGCGTCAGGCCTGTTCACATCGAGCATCTCATTATTATGAAGCTCATGATCACGAACGATACCCGGTCCGGATAACCAGGTTTCGATACAGCCCAGTTTACCGCAATAACATTCCGGCCCGGGAAGTTCATCATCTTTTGGCCAGGGTAATGGGTTATGCCCCCATTCACCGGCGATTGCATTTGGTCCGACTAACACTTTTTTATCAATGACCACACCTGCGCCGGTACCAGTGCCTATGATCACACCAAATACAACGGCCGCATCGCTAGCGGCACCATCGGTTGCTTCGGACAAGGCAAAACAATTGGCATCATTAGCTATGCGGATTTTTCTCTGCAGCAATTCCTGCAGATCAGTAAGCACGGGTTTACCATTCATACAGACGGAATTGGAGTTACGTAGCAGACCGCTGGCGGGTGATAGTGCGCCAGGGGTACAGATACCGATACTGCCTTTTTCACCAACACCGACTTCTATCAAATCGATCAGATCGGCGATGCTTTGCAATGTTCCCTGATAGTCACCTTGCGGTGTAGCAATACGATGACGAAATAATTCTTCGCCATTATCCGATAAAGCAATGCCTTCAATTTTTGTACCACCAAGATCGATGCCGATTCGTATCATGATTTATATGGTTTAAATAAAAACATTCTACCGCAGAGGCGCGGAGACGCAGAGGTTTATTTTTTAACCACGCCTACGGCGTAGCTATAATATTAAAGATTTTTTCTCTGCGTCTCCGCGCCTCTGCGGTAAATCATTTTTTTAGCCTTTCAGATTGCCAGTAGATCTCAGCTTTACCTTCCACCTTACTGATCGCGCGAGCCAGTACAAATAAATAATCAGACAAACGATTGATATAAGCCATTAAATACTTACTTAAAGATTTCTGTTTATTCAAACTAACTAACGAACGTTCAACACGACGACAGATAGCCCGCGCCACATGACAATGTGATGCGGCAAGACCACCACCGGGCAGAATAAATTCCTTGAGTGGTGCTAACGACTGGTTTAATTCATCCAGTGATTTCTCCAACCAGTCTACATTTTCCTGTTTAATCA
>CAJXZZ010000103.1 GCA_913065105.1 uncultured Gammaproteobacteria bacterium | reverse complement strand
AATCTTCAACCAAAATATAGTAGCTAGCATGATGCACCTAAGTATATTAGAATACGCTTCTATGCGAAAGAATCAAAAACAGTTATCTATCAAAATGCTGATCATGTATATGATCACAGCATTACTGTTTCTGACATCTGTTGAATTACATATTCACTCTGAAAAGAATGCTTTGACTGTCGACCACGGAACGGCTGTGTCTATCAGTTCTCTCGCTAGTGACCTCACACCAGGTGACAGCAGTAATGAAATAACGGTTAGCCCGGACAGTGTACTGAAAGTAAAACAGAACAGTGTAAACATCCTGGCTGTATTTCTGCTGATCGCTGTAATGCTGGCAGTATTGTGCCGAACCTTTATCGGCCGCTTGCGGGAAAGTCACACACTGTTACCTGCCCTCTCTTTTCATGGCACGCCGCCCCTGCGCGCACCACCTTTATAAACTCTAAAACCAACCCGATATTTTTTTACTGTTAGCGGATATTATCTGCTGATGTGTTGTTGAGGAACTCACTGTATCATTGCTACAGTCGTTCTTCGTTTGGAGTTTTACTATGTTTTTAAAAAGCCTATTTTCAAAATTCAGTTACCTACAAAAAGCAGTATTAATGCTGATGGCCATGCTACTAGCGACCTCGTCTATGGCGCAACAATGGACCCTGGACTCAAGTGTTCAGCAGGTGATGTCGACCTCTCCTGAGTTAAAAAAATCAAATGCTGAAATTGGTGCCCGTCAGCAAGATATTAAACTGTCGAGCCTGTGGCCTGATCCCGAAATAGCATTTCGCGTAGATAATAAAATGGGCCAGGATGATGGCGCCGGTGGTTATGACCTGACTGATGTTGTTATCAGACAATCCATTCCGGTATCACGTATCAAGTATCAGGAATCGGCGGCTGATGCCAGCCTGAAAGCGGCACGTTATTCTCATCAGTACCATTCTCTGCAAGTGCAGAATCGCGTGTCTAAAGTTTTTCACCAGTTACAGCTTGCTTCTGCTGAATTATCACTGGCTGAAAAACAACTGGCGTTGGCCGATGAGACGTACGGCCAGGACAAAAAGAATTCTGCAAGCGCTGTCGTGCGTTATCTAACACCACTGGAAGAAATGCGCTTGACGATCATACGAGAAGAAGCGCGACAGACAGCTGGCAGTGCCGAAGGTAAATACAAGGAGGTGTTGAGTGAGTTTGTAAAATTGCTTGCTATCGAAGTGGACAGCGTGACGAGTGTTTCAGAACTGCTTCCAGTAGAAACAATTCCTGATATCGATCAGCTGACAACATTACAAAATAACCATGCGCAACTGTCCAGCCAGCAACAACAGGTTGTGGCGGCGAATCATGAAATCGATGTCGCGCGTAGCAGTCAGATGATTGATCCGACTATCGGTTTAAGCTGGTCAAAAGATACGCTTTCGGTCGGGCGCAGTGACGTCTATGGCATCATGTTCAATATCGCTATACCGTTAACTGATCGAAAAAATACAGCAGCCAGCAAGGCGACCTATAAAGCGAGTCAGCAACAGATTGAGTTACAGCTATTGAAGCGTGAACTGAAAATTAATCTGAACCGCAGTTATACACATTTAAATCATGTCATAGAACAGGCTGTTGAGTATAAAAAGAAAGCGCTTAAACCCGCCGGCAAGATGCTCGAACTTACGAATAAAGGGTTTAGCAGTGGTGAATTAAATATATTGTCTCTGGTCGATGCCAATAACACATATTATAAAACGCGCGTAACTTACCTTGACCTGCTCTACCAGGCGAGAGTGGAACTGGCCGAGGTCAAGCTGTTTGCCGGCCAGCTGATTACTGACAATGTTGTACCGAACGTCAGCCTAAATGAGATGGGTGAATAATATGATAGCTGCAATATTACGTTTTTCTCTTATACAACGGTTGATGATCATACTGGTAACCCTTGGCATTTCTGCTGCCGGTTTCTGGTCGTTTAAAACCCTACCGATCGATGCTTTTCCCGATATCTCTGCGCCCCAGGTGCAGATCATTATCAAAGCGAACGGTATGTCGCCCACCGAAGTTGAGCAGCGCATCACCTTTCCGATCGAAATGGAAATGCAGGGTATTCCCGGGCAGACCGTGCTGCGTTCAACAACAAAATATGCACTCAGCGTCATCGTTGTCGATTTCGAAGATGACATGGATATTTATCTTGCGCGCAACCTGGTAACAGAACGACTTAACCAGGTATGGGCTTCATTACCGGCCGATATCGAAGGCGGCCTTGCACCTATCACCACACCGCTGGGTGAAATCTTCATGTATCGCATCAAGGGAGATAACTACAGTAACCAGGAACTGCGTAGCCTGCAGGACTGGGTCGTGCGCCCGCATCTACGCAAAGTAGCAGGTGTTGCCGATGTCAATTCACTGGGTGGTGAAGTACGCAACTATGAAGTAGTCATCAAACCGAAAGCACTGGTTAAACACGGCATCAGTATCGATGAGATCGAGCATGCGCTGATGCAGAGTAACCGAAATGCAGGAGGCGATCGCATCAACCAGAACGATGAAGTTTTACTGGTGCGTACTCTCGGCAAGCTGCACGATATGGATGACATTAAAAACATCACCGTGCGCACACGTTATGGTGAACCGGTACATATTCGTGATGTGGCAGACGTCCGCGTCGGCAGCATGACGCGTTACGGTGCGGTAACGTCTGATGGTGAAGGTGAAGTGGTCACCGGTCTGGTGTTACTGCGTAAAGGTGCGAACAGTTTGCAGGCAGTGGCCGGTACCAAAAAAGCACTTGAGTCATTAAAAAATATTCTACCCGAAGACGTCAGCATCGAATCGTTTTATGATCGCACCGACCTGATCACCAAGGCGGTATGGACAGTAGAAAAAGCACTGGGCGAAGCTGTCATACTAGTATTATTAGTGCTGATCATCATGTTGGGTGATATCCGCAGCGCATTAACCGTCGCATTGATTTTGCCTCTGTCAGTACTGTTCACCTTCATCATGATGAAACTGTTTAACGTCTCGGCCAACCTGATGTCACTGGGTGGCCTGGCGATAGCCATCGGCATCCTGGTCGACGCTGCCGTGGTGGTGGTAGAAAATATTCATACCCAGTTCAGCAGAGCGCCCGAAGGTGTTAATCGTCTGCACCTGGTCTATCGGGCGGTGATGGAAGTATCGTCACCGGTTATCTCCGGCATCCTGATCATCGTTGCAGTTTTTTTGCCACTGTTCAGCCTGACCGGGCTGGAAGGGAAAATGTTTTCTCCACTGGCGATCACCATCACTTTTGCCCTGATCGGTTCACTACTGATGTCATTAACAGTGATTCCAGTAATGGCCAGTTTCATGATGAAAACGCATACTCATAATCCGGCCGAGGGGCCGGCTGAAGACATGGATGGCTGGTTGATGCGAGGGCTGAAATTTATTTATTTGCCGGTGATGAATGCAGCACTGCGCTTCAGAAAAACCGCGGTCGGTCTGGCGCTTGTTGCGCTGATTGCCACCGCGTCATTGTTCCCTCATATCGGTAAAGAATTTATGCCGATCATGGATGAAGGCAGTACCGTTATTTTGATAGAAAAAGACCCCAGTATCACCCTGGAAAAATCGCTGGAAATGGATGTGCCGATTCAGAAGGCGATGATGGAACTGCCGCAAGTGATCGGTGTTACCTCACGAACCGGTGCCGATGAACTGCGCATGGATCCGATGGGGCTTAATCAGACGGATAATTTCCTGGTGACGACACCGCAGGAAGACTGGACCATTTCATTGCATCAGTTTCAGGAAAATTTGCGTGAAAAGCTGGCGCCATTTTCTGACCTTGATATCGCCTTTAGTCAACCCATAGATATGCGTGTCTCAGAGATGCTCACCGGTGTTCGTTCGGCCATGGCGATAAAACTCTATGGCGACGACCTGGCCATACTGGAACAAAAAGCTATCGAGATCGAAGAACTGGTGAAAAGCATAACAGGTGCTGTAGACGTGTTTCGTACTAATGTCGCAGGGCAAAAATATCTACAGATAGATATCGATCAGAAAGTCATCGCCAAATATGGTATCCATGTCGAAGACATTAACGCGCTGGTGGAGACTGCTGTTGGCGGACGTGTGGCAACCGAGTTGCTGGAAAATAATCGCCGTATCGGTATTCTAATGCGCTACCAGGAAAAAGACCGAAGCTCCCCTGACGCAATCAAAAAGATGCTGGTGACACTACCTAACGGTACTAAAGTATCCTTAGGTCATCTCGCCGAGGTGACTGTAGTAGATGGGCCAGTGCAGATCATTCGTGAGTCTGCCAAACGCCAGGTAGTGATCCAGTCTAATGTTGATGGTCGCGATGTGGTCGGTTTTGTCGATGAAGTGCGTAACAGCATAGAAGATAAAGTGACGCTGCCAACGGGTTACTTCGTCACCTTCGGCGGTCAGTTCGAAAACCAGCAGCGTGCCGCAAAAAGACTGGCACTGGTCGTTCCCATCGCCATCGTACTTATCTTCTTCATGTTGTTCACTACCTTCCGTTCGCTGCTACAGGCAGGGGTCATTCTTCTTAACATTCCTTTTGCCATGATCGGCGGGGTCGTCAGCCTGTATTACTCCGGACTCTATCTATCGGTGCCCGCATCGGTTGGTTTTATCACCCTGTTCGGTGTTGCAGTGCTTAATGGTGTGGTGATGGTGAGCTACTTCAATCAGCTAAGACAAGGCGGAATGAGTATTCAGGACGCCGTAAGAAAAGGCGCAGAGCGCCGACTCAGACCGGTGTTGATGACGGCGATGATTGCCAGTTTTGGTTTATTGCCGCTACTGGTAGCAACCGGCCCCGGATCTGAATTACAGCAGCCACTGGCAGTGGTCGTGATCGGTGGTCTGTTTACATCGACTATTTTGACATTGATTTTACTGCCGACACTCTATGCCTGGCTTGAAGAGAAACTTGAGAAAAAACTGGAGGCCTCGTCATGAAAAAATTATCCATGGTGGTACATTCGTCACTGCAACAGAAACTTGCCGACCTTTTACGAAGCCTGCAACTCGATAGTTTTATGTTCAGTCATATAGAAGAACACAGTTCACAACTGGGGCATGATGCACTTTTATCCGCAAGAGACAAAGTAGTCGGTTACGTGCCTAAAGTGCGCGTCGACATAATACTGGAAGATGAGCGTGCCCAGACTTTGTTAGATGAGATCCGTAACTCAAAAATCTCATTTAACGGCAAAGGGATGTACTGGGTTACTGCAATAGAAATCTATGGTGAACTTTGATCAAAAAGAGTAACAAATGAACATCCGCTGTTTGCCGCGAGATCACCAGGTGAGGTCATCCGGTATTTCGTAGTCTGCATAGGGATCATTTTCATCTACAACTTCTTGGGCATCGAAGATAACAATACGTTTTTCATTGCGTTGCTTTATTTTTTCTGCGATAGATTTGAGCACTAACTCGTAACGACCTTCTATTCGTGCGATGCCCACTTTCCCCTGCACGATCTGTTGTTTCATTTCCGCATTCACATAGATGCGTCTAACTTTTTTATTGTGCTCGAAGTTATAAACGATCTCACAGCTTTCATCTCGTGCTAAACAGTTGTTAGTGATGAGCTGATTGATCTCGATAGAGATTGCTTTTTGACGTGCCTGCTGTTCTTTTTGCTTATTTAGCTCACGATCGAGCTGGGCTTTTTCCTGTGCCGCTTGTTGCGCTTTGAGTTTTACCTCGTCGACAGGTTGCTCTTTTTTAGAACGCTGCTGTTTATTTTTTCTGCTTTTATCCTGCTGTACTTTCTGCACCTGTTTTTTGGTCACCAGGCCAGCTTTTAGTAATTGATCTTGAAACGGGTTACTCATGTATCTATCTCGTTATATCTGTAATTCTAAAAAAGTTCGGACGCTAAATTTTATTTTTCTGGCAGTAACGCATCACGCAGATCAGAGACGATGCGATGGGTATTGTGACAACGTGCGCACACGGTAACGGCAATTTCACCCATCATTTTCTGGCTGTCTTTCACACGTCCTTCGCTGATACTTGCCTGCAATGTTGTAAAACGTTCTTCAGTCGCCTTACCCAGTATACGTTCACGTGGATACTCGTCATCTTTATGGCAACTGTTACAGCTCTCACCCAGATTCTGTAACTGTTCGAGCAATGTCAGCCTGGCCTGTAAAGCCACAGGTTTCTGGCCATCATCCAGTGCGATCAATATTCGGTTTACCGATGCAGACAACGCTTCCATGTTATCTTCAAAACTGTGTTCTTTGCCATTACTATCCTTGAGTTTGATGTCATCATAATGCGGCGAACGGTAAGTAGCGATAACCAGTGGTTGATAATAGGTATGACAGTCATCACAGGTACGTCCGATCATCTCCAGCGTTTTTCCGACACGAGGCATATCACCTTTCTCGGCAAACATTTCGAGCTCTGACAACAGCCTGGGTTTAATCTGGTCTTCCCATTCGGGCACCATATCGGCTATCTTGTTGTAATCTTCATCCAGACGTTTTATCCATTTTTGCATCGCCGGCTGATTGTTCTGCTCGGCATATTCAGCAATGGCCTGCATTTCACGGCGCAACCGAAACATGGTGTGCAGCCATACCTGGCGTTTGTTCGCTGGTTTATACCATTGCTCAAGCGAGTTCGGTGGCTGCTTGAGACTAACCATGGCATCGGCATAGACCGGTGCAACCCAGAGAGCAGCAAGCAGAGGGAAAAACAAAAAAACGGCAATGGACTTCATATTTTTACAGATCATGTATTTACACAGACATGGTAATAATCGGTGCATTATAAGTCATTCTACCGACACTTAAACAGCCAGAACTACACTTTCTACGATGCTAACCCGTTTGTTCCACTCTTCTTTTGATATAAATCATTTTCTATATCAACACTTATCGTTATGATTTGAAGGTTAAATAACTGGAAGCACGCGAATGAAGATTAAACAATTTATGACCCAGGATCACAAAGACTGCGATCTGCTTTTTGCCAAAGCCGAAAACGCAGCAGCCAAAGACGACTGGACTACCGCCAGCCAGGCATTCAATGCATTTGTTCAGGCCATGGAACGCCACCTCGGTATCGAGGAACAGGAACTGTTTCCGGCTTTCGAAGAAGAGACTGGCGTAAAGACCGGGCCAACAGAGATGATGCGTATGGAACACGATCAGATGCGGGTGCTCTTTGCCGAGATGGAATATGCCCTGGAACAGAAGAACTGCGACGACTACCTTGGTATAGCGGATACGTTATTGATACTGATGCAGCAGCATAATATGAAAGAAGAACAGATGTTATATAACATGATGGATCAGCACCTGCCGAATGATTTTAGCCATTGGCAAAAAAAATTCGACGAGTGGGACGAAGACTAATGCCACATGAGGTTTTACTGGATGTCAGTGATCTGCCACCACCAGAGCCACTGGAACAAACACTCGATGCAGCGGAAGCACTAAAACCTGGCCAATACCTGCGTATGCTACACCGTCGTGACCCCTGTATGCTTTTTGGTAATCTCGACAACAATCACTTCAACTATTTCCAGCGTCCGGGTTTGACCAGCGCCGTTGAAGTTTTCATCTGGCGTGAAAACGATACTGAAGCCGAGACCGCTGTACAGCTTATTATCGGCGAAGCAATCGACACTTCCCGTTAAGTCGGACACGATAGCAATGCGCGCCGACCTTTCACTACAGCAGGCCCCACCCTTTTCTGTACCCGCACGATTTCTCGTCAGCGCACCGTTCTTTGGCCTGCTGGCTGCGCTGATATTACTCTGGTATGGACCAGAGATGATCAGTCATCGCTGGTCACCTGAGGTACTGGCAGTCACTCATTTCCTTACATTGGGCTTCCTTACCATGAGTATGCTGGGGGCGATGATGCAACTTATGCCGGTGCTGATGGGTATGGTTTTTCCGCGAGCCGTACTCTTTAGCGGTATTATTCACACCCCTTTATTTGCAGGTATCCTCTGTCTCGGTCTGGCATGGCTGATGCAGATCGATTTGCTGTTTATCGTAGCACTGGTTTTACTCGGATTTTCTTTTAGCCTTTTTATAGTGCTGACGGCAGATCGTTTATTGCGTTCGGCAAACCGACACGCAACCCGCAGCATGATGCTGCTGGCATTGCTGGCTTTATTTTTCACCACTTGCCTGGGCATCTATCTCGCTATGGGACATGGCACTGAGACAGTTCCACTGGCACGGCAGCTGACAGATCTACATCTAAGCTGGGGACTGCTGGGCTGGGTGTTATTACTGATCTCAGCTGTTGCCTACCAGGTCGTCCCCATGTTTCAGATTACTGATGAATACCCGGTGATAGTGCAACGCTGGCTGGGCTGGTTAATATTTATCGCCTTGCTGAGTCTGAGCCTGACTTATCTCTGGCCACTGGAAATAGTAAAGACCATTTCCACCATAGTACTAGCCAGTTGTTTGCTGACGTTCGCACTGAGCACTTTATGGTTACTGCATAAAAGACGCCGTTTATTAGCAGACATAACGATGCGGTTCTGGCAACTGGCCATGAGCTGCCTGCTGCTACTTACATCAGTCTGGGGAATAGCAACATTGATACATGCTGATTTACCAGCATTCCTGCTCGGGGTATTGATGATCCACGGTTTTGCCATGTCGACGATCAACGGCATGATGTATAAGATCATACCGTTCATTATCTGGTTACATCTCAGTGTTCACAATAAAAATTTACGTGGCCGAGGCGAAAGAAGTTCACAGGTCAACGTACCGCACATGCGCAAAATAATTCCAGAAGCTGCCGCGCTCTGGCAGTTTCGCTTTCATCTTCTCAGCCTGGTACTACTGTTATTAGCCACAATATGGCCGTTATGGTTTTTTTATCCAGCAGCACTCCTGTTTGCAATCGCCCAGGCTTTTTTATTATTTAATTTATTAAAATCGGTGCGTTTTTATAATAAAAAACTCGCCGAACTCTCAACTTTCATCTGATTAGACGAGAAAAAATACGTCAAGAATGTTGAATGACCGCTTCCGACCGCCACCCAAAGCAGGCATTTGCTAACCTGTAAAGAAAGTCTAACTTATTTTGCTATTAATCCTTAAAAGGATAGTCTAATGAAATGAACGTTCGCTTTTGGAAAGGCTTCGTGCTTTTCTGAGAACCGTCTAACAGTCGAATAGGTTGGTGTTGATATACAAACCCCTGTAGATTTTTTTGTGAATTGACGGCACTTGTTGTCGTTATTGAGGTTGGATTTTCCTGTCAGTTTTTCGCCTGGTTTTTCTGTCAGCTATTTTCTTAGCTAGTTGACCATATTTGTTGCGAATATCACGCACAGCATCGTGTGATTTACCTACTGCTTCAGCTACAGTTTCTATTGCCAGTTGAACCGGGGTTTTTACCTTGTTTACTTTATAAAGCCTGACACAAAGTTCGACACTGACAGCAATGTCAATTAATTCGTCTGGGTCTATGCCTGGCCCTACTACTGGTTCATTAATGTTTAGGGCTATCTGTGTATCTTCACCGTTTACTATGTCGCGTAAACAATGTGCAATGTATTGCTGTACGATCCCGTCTATTTCTTCGCCTGCAAGCACCGT
>CAJXZZ010000102.1 GCA_913065105.1 uncultured Gammaproteobacteria bacterium | reverse complement strand
TTGCAACCACGCCGAAGCCAGTTGTAAACAACCGCTTACTTATTTAATTCTAATCGGCGATGGTCTGCATAATTTTATTGGTGGCCTGGCGATAGCCGGTACTTTTTTGATCGATATCCGTTTAGGGGTTATGGCCTGGCTGGCTGCTGCAGCGCATGAAATTCCGCAGGAACTAGGTGATTTTGCTGTGTTAATACATGGTGGCTGGGGAAAAAGAAAAGCACTGCTGTTCAATGTATTGTCAGCATTAACGTTTTTGCTTGGTGGGTTAGTTACTTATTTCCTGTCCTTTAATCTCGACATTGCTTTTTTGATTCCATTCGCAGCCGGTAATTTTATTTATATCGGTGCTTCAGATCTTGTTCCTGAAGTTAACAAACATGGAGACATCAAAACCAACCTGGTTAACTATGCTGCATTTATCATTGGCATTCTATTAATGTTATCTATAAAAGTGCTTCTAGGTTCATAAGCAAAAGCTCAATAAGGAACATAAATGCAAGCAGACAATCACATAAAAGATAATCTCAGGAAAACCATAAAAACATTTATCAATGTGGTACCTATCATAGTGGGCATGCTGCTACTAACCAGTCTGGTTATTACAGTATTTCCTGAACAGATATCAGCAGGTCTATTTGGCAATGGCGATATTCTCGATACCCTGCTTGCTACTTCTATTGGCAGCATAGCCGTGGGCCACCCGCTGGCAAGTTATCTCCTCGGTGGAGAATTGCTGGGCGGCGGCGTGGGCCTGATTGCCGTAACCGCCCTCGTCGTTGCCTGGGTAACGGTCGGGATAATACAGCTTCCAGCCGAAGCACTGATGCTGGGGACACGCTTTGCTATTTACCGCAACGTCATCTGTTTTATCGCTACGATCATTATCGCTTTTTTGACCGTCTACACTTTGCGTTTCCTGGGGTTAAGTTGAATGCCTGATAAACAGAAAAAAAGTGGTCGTGGTGGCTGGTTATTTCTCGCACTCACATTACTTGCTTATATGCTACTCGGTCTGATCAATCCAGAGGCGACAGCAAAAGCTCTCACCTTTTTCATACACGTCATGACCCAGGTACTCCCCATGCTTGGCCTGGTTTTTTTACTGCTTTTTATTGCCAACCTGATGCTTGAACCAAAACGGATTAAGCGCTATCTGGGCAAAGAGAGCGGCATCAAGGGCTGGGTTACAGCTGTGTTCGCCGGCATTCTTTCAGTCGGGTCTATTTATGCCTGGTATACCATGTTGGGCGAACTACAGCAGAAGGGAATGAGAAATGCACTCATTGCTGTTTTTCTCTACAGCCGTGCGGTTAAATTACCTTTGCTGCCACTTTTGATCCATTACTTCGGCGCGGCATATACACTGGTTTTATGCATCTACCTGATCATTTTTTCCATCATTAATGGCATCTTGGTAGAAAAGCTGACAAAACAAAGGGCGGGATAAAAGATGGACCATTCACAGCACCCGTACCATTTTCAACTTATAAAATAAAACTCAGTAAGGTAAATATCATGAAAATAGCTATAGCAGCAACATCCCCGGAGACTGTCGCGCAAGTTGATGAGCGCGGCGCACGAGCCCCCTATTACCTGTTTTTCGATACTGAAACTGGCATGTCCGAAGTATTATCCAATCCTGTAGCCGAAGGCGAAAGAAGTGCTGGCCCTCAGGCCGCGGCATTTCTTATTAGCAAAGGGACAGATAAAGTAGTTGCCGGCGACTTCGGTCCTCGATTTAGTGCCGGACTGGAAAATGCCGGGATTGTTTATGAACAAAAAACAGGGCCAATATCAGAGATTCTTCTTGAGCTAAAAAAATAAACCATTATAGGAGGATAGTATGACTCACTGGTTCAAAGCAGCATTGCTTTATATACTGCCGCACCATCTATTCTCTCGTATAGTGCAATGGAGTACCCGTTGGCGGCACCTTCCTCTGCGTAAACCCTTTACCCGCTGGTTTGTACAGCACTACAATGTGGATATGTCAGAGGCCATTCAGCCGAATCTCGATGCTTACCCGGATTTCAATAGCTTTTTTACCCGAGCATTGCGTCCTGAAACACGCCCCATAGCTCAAGGTGCAGGACAAATCTGTTGTCCTAGTGATGGTGCAATAAGCCAGTTGGGTGACATTCAGGGGCAGGAGATCTTTCAAGCCAAAGGACATAACTATTCGCTAGTGGAACTCCTAGGCGGCTGTGAAGAACGGGCGCAACCATTTTTAGGCGGCCGGTTTGCGACCACCTACCTGTCTCCGGGAGACTACCACCGTGTGCATATGCCTTTGTCTGGTCGCCTTGTGGAGATGACGTATATTCCGGGTCGGCTGTTCAGCGTCGCGCCTGACTATACCGAATCAATTCCCCGTCTGTTTGCACGTAATGAACGTGTGGTCTGTATTTTCCAGACAGCGGCTGGTCCTATGGCCGTGATTCTGGTTGGTGCCATTTTTGTCGGCTCCATAGAAACAGTGTGGGCGGGGGAAATCACACCACCGCGTAGTAAGAGTATCAAGGTGACAAGTTACTCTGCAAATGATAATGCTGTCCAGCTGGAAAAAGGTGAAGAGTTGGGGCGTTTCAATATGGGCGGATCGACCATCATCGTTTTGTTTGGTCCTGAACAGGTAAAGTGGCAGTCCGTGCTTGACGCCGGGTCACGCGTGCAATTTGGACAGGTATTGGGAGATATGGAGCAAACTCCAATTTAAAGATGCTCGGTGAACTGACATACTCGACCTACATCGCTGTTCTTCTGTTAGCGTCCCTTTCGGTGCTTACGACACTGCTGGGCGTTACATTAGCAATCTATGTTGGCAAGAACGAGCGGGCAATTGCCATAGGAATAGGATTCTCAGCTGGAATCATGTTACTCATTTCCTTCTTCGAACTTATACCGGAAGCGATTGATAAGACGAATATTGCTATAACCATCACAGCATGTTTACTGGGCATGTTGATCGTGGCATTTTTGCATTGGCTAATCCCACACACTCACCTAATAGAAGAAAAGGGAGCTTTTAATCGAACTGCGCTGAAGTCCGCTTACCTGGTTGCATTCGGCCTCATCCTGCATGATGTGCCAGAAGGATTTGCCATGGCTAATTCCTATGTCGCTTCACCCTCACTGGGCATATTGGTCGCGTTGGCAATCGCTATTCATAACATTCCCGAAGAGTTCGCTATGGCGGTGCCGATCGTCACCGTCAAAAAGAAACGATTTCTGTATATGGCCGCTTTTTTGTCAGGGCTCGCTGAACCGCTGGGAGCCATAATCGGACTTGTGGCTGTGCACTTTAATCCCATCTTCAACCCACTATTCATGGCATTCGCCGCCGGCGCCATGATATTTGTTTCAGTGCATGAGTTGCTACCTATGGCCAGAAGGTACCGTAAAATTCACCTGTTTATTTTGGGCATGATTGTAAGCGTATTCGTTTACGCATTGCTGAACGCGGTGATTCCCACGTAACCTTCAGAAATATAAGTTTTTAGCCGGATATTCATTTACTATAAAACCGCCAGGTATTCATGGATGCCCGCGATATTCAGTTACTAAATGATACAACAGTAGGCAGAAAATATATTGCGTAGTCGATTTTATGGGCCAGCCGAGGCATATGATCAGCGTGTCCCCATATCCTCATAAACCGGGATCAAACAGCCGCTTTTCAATTTGCGCCCTCTCCTCCTCGGTTGGCAGAGGTGATGCATCAATCGCATGAGCAGCATGCAAATCCAGTCGTCCATGCTGATCGAAGACTAACCAGCTATAAGTTTCGTTGACTACCTGTTTCGGTTTTTCTTTTTCCACACGAACGTACCAGTCAGCCAGTCGAAACGTCTGCTTGAAAAACTCGCAAGCAACCGCTTTACCCTCAACAAGTGGAACATAACAATCATGGAGGATTGGCAGAACTCCCTCATCGGTCAGATAAAACAGATAGCTTTTATAGTGCGGGTGCAACGTTTGCTGGCGGCGCAGAAATTCTGACCGTAGCGCAACGGTATAACTCAGCGTCTCATCCAGGGCCTCCTGCCCAGTTTCATCGGCCACCTCGTCCAATTGCATCTCGAGCCGCTCTCGCAATAATGCCAGCATTTCCAGCGCACCATTTATTCGATTTATCTCTTTTTGCAAGTCGCGTTCTAACATGATTTCCGCCTCAAGTTTGCGTCAATAAGGGAAAGATTGATGAGTATTCTAATATACTTCATTATCGCAAAGACGTCTGAGTATTGGTTTCAAGATAGGACCTATCCAGTGGAGGATTATTTGTCTGGCAATATCAGCGAGCAGTCTCTTCCGGATATCTGGAAGAGCACAAAGGCATGTCAGTTCCGAGCGGCTTTCGAGGAGCGCCTGGCCATGGAGCATCCAAGCACACATCAGCTACCCGCACCTTGTCGTCGGTGTTATAAGCTGATGGAACAGTGAACAGCCACACGTGCGGATGTGTTGCACTCAACTGATAGCGTGAGTAATATTACACGGTGAGTCCACCTACCACATTCACAACAATAGGAGCATAAGATGCACGCACTCAGAAAAGTAACTAATATTTTTGCGCATTATTCTATGGTTCTGGTAACGCTTTTCATAACGGCACTACCGGCTCAGGCAGATTCAAGAGGAGAGATCCTGTATATGCAAAACTGTTCGGTGTGCCATCAACCCGATGGCAAAGGCATACAGGGTTTCTTTCCACCTCTGACAGACAACCCACTGGTGACGTCCGATGATCCTGCGAAAATCCAGGAATATCTTGGCAGAATCATTTTTGGTTATCATGGCGGACTAATCGTCAATCGACAAGTATATTCCGGCAATATGCCGCCTATTGGATACCATGGTCGCATGAATGACAGCGAGCTCCTGGACCTTATTAACTATCAGCGGAAGGCCTGGGGGCATAATGCCAAGCCCATCACGGCTATGGATCTCGCAAAGGCGCGTAATAAGGGCACCCCATAGTCAAATATATCTATCAAACCCTTTTTTTATAACTGGGCGACCGTTTTGACTTGACCACTACAGAATGAACTGAAATGAACTGGCAAACCTCACAGCTCACGGTTAGCTCATGATGCTGTTTGTTCGTGGTAATTTGCCTTGGGCGTGGACCGGATTCAGAGAGGCCGAATAGGAGAGGTGCAATATGACGTCAATACTTGAAAAAGGTGGTGGAACATTCGAAGGCATCAAGCTGCTTTTGTGCGAAAACCCCTTACCGCCCATTGAAGAGGCGATTGCCGCCGCGCAGGCCGAAGTGCCGCATAGCAACTATTACACCGAGCCCTATTCGGCACCGTTACGCCTCCTCATCAGCGAGCAGCTCGAGGTCCCCGAACGACTTATTCACATCAATGCTGGTTCAGAGCTTATTCTGCGCCAGCTTTTTGACCGCTTCGGCCAGCAGGTTCACCTATTGACGCCGACCTATGTACTCTTTCCCGAGATCGCTCGACACTATACAGAAACCCGGCTACTCCCCGAAAAAGACTTTGCCTTTGACCTTAACCACCTGTTGATTCCGCAGGGCACTACGCTCGCGGTTATCGTAAACCCTAATAATCCCAATGGTGGTATCTTTGATATGACGCCATTGCCGACCCTCCTGCAACGCTATCCCGACACACACTTTCTGATCGACGAGGCGTTCATCGGGCTTGCGGGGGAGTCAGTTGCCAATCTGGTGCCCAGGTATTCCAACCTGCTCGTGACCAGGACCTTGTCCAAGGCCCACAGCCTGGCGGGCTTTCGTATCGGCTACGGTATATTTCCCGAGGCCATCGCTGACGACCTGAACAATCACAACGATGCATATCCGTTGGCGCGGCCCAGCCAGGCTGCTGCACTTGCCACTTTGCAGCACGAAGAGAAGATCCACGAGCGGGCAAAACGACTTCATATCTGGACAGTACAGCTGGCAGAAGAATTACAAACACTCGGCGTACGTACTTACCCGACAAAGACCTACTTCTTCCTCGCCGACTTCGCACCGCACGCTGCCAGCAAGATTGCCGACAAGTTGCACGAGCACAATATACTGATTAAACCACTGAACGACCCGGCACTCGGCTCAGGCTATATGCGCATCACTACGGCATTACCCGAAGATAATCAACGCTTCGTTGATGCACTGCGAGAAGTATTGTCAGGTACCTAGAGACGCTCCTTTCGAGGCTCACCACCAGCGCTACGAGGCATAGTTCGATATACATCAAGCCGCTTATCTCTCAGAACTGCTCGCCCTGCGGCCTTTCGTCCCATGGGAAGGACGGGCATTGAAATCGGGGTGGGCAGCGGCCTTTAGTGATCTCTAATATTAGCGCCAGTTAACTGGCTACTTACGACTAACAGAAGATATCTAACTATTTTTTTGAACAGCAGAAAATACTTTTTAACAACCGTTGAGGGTATCGATTCAATATCCATATTGAAAAAAAGAGTCGACGTTCAGAACTGGTTAAATCTTTATCTAGCCACTTCTGCTATTGGGGAAGTGTTAGTTGTTGCTGAGCTCGGAATATCAATCGCATAACCCTGAAGAAAATCCACACCCATATCTTCTAATGCAGAAATAAGTTCTTCACCTTCGACATACTCAGCAATTGTTCTTAGACCGAGTGAATGCCCTAGATGATTAATAGTGCTAACCATATTGTAGTCATGCTCATCATTTAAAATGTTTTTGACAAAACTACCGTCAATCTTCAGGTAATCGACATCAAGATTTTTTAAATATGAAAATGAACTTAAGCCACTACCAAAATCATCCAATGAAAACTGGCAACCTCTATTTTTCATCTCGTGCATAAATTTACGTGCTTGGGTAATATTACTAATTACTGCAGTTTCTGTTATTTCAAAACAGATCAGACGGCCATCGATTGTATATTCCTGAAACAGCTCAACCACATAATCAAGAAAATCTTCACGACCCAACGACTGTCCGGAAATATTTATCGAACATGAGCCTTCCATATTTGCAATACGAGAAGAAGGAATATTCATTTCAGTAAACACAGAACGCAATACCCAACGATCAATATCGATTGCCATATGATAACGTTCAGCAGTTGGTAAAAATTGTATCGGAGAAATGATCTCATCATTTTCGCCAATCATACGTATAAGAACTTCAGAGTGCGAAGGTAAATCTCTATTTACTGGTTGTATCTTCTGCATATATAACTCAAACCGTCCTTCATCAAGCGCTCGCTGGATACGCTGATACCATTTCATCTGACCATGGTGTTGCGCAAGGGCCTTATCGCCAGAGACGTAAATATGCTGCATATTACGTCCTTTTTCTTTCGCAACATAACAGGCAGAATCCGCAGCGCTCAACAGATCCGAAATATTTAGAAGTGAATCATTAATAGGTACGATACCGATACTGACACCTACTTCGAATATATTTTCTTCCCAGCAAAATCTATACAGACTAAATTCATCATGAATATTTTTAGCTATCTGTTTAGCTCTATCAAGATGACAGTTTTCCAGTAAAACACCGAATTCATCCCCGCCTAACCTTGCTAACGTATCTGTTTCACGCATACAAGTCTCAAGCAGTTGTGTAATCTCTAACAACATTTCGTCGCCAGCCATATGGCCACAGGTATCATTGATAATCTTGAACTGATTGAGATCCATGTAGAACAATACATCTTCAGATCTATCTTTTTTAACCTTTTGCAATACGGTACTCAGTCGCACTTCGAATTCACGTCTATTAATTAATCCAGTTAATGAGTCATGCGTTGCCTGGTAAGACAGCTGTTTCGCCATGCCACGCAATTCTGTCGTATCATGCAACACGAGCACCGTACCCATGATATTTTCTTCATTATCAAAGATAGGCGATACCACGACTTCAACCGAGTAAATCGACTTATTTTTCTGGTTCTCTATGATGAGATTATGGTTTAGATAGATCGGCCCATTTTTTAACATCGACTGGACAACAGGATCATCAATAGAAAGCTGCGTATCTTCATCGACAAGATGACAAACGTCGATTAATGCTTTTCCTTTTATTTCTTTTAATTTATAACCGCATAAATTTTCTGCGGCCTCATTCATGAAATCAACGTTGCCTAGGACATTAGTCGTAACCACTCCATCACCAATTGATGCAAGTGTCACTAATGCTTTATCCTTCTGTTCTTTTAGTTTTGCCTGTGCATCATGGCGCTCCGTCACATCACGTACGATCGCAACAAAACTAGGATCACAATTTTCAACCTGGACATATTGCAAGGATGTTTCTACTGGTATTCGTGTTCCGTGTACATTTTCATGAATCGTCTCAAAGCTTAAAACTTCAAGATCACCCTTTATCATCGGTGCGATGAGTTGTTTAAAACTAGATTCATTAAACTCTGGATTAATACCCAACGGTGTCATAGTTAATAATGCTTCATTTTTATAACCCGTATGTTTAACGGCACCTTCATTAACATAGGTAAACTTTAATGTTGTGGGGCAAAACATAAACACGCTGTCTAATGTTTGATCTAATGTATTCTTAAATTGATTTAACGCTTCTTCGACATGTTTTCTTTCTGTGATGTCACGCAAAAACAAATAGATGAAATCATGTTCATCTGAAACAACATGGCGACCAATCAGTTCCATATATACTGGCTGATTAGACTTGCTAGACTGAATTAGATCATAACGGCCATAATTTTTAATGATGATTTTTTCTAAAATATTCTTTGATTTAGTCGGCGACTTGGGGTGAGTCAAGGTGTTGAAATCGATGCCGATTAAAGCGTCTTCTTCCATCTCCAGCATCTGGCAATATGCAGGGTTAACCTCTTCGATAATACCTGATGTATTTGTGATACAAACACCATCGGGTGACGACTCTAAAATAATATCGTTACGTTGCGTTTCTTCTGCCAGCTTTTTTTCTGAATTCGTAACCGATTCAATCAGAGGACGGATAGAAACAACCGCAATCAGTACCAATAGAGAAATAAGTAAGGCAACCAGTTCGGTTTCGAGTGATTGATGCAGCTCTGGATAGGATTCGACAGCTTTAAATAAACTTAAAGTACGACGAATAGTCATCATGAAGAGTGCCGCGGCCAACGTTAACCACACTAAACGACCACCGAAATGACGCATGAGAACAAGTGCATATAGTGCAGCACTAAATTGCATCAAAATAGAGATAGATAAAACAAGAATTACAGCCATGTGGTCCCTTGAGGCCAATATCAGGTAACTTTGACTTTAGAGTGTATTTTGTTAAAAGTCAGTAATTTAGTATGACTTTTTTATAATAGTAGTGAAATAAAAGGATATTATGCATTTGTTACGTTAAATCTTTTTACCATCAAACTAGCCATTCCCTATGACTTAACCCTCAATATCAGTAAAAATAAGCTTCCCCCAGCCTATTCTACAACTATTCATGTGTAAACCTAATACTCAAGTCCATCGATACGCTATCTCTCTTTCTTCACAAACATGTATGCCTGGAGATTAAAAACTGACCCTCCTTTAAAGGCCGCTGTTTCTATCAAGAATCACATTAGCCTTTTACTCCAAATAGATCTTACCCTGGTTGTACAGCTCCATGACAAATGCAGATTCATCCTCAGTAGCAATTTCCAGTAATTCATCAAGATCAATTTGTCTCTGTTTACATAAAGCCTTAGCAAATTCAGCATTAACTTCATAATCTT
>CAJXZZ010000101.1 GCA_913065105.1 uncultured Gammaproteobacteria bacterium | reverse complement strand
CCTGCGCCTGCTGCCGCGCGACAAGACCGACGATTCCGTTGAAGTCTATCTCGGCGCCGAATTCATTGCTGTGGTCTACAAGGATGTCGACGAGGGCGAGACGTCCTACCAGTTCCAGATGACCGTGCTGGAAGAAGACATCAACGGCTAAGCTGACAGAGGCCGTCCCGGCGCCGGAACGGTCCTCTTTCAGCCATCTGCCCCTGCCCTTAAAAGGGCAGGGCGCATATGTCCGGCTCGACCCATTCGCGCCGGGCTTTCACGCTGAACAGCGTGTCCTGGCGCCAATACAAGTAGTGCATCAGGTTTTGTTGTGTTTGATAATGCAGCATAACTTAATACATTTACTCCCCCTAGGCTATGGCCTAGTAAAATTACAGTGTTACCACTCGCTTTTTCTGCCGTAATTAAGCTATTAATATATGAAATGCCATCACATAATGTTCCATCCCAGTTAAGAGTAGACCATGGCATGTATGGCATGATTACATTATATCCTTGTCCATTAAGGTCACTCGATAGTGTGCTCATATGAGGCCTTGTTGGTGTACCACTTTTACCATGTACAGCTATAACGGTAGCGATAGACGTGCCTGTTGCTGGAGATACCACAGGATCGCTGACAGGTATATAACTTGCAGTTAAGTCACATTGTAGATTTAATGTGGCAGTAGGCGTTGTTGTACCAGGATTAGGAGTTGCCGAATCAGAACCACCACCTCCACAACCTGTAAGAATAAATGCAAATATTAAAATTGAAATTGATTTCATAAGGTTAGTCCTGACTATGTGATTGTAAATTTGTTGTTTCATCTAACGCCTCAAATCACCGGCAGCAAAAAACAGAGCGACAAAAGAGCGGCGCTTTTTGTTGTCCGTGTGCATGTGATTGTTAGTTGTCAATTTGAATGTCCTTGCTTCTTGAATACAACCACGAACCTGTAGTTAATAATGCATACAGCCCGACAATAAAAAGCATTTGTTGGGGCTGATTGTTGAATTCATAATATAAAATTAGTGCTGCCCCAAACAGGAGCCCAATAAAGGAAAGGATAGTAATAAATGTTGATGAATTGGTTAAATCACGGATATGATAATTAGCAAAGGCCATTAGCAGAGATACCAACAAGAATGTGACACTGCCAAATTCAAGAATAACCTCCAGGCTACCAGCAAGCACAAGTAAAAATGCCAGAATAGACATGCTTAGAATAGCAAAAACAGGAATGTGGTTGATTCGCCTGGCAAGAAGGGCTGGGAAGTATCCGTCGTTTGCAATAACAGCCATTTGTCTTGATGCGCCAAATACAGTTCCGCTTATAGCGCTGCTTGTTGCCAGTAGAGCACCCAGGATAACGAGATTAGTACCCCAATGTCCTAGTATTTTTCCTGCACCAGAAGCGATGGCATATTCCTTATTTTGTATTATTGCGTCAAAGGGAATTGCCAATATAGCGCCTATTGAAATAACAAGATAAATCAACATTGCAAGAAACAGGGCGGAATAGATGGTTTTCGGTATGTTCTTTTCTGGGTTTTCCATTTCATTGACAGCGTTTATAACAAGCTGAAAACCTTCGTATGCCACAAATGTAATTGAAGCAACTATTAATATTGATAATATACTTGTGTCATTGTTGTTTTGTAGTAACACAGGAATAGTCGTTTGGCTGTTGTTAATGAGTACAAATGAAATTATGGCTAGTATCACCAATTTGGTATAAACCATAATATCTTCGATTTTCCCCATTCCTTTAACACTCCAGATATTGATCAGTGTAAAGGTGAGAATTACAGCTCCTGCAACAAGTTTGCGCGCCCACACATTATCAGCAAAGGGGAAGCTGCTGATGGCATAAGATGCAAAGGTGTAAGCATATAGAGCGAGTGTGCTTATATAACCAAATATTACCCACCAGCCGATAAGAGATGCGGCAAAATGAGAGTTTGGGAATGTTTTTTTATAAAAGGAGTAAGTGGCTCCTTCATCTTTGTAGTAAACGCCCAACTTAACATATGAATAGGCCGCTAAGGATGCAATCACTCCGCCAAGAATTATCACCAATGGTGTAAATACACCCACCATTGAAACAGAAATTCCTAGAATTGTGAAAATGCCACCGCCAACCATACCCCCAAGTGCAATCGCAATGAGCTCAGGGACACCAAGAGATTTATTTCGTTTTCTATGACAAGAATTAATGTTATTGGTCGTAAATGTCATCTGTGTTTTTTGGCAACTAACGTTTGAGCTAACTTGACCGGCGCGTTTTATGCGTCGGTCAAGTTAAGCGATTAGTTATATGTTTATTACTAAATTGCTACAACTTTGTTAGCACAAGGACCTTTCTGACCTTGACCTACTTCAAATTCTACCGCTTGGCCGTCATTAAGAGATGCATAATCTCCACCACTTTGAATTTCTGAATGATGAACGAAAAGATCTTTACCACCATCTTCTGGAGTAATAAAACCAAAACCTTTACCTGCATCGAACCACTTTACTGTACCTTTACTCATAATATATTCTCTAATTAATTGGTGAAATAGTAAACTTTACACATTCGAATTCACCGGGTCGAAAATGAAATTGTGTTTTTTGAATACACATAACGACCCAAATAACTGGAATTTTGTGGAGCGTAGCGTAACAAAATGTCCATGTTAATTTGAATTGTTATGATTTTATTTTTGATAGCACTTTTATTATTCTTGAAGTGCGATGGATGCCATTTTCATAGTGCTTTCAAATGATTCTGCACCCGCAATAAATAAACCATTATGGCAGAACATAGCATCATCAATACCTGTTACTTCTTTAAGTTCTTTATCGGATAAGCCAGCCCATTGTTTAGGCAACGATTTTCTGTCTTCGAATGAACCTGGTTCGACAGGTACTGTTTGAATTCTCCATTCGCCAGTCTGAGATGGGTAAATCATATATAAAGCCTCTTCAGATAAGGCGTGAACCGTTCTTTTCCACGGGGTATATTTTTCTAATACAATCACTCTTGGGTCTTCTGCATTATCAATCGCTTTAGCCACAATTGCTTTCGCACTAATGCCACCGTTAGCCGATGCAATGAATCGTGTTAAAACGCGCGATGCAAAATCAACCGCTTCATCAAAACAGGTATCAAAGTGACTATCTTCTTGCCAGGTCGGGTTAAACATTGAAATAGTTTGGCTAAGGGTAATACCTTTAATAACACCTTCGACATGACCACAATCAATGGCATCAATATTTGACACTAGACCTGAATCTAAAGCATTTGCTACGTCCTGGTCACCCTGGCATATTTCTAAGCCATATTTCTGCCAAATTAAACCAAATGAGGAATAAGGAATACCATTTTCGCGCTCACCCGCACCACCACGCTGATGATGATCGAAACGGTCTGCATCCGCGTCATACACACCACCTACATCAAGCACAATATCAGCCTTGGCGATAAGCTCTAAATCACGTGTGCGAATGAGCTTAAAAGAAGGGAATATGCTCTTAAGTGCAGCGATACTGAAAACATCATCTGCATGAAAATTACCGTTATGAGTTGCTATAGTTTTATCATTCATTTGTTTTGTGTCATGTTAGAAAGGGATGAAGGTGTCGCTAGTTAAACTTTAATGTTTTGGAGATATTTAATAAGCAAAAACTTGATGGCGGATTTTATACGAAGACAGCTAACAAAAGTAACTGGTTTTTAATAACTAAAATATAAACTAAAGGGGATGGAGGGATTATTTTTTAACCACTTTTTTGAATTGATCATTATTTGCCTACATGTACGTAGGTAGTAGAGTAACGCATAACACCATGGATGGTGTGTAGTAGAGTAATGCAGGACGCTTACATGGATGTAAGTGGTAGAACGATTCAGGAGACCAAGTCGAGCAATTACCGAGGAGCAGTTGCCGATAAATCCCTCCGTCCCCTTTAATTTTCTCGCCGCCCTCAAAGACAGTGCTTCGAAGTAGAACAACGCATATGCCCATGGATGGGCGGTAGAGATCAAGGAGTCTGCCCCCTTGATCTCTAAAGGGCTCTGACCCCTTTAATTCACCGGCGGCAATGAAGCGTAGCGAAATTGCCGTCCGGTGCAGCGCCTTGCTAGGCAAGATTATTTTTTACAGCTTGAAATACCAAAAGGCAAGTAAGCGGGACACCAACCTATTGCTGCTGTAAAAATCGGAACAACGCCGATTGCTCCCCACCATGATTGAAAATAGAAACCACCTGCAATAATCCCAACTCCAAGAATTACTCTTATGATACGATCTGTTTTTCCTACATTACACTTCATTTGATTCTCCTTTTCTGCGACATTTAAATTCGATTACTTAGCCTGAGAAACCATGTAATCAACAGCCGCTTTGATTATGTCATCAGACAAGTCCATACGACCACCCTTAGGAGGCATTGCACCTTTACCCTTCAGTACGGAGGTATACAGTGCGTCCTTACCCTGGGCGAGACGAGGTTTCCATGCAGCTTTATCTTCAAGCTTGGGTGCGTTGGCAACACCAGCTGCGTGGCAAGCCATGCAAGTTTGTTTATAAGTACCCGCACCATCAGCCATAGCAGTACCAGAAACAGCTATTATCATACCTGTGCACATTGCGATCACATTCAATTTTCTCATTCAGTTATTCCTCTGTTGTAACACGCCTGATTGGCAGGCATTCAATTGATAAATTCAGATAAAGTAATCAAGCAATATTTCCCAAACGTCGCGAAAGATTATCCAACCTGATTTACAGTCACCGTAACGCTACCGTTGTCATTAAAAGTTATAGAAGCATTTTCCGCACCACCTAGCAACTCAATGTATTCAAGCAGGTCTCCTCTTGCAGCCATTGTTTCAAACATGCTCAATGAGTCAATAGTTATGCTTGTCTTAGCAATACCAGCACCCATTTCATAAAAACCAGGTATTGTATTGGGTTTGTCGGCTACAAAACTGTCCATTATCGTATATGCTTCCTCATCAACAGTGCCGACTGCTTGGTGATTAGCATATAAGTTAGTGCTAACAGGAAGAAAAGCTAAAGCACTTAGTTGAAATATTTTTTTCATAGAGTTAATCCATCAGGACTTATTAATGGGGGATAGACCACTATTTATATGACCTGATTCACCGTCATTGTCACACTTCGGTCATCGTTAAAATTTATCGATACATCAACAACTCCATCCAGCCGCTCAACATATTCAAACAGATCTTCCTGCGCGATCAGCGTTTCAAAATCGCTCAATGTGTCACTGGTTATGCTTGTTTCTGTCATACCTCCGCCCATTTCATCAAAAGTCAGTGTCGCATGGGGGGTATCCTCGACCATGAGGTCGATCATTTCATAGATTTCCTCATCAACGATATCTGCCGCCGGATGATGAGCATATAAATTACCGCTGGCAAGAAGCATAGCCACAGTAGTTAATCGAATTTTATTTTTCATGGAGTTTTCCTCTACAGAGTTACTATGTGGAATATTTTCCACGTTCTGCAATTATGCGTGGGAATTATTCCCACGTCAAGAGCATTTGAGTAAAATACAAATAAGCTGTGATTTTTAACTAAAACACTTGATATGAATCAAAAGGAGTACACGGAAGATAAAATAGAAAAGAAAAAGAGGTCGGTGACGATTAAAGGGCTCTGCCCCCTTTAATTCGCGCTGAATAAGATGAAGTGGTGTACCGGGCAGTATGATTCGAGGCCGTCTTGGCATAAGCAATCATCCTTGATTGAAGTTAGGTTGTTAAAAAATAATCCCTCCGGCACCTTTTATAATTCTCTTTATTGAGTGTACGGAAAAGTGGGGGCATCCTACTCCGCCCCCTTTAATCACTCACTGACCCCTATTAAACATTTACTTCACAAAATACCTATAAGCCAGATAAATCATAAATAGGCCGGCTGCAATGGCAAACCCACCCACTGTAAAGTTAAAGCCTGAGTTGACGTTGCAGTTTGATTTTCGGCCTTCATTATGCTCGTTTTTTTTGGAATTCATTTAATTATCCTCCTTGTCAGATTAGAAATAGACACAGTGTTTGCTCCATCTGACAAGCGATATTTGCAGATTGGTGAGTGTTGGATTGGTGAATGGGGTGATGTCGTTCATCAGGTTATTGGGATCACCGTCATGAGGCAGCCAGCAGGCATGACCAATCTCGTGCGCAGCTACGAATTCCTGGTCGGTGGATTGTGCCTCGACAACAACATAATTGTGAGTCGATCCAAAACTGCAACCATTGGTCGTGGCAGAGGGTGTGACGTCCTGCACAATGAACACGATAATTTCGGCACCAAGACCAATGACGCGTCTGAAGCTGTCTGTAAATTTACAGGTGGCTGATGCAAACTCGAAATAGGAACCGACAAGCCACCAATCATTGAAAAAACCACCTGCATCACAGGCAATATTCAGTGGCGTCTCAGGTGGTGCGACTTTTGTATGGCAAATACCGGTGAAGATCATGTCTATATTGCATGTTTGATCATAAATATCTATTACGGCATCAACCTGGCGCTGAATGTCTGCATCAGAGGCAATCGGGGTGACAGGAGGTACAATGACACCAAAATACATCTTTTTGCGGGGACGAATACCGACGAGAGATGCAACAAAATCTACCAGGCCAACAATACGCCATATGATTTCCGTGACCCAGTTGATTATCGTCCGAATAATCCCGCCAATGATCGGAATGCTTAGAATGAGTTCAATGATAAAGCCAATTACATCCAGTACAATATTCACAAGCTCACAGGCAGCAAGTGCTATCCCCGCGGCGGCAATACACGCAATCCGTGCGACTTCTGCTGCAACAACACAGGCTGCCCGGGCAACCCAACATGCGGCACGGGCAACTGCAGCAGCCACAACGCAGGCAGCACGTGCGATATGGCATGGAACATTCCACCACTTACAATTTCTAAAGCTATTACAGCGGATATTGTCACAATTCGTGAAACTGGTACACCGAATGCTATTGCAGCTATCCACGGCATCTTCAAATATTTCTCTACAGACGCGACCCATTGTATATCTCCTTATGGTTGGTTGATTCTATTGCAGGGCATTGTTTGGCATCGGTAACCCTGTTGAGTATCTTTGAAGCAAGTCTAATCAGTCGCCACCGAGCCCACAGCAAACCAAGAACTTTACCGGAGAGAGTGGCAAGTATCGTAATTCCCACAAAAGACGATACCTGCGATAGTCCGATATTTGAAAAATGATTTCCCGAGTTGAAATATGTGACAATAAGGGTGATCACTGTCACACTCATAAATAAACCACCACTCGTACAACCACAGGCCTTTTGAATATTGCCAACGCGTAAGGAAAAACGGTGGTTAAGATCATGTGAGAATTCAGCAAGCTGGAACTGTGTAACAGGAAGATTTCGTGTCCATGTTAGGCTGCGACATTGCCGTGCCCATAAGTCCAGAGTGGGATGATTGTTAATCAGAAGAGAGTTTTTTGCTGGCATCTGTTTCTCCCGCTAAGGAAATCAAAGGGGACAGACCCCTTAAACAAAAAGCGCCGCATTTACACTAAAAAAAACAACTGAAAGACAGGTGCGTGTAGCACCAATAATAGATTTAATTACCATATTCCCCTTCCTCCTTTTTGCACATTTATTCGTCATTGTGACGAATGATCTATTAAAGATAATAAACCCGATTACTCAACAATAATGATATAAAAGTCATAGTCAATAAAAATATGGGCCAATGAGCAACTTTTTCTAATATACTAATACGTATTACTTCATGAAAAAAGGGGGCAAGAATAAAAGGGGGCGGTGCAAATGAGAATCATTTTTCACCACTTTTTTCAGAACCACTAGTCCGCCATCTCTGCCCCCTATTATTTATTTTTTTGGTACTTTATAAAAGGGGACGGAGGGTCTTTTTAACCACTTTCTAAAATTGATCATTATTTGCCTACATGGACGTAGGTAGTAGAGTAATGCAGGACGCTTACATGGATGTAAGTGGTAGAACGATTCAGGAGACCAAGTCGAGCAATTACCGAGGAGCAGTTGCCGATAAATCCCTCCGTCCCCTTTAATTAATCGAGTCTGACCCTATTGATTTTCCCGGGCAGTACAATTCGAGGCCGTCTTGGCATAAGCAATCATCCTTGATTGAAGTTAAGTTGTTAAAAAATTATACCGAAAACCTGGCATAAGTAAAAACCGTGGTCTGTCCCCTATTATTCAGTATCTAACAAAATGGCGAATGAACCTTGCTGTTATGCGATTGAAAGATGGTGAGAAGGTCACCCCTGAACTTGTTGAACAGCTGGGCTATAAATCAGAGTCCGCATTTAGACGAACCTTTAAAAAAGTAACGGGGAAAAATACCAGTGAGTTTCAAATAGCCTGATTGATTTTTTATTATGAAAGGGGTGTCTATATTTTTCTTGAAACAACTTAACTATAAAAGGCTTCAACAGCTCCTTTTAGCTTCATCAAAAGCGGTTGACCCCGACGGTCCAACGCTTTAGGAGAAGGGATTTTTACCCAACCTTCACTAATGCAATATTCCTCGACATCGAAACGCTCCTTGCCGTTAAGCAGAATACCAATGTTGTGTTCGAAAATTTCGGCGACATGGTGTGGACTACTGGGATTACCCGAAAGGCGATCCGGTAAAGCTGGTAGTGATTTAGTGTCATTCATGTTGGTGACCTGAAGTAAATAAAAAAGTGCGCTATTGTAGACAATATAGACCTACCGCTCAAGAACTGCAGTTGGGTTTAAAGGCGTTGTTTAGTGACTTGTGAATTTCAGCTAATTCATTAACATTCCCTATTAATCTAAAGCTCGATATAGTTTCATACTTGCCCAGGCATATAATGCTGAGATAACCGATCTCAGGGTCAAGTCTTGCATTAACACATGCTTAATTGCAAGACCTGACCCTGTTGATGCTGTTTAATTATTCGTTTTTAAAACCGTGGTCTGCCCCCTATTATTTTAAAAAGTAACGGGGAAAAATACCAGTGAGTTTCAAATAGCCTGATTGATTTTTTTATTAAAGGGCTCTGACCCCTTTAATTTTGTGTTCTGACCCCAGTTATTAATCAATGGACTAGCCCAAGGATGGGCGTAGTTAGAACAACGCAGGAGCGGTTGTCGAGTCTGACCCCATTGATTATTTCATTCAGAGCAGTCCACGCAACGAGTTACTGTAGGATTAATAGTTAATCGACCCAGGGCAATTTCTTCTTCACACACCGAACAATAGCCAAAAGCGTCTTTTTCAATGCGATTCAATGCCGCTTTAATTTGAAGAAGTTGTTCTTTTCTCCGGCGCTCTAATTCTAAAGCCATTTGCTGTCCTTGCATTGCGTCCATGCGAGATAGTCTTCCCACACTAGTCTGGTCAAGAATTACAGTTGCTGTCGATGCTTTTGATGTTGATTCCAAGTCATCTAGCTCGGACCTCATCTTTTGCAACTGCCTTTCAAAATTACCAATTTCTAACTTATTCATTTATGTTAAACCAATGGCAGAATATTGCTAAAGTTAAAGGGGACGGTGACAAAACGTAATAATTCTCATTTGTTGCCTACACGGATGTAGGTAAGGTGCGATAGCAGGAGCGGTAGCTTCACCGACCCCTTTAATTCAATGCCTACATCACCTCGATAAGATAAGAAACTAATCTCGTATCGGCAACGAGAATATGCTCGGTTAACCAACGCTCCAGAAATGCGAGATCTTTTTCATCAAGTTTACCCGTCTGTAGAAACTTCTGCT
>CAJXZZ010000100.1 GCA_913065105.1 uncultured Gammaproteobacteria bacterium | reverse complement strand
ATGAACGTATTACTCAGGAACTGATCCTCGATTTTAAAGCGACCTATGGTCCAATTTCGGGTGGGCTGCGCCAGTTTCGCCTGTCACCTGTCATCAAGGCAAAAACTTTTGTCGAACGCATAAACTACCTACCAAGTTTTCAGGCTGTATTAGAGTCTGATCCATCGGTATTCGCAGCAGGCATTGCATATAAAAATGGTGACTATCTGGGTTTTTCTGGGGTAGGCAGTGACTATGTACGTGAAAAATATAATGCACCGGAAGGGTCATCTTTTGTCGCTTTCTATATGAAAAAAACACAGGCAGAGCCCGGTTTTGATCCCGCTAAGCTGTACACAATTTATTATGATGAAAAGTTAAATGAAATTTCAAGAAGTTTGGGAAAAAAGACACAGCTAGATCCGCGCTTACGCCCCTGGTATAAACAGGCAACAGAAACACCGAGTGCAACGAAACCGTATTTGTTCTTCGACAGTAAAATAGTTGGTTTGTCCGCAATGAGCAAAACGCCTGAGCCAGGTGTAGTTGTAATGTTTGATATCACGCTTAAAAATTTAAGTAAAACAATTTCAAAATATCAGGTAACGCCCAGCTCGGAAGTCGTTCTGATAAACGCGGAAGGTCAAACATTTGCTTATAAAGATCAGAAAAAAATTGTGGTTAGTCAGATCGGTTCCACAGGAGAGAAAAAACTTCAGCTAGCTAACTTAAGCCAACTTGGTAGTGGTGTGCTTTCACATATGAGTGGAAACATCGAAGCAAAGGAACAAAATTTTGATTTTAATTTTAACGCACAGCGATGGATAGGAAGTGCGCGTATCGTAGCCAAACCCGGCGGGGTAGATCTTTATGCATTGATGTTGTCACCAGTCGATGAGCTACTTGTTGATGCCATTGCCATCCGTGAACAATTAATTTTAATTGCATTATTGGCGTTAATTATTTTTATTCCCATTATCCTGTTCACCGCGAAGAGAATATCTACCCCGTTGCACATATTGTCTAAAGAGGCAGAAGCGATTTCACGTTTCAATTTTGATGAGACGAATAGCCAGGGATCATTTATCAAGGAAGTCGATGAACTGGATTCTGCGATGGAGATGATGAAGTCGACGATTAATAAGTTTATCAAGCTGATAAATTCATTAGCTGGCGAACAGGATCTCGATGTCCTGTTAAAAACGATTACAGAAGAAACCATGTTGATCAGTAAGTCAGATGCTGTTTTGATTTACCTAATGGATGAACAGGATGATCTGCTTAAAGCAGATTTTCTCTGTGATAAAAACAGCAATATAATTGCTACGGATGATTTACCTGCGATAAATATAGAAGATGCGCTAATGCTGTTATCCGATAACCATAAAAGTAGTATTTTTGAATTAGATAAAAATAGCGAGAATAAGCTCTCACCACTGCTAAATTTATTAGCTGCAGAATCACTGACAAATATTATCCTGCCACTAAAAAATAGAAATAATGAAGTTATTGGTCTGCTGTGCCTGGTATATGGTGAAAATAAAACGGTAAATCATTCTGCAAATATTGAATTCGTAGAAGCGTTATCCGGTTTTGCCGCGGTAACATTAGAAAGCAGGCAGTTATTTAATATGCAGGAAGCGCTGTTACATGCCTTTATAAAATTAATTGCTGGTGCTATAGATGCCAAATCGCCATACACGGGTGGACATTGCATGCGGGTTCCTGAAATAACCCTGATGCTGGCAAAAGCTGCCTGTGAAAGCAATGATAGTGAATTTAAAAATTTCGACCTGAGCGATGAACAATGGGAAGAGTTGAGTATTGCCGGATGGTTACATGACTGCGGGAAAGTAACAACGCCTGAATATGTCGTAGACAAGGCGACAAAGCTGGAAACGATATATGACCGTATCCATGAAGTCAGGATGCGTTTTGAGGTGCTGAAGCGAGATGCAGAGATCGACTGTTGGCAGAAGATTGCTAATGGCGTTAACAGAGAAGAAGCTTTACTGGTCCTTGAAAAACAAAATATAGCACTTGATGATGACTTTTCATTTATCGCTGAATGTAATGTCGGCGGTGAGTTTATGGCAGATGAAAAAATTGAACGCTTACAGAGGATTGCTGAGAAGACCTGGCAGCGGACACTGGATGATGATCTGGGTTTGTCCTGGGAGGAACTAAACCGTAAAGAAAAAAATGATGTTTCATTGCCTGTGACCGAAAAACTGCTGGCTGATAAAAAGGAACATTTAATTGCACGTGGCGACTCGGATAAGATCCCTCAGGATAATCCGTGGGGTTTCAATGTCGATACGCCGGAGTATAAATATAACCGCGGTGAGCTCTATAATCTTTCGGTGAAAAAAGGCACCCTGAGTGAAGAAGAGCGTTACATGATCAATGGGCATATGATACAGACTATTATCATGTTAAATAATCTTCCTTATCCAAAAAATTTACGTAATGTGCCTCTGATCGCTGGCAGTCATCATGAAACGATGGATGGTAAAGGTTATCCGAAACGACTGGTGATGACGGAGCAGCCGCTGACAGCGAGGATGATGGTGATTGCGGATATTTTTGAAGCGTTAACTGCCTCGGATCGACCATATAAAAAATCTAAAACCTTAAGTGAATCAATTCGTATTTTAAGTTTTATGCGCAAAGATAATCATATCGATTCAGGTTTATTCGATCTGTTTTTAAGCAGTGGTGTTTATTTAGAATATGCGAAAAAGTTTCTTTCACCAGAGCAGATTGATGAAGTAAATATTGAAGACTATCTGTCCTGATATTTTTTTATCTTGGTAACTAAATACGTTAGCGTCTGATTGGGGAGGCGGGCTGAATGTTTGCAGTTTTTTTAGTATTGATAATGTTTTTCGACACTAAATTTTCTTCGCAGGTCTCTTAATATCAAATAAGTCCATGGCCAAAATAGCGTACTGGTGATGGTGGGCATGAAATATAATCCGATGTCCGGTGCACGACCTAACATGCCATCAACCCATAATACGAGTAACTGTTTCATAAATATCAGAACACAAATTACGATGGCCTGTTGTAGCAGTGAAGCAACACGTAAACGTTGATGTTGTATGTGAATAACATATATGACCAGTACCAGACCAACAGCATGTTGTCCCATTAATGTGCCATAACTTACATCTAGTAACAGACCGGCAAACCACGCTACGGAAACGCCGATTCGCGATGGGAATGCCATCGCCCAGTAGATCAATACCAGCGTTACCCAGTCAGGCCTGAACTCGACCGCCCAGTCAGGTAGTGGCATGATGGCAAGCATGAATGCGCCAATGACGGTGATTAAACCGATTCGCAGGGTTTTATTCACGGTTACCTCTTCGCTGAGTTAAATCCTTTTCTTTTTCTTCTTGTGGCTCACTCTGCGCTTTATCTTTATCCTCGTCCGTTGTATTTTTCGCCGCTTCATTAATTAGCTCTGGTTCATTTCGCCATACCAGTAAAACTTCTCGACTTTTGTCTAGCTGTGCGTGAGGTTTGGCTTCTATGTGAGCAAAGGGTTCGCCAGCAGGGCGTTCGACTTTGCTAATAATTGCGACTGGAAAGTTAGCAGGGAAAACTTCGCCAAGACCAGAAGTGATGAGCAAGTCACCAACTTTTATATCTACGTTCTGTGTCAGGTAGCGTAGATTGAGCTGATCAATTTTGCCGCTGCCGTAGGCGATGGCTCGTAATCCGGTTCGATTAACTTGTACCGGGATGGCGTGACTGGCATCAGTGATTAACATCGCAGTTGATGACATTACTCCGACATGAACAACCTGTCCCATGATGCCTAAAGCATCGATGATGGGTTGACCCTGATAAACATCGCTGCTGCTGCCTTTGTTGAGCAATATGAGTTGCTTGTAGGGATCTAAATCGACATTGATGATTTCGGAAATAAGTAAACGTTCGGTGGTCTTCGGAATAGCGCCGAGTAGATGGCGTAAACGGTCGTTTTCTTTTTCTATGATATCCAGTTTCTGTAATTGCACGCGATTTTCTAGATGACGAACTTCAAACTCGCGATTTTTCTCAAGCAAGCTTTGCTGGGAACTCATGCTCTCATTAGCCCAGTAAAAAAGCCGAATAGGTAAATCAATGGTGTATTGCAGGGGATATATAACACTGGAGAGGGTACTGCGGACAAACTCAAGAGAGTGCCAGCGATGATCTACATTCATCAGCGCAATAGAGGCAGCCACAAGTACCACCATGCGAAAAGTGGCAGAAGGACCACGTATGAAGAGCGTTTGCATGCGCTGGTTTAACCCAAACCCTGGTTACGAAAAACGATGGTGTGAGGGAAGTCTATGTGGCGAAAAGTGTGATTGTCACCGCACATGTAACTATTCAACGGCGAAGAAATCGCCTCCGTGCTCATCGATGAGTTCTAATACTCGACCACCACCACGTGCAACACAGGTGAGTGGGTCTTCAGCCAGTACCACGGGTAGCCCGGTTTCTTCCATAATTAAACGATCAAGGTCACGTAATAAAGAACCGCCGCCCGTTAACACGATGCCGCGTTCGGCAACGTCTGCACCCAGTTCTGGCGGGGTCTGTTCCAGTGCTGTTTTCACAGCGCTAACAATACCGTGCAGTGGCTCCTGTAAGGCTTCAAGAATTTCGTTGCTGTTGAGTGAGAAACTACGAGGAATACCTTCAGATAAGTTACGACCCTTAACTTCTATCTCTAATAGATCTTTACCAGGATAGGCGGTGCCTATCTCGTGTTTAATTTTTTCAGCTGTGGCCTCACCGATTAAGATGCCGTAGTTACGGCGCACGTAATTAGTAATGGCTTCGTCAAACTTGTCACCGCCAACACGAACAGAAGCAGAATAAACAATACCGTTTAATGAGATCACTGCAACTTCAGAGGTGCCACCGCCAATATCCAGCACCATGGAACCTTTGGGTTCGTCTACTGGCATACCTGCGCCAATGGCTGCTGCCATCGGCTCATCAATTAAATAAACTTTACGCGCCCCGGCGCCGGCTGCAGATTCACGGATAGCACGACGTTCAACCTGGGTAGCACCGCAGGGAACACAGATCAGTACACGAGGACTGGGACGTAAGATCTTGCTTTCATGCACTGAGCGAATGAAATGCTGCAACATTTTTTCAGTGATATTGAAGTCGGCGATAACGCCATCACGCATCGGACGGATAGCGGTAATATTCTGTGGTGTACGACCGAGCATACCTTTGGCATCTTTACCAAATGCTTCGATAGTTTTTGGGCCGCCGGGTCCACGATCCTGACGGATGGCAACAACGGATGGTTCATCGAGAACGATGCCTCGACCTCGAGCGTATATCAATGTATTGGCAGTACCAAGATCGATTGATAAATCGTTGGAAAACATTCCTCGGAAACGATTCAAAAACATGTGTGTGCAGACCTTTTGTTCTTAAGGTGCTCTGTTTAGGTGTATCTGACAGGCCGACCTGGCAGCTAATCCTGAAAACGTAAGAGCACTAGATTATTATATTGTTATAGTTATTTACTAAATATAGAGTGTTTTGCCGAGATTACCAACAATCTCGCCCAGAGTTGCGCGTACTGTAGCAATCAGGCTGCTATTGAGCAAGGTTTATTGGCTAGATGTTGAGCAGAACCATGGATAATTAGTAAAAAATAATGAAATACTAGCCATGCCAACATCCTGCGTGTATTTCTTTGCCGTTTAAGTAGAGCAAATGCTCAGAATGTGCTATTTTCCGCCACATTTCAGGCTGTGTTTTTGCCTTTCATTTAGGTCTTCGTTATAGAATAGCCATATTAAAAATTAGCGGATAGAAAAATTCTGTCATGCTGGTACATTTGAACGGGAGTTTTCCATGTCAATCGATATTGATGAAGTCAAAAAAATAGCAAAATTAGCGTGTTTGAACGTTGATGAAGCTGATATACAGTCCTATGCAACCAATCTGTCGAATATCCTGGATCTTGTCGCACAGATGAATGCGGTTGATACCACGGGTGTCACTCCGATGTCCCACCCCTTTGATGTGGTTCAACGCCTGCGTGAAGACGTAGTGACGGATTTCAACCGCCGTGAAGATTTTATGGCGCTTGCACCGGAAACAGAAGACGGGCTTTATCTGGTACCGAAAGTGCTCGAATGAATCATTAAGGTGAACCAGAAGCAGCATTCGAACATGGCGGCATACGCCAACAATACTTAGCAACAATATTGAGCAAGTAAACAGATGAGCAACTACCACACCAAATCAGTCACTGAGTTATCGGCCATGTTACAGGCGGGTGAAGTTAGTAGTGTCGAGTTAACCCAGTATTTCCTGGATCGCATTAAAAATAATGATGATAAATTAAACAGTTTCATTACCGTCTGTGAAGAACAAGCGCTGGCGCAGGCAGCTGAGTCTGATGAAAAATTGAAGGCAGGTAATGCGCCATTATTAACCGGGGTGCCTATCGCGCACAAAGACATTTTTTGTACCGATGGAGTAAAAACCAGCTGTGCTTCAAAGATGTTGGATAATTTTGTCTCTCCCTACGATGCGACTGTGGTAACGAATATGCGCGCTGCTGGCGTAGTGATGCTGGGTAAAACCAACATGGATGAGTTTGCTATGGGCTCATCAAATGAAACCAGCTTTTATGGCGGTGTGAAAAACCCCTGGGATACATTAACCGTACCGGGTGGTTCATCAGGCGGATCAGCCGCAGCTGTTGCAGCGCGTTTAGCGCCAGCGGCGACGGGTACGGATACCGGTGGTTCAATTCGTCAACCCGCAGCACTTTGTGGTCTTACCGGTTTAAAACCAACTTATGGTCGTGTTTCGCGTTACGGTATGATCGCGTTTGCATCAAGTCTGGATCAAGCCGGTACCTTTACTCAAACGGCTGAAGATTCAGCGTTAATGTTAAACGTGATGTCCGGGCTTGATGAAAAAGATTCAACCAGTGTTGATAAAGAGGTGCCTGATTACACTACAAATCTTAATCAGGATTTGAAAGGTTTAAAAATTGGTTTGCCAAAAGAATATTTTGATGAAGGTTTAAATGCCGATGTTGCTAAAGTGGTTGAAGCTGCTATTGCCGAGTATAAAAAAATGGGTGCTGAAATTGTTGATATCAGTTTACCTAACTCGCACTTATCCGTTCCTGCCTATTACGTTATCGCGCCAGCAGAATGCTCATCAAACCTTTCGCGTTTTGATGGTGTGCGTTTTGGTTATCGTTGTGATGATCCTAAAGATTTAGAAGATATGTATAAACGCAGCCGTGGTGAAGGTTTCGGTGAAGAAGTAAAGCGTCGCATTATGATTGGTGCTTATGTTTTATCTGCCGGTTATTACGATGCCTACTATTTAAAAGCACAAAAAATTCGTCGTTTAATCAGTGATGACTTTAAAGCTGCGTTTGAAAAAGTGGATGTCATCATGGGACCGACTGCGCCAGATGTCGCTTTTAAGATTGGTGAGAAATCCGATGATCCAATTTCAATGTATTTGTCTGATATTTATACCATTGCGGTGAATCTGGCGGGTTTACCAGGCATGTCTGTGCCAGCGGGTTTTGTAAATGGTCTGCCTGTCGGTTTACAAATTACCGGCAACTATTTCAAAGAAAGTCAGTTGTTAAATGTGGCGCATCAGTACCAGAAAAATACTGACTGGCACCGTGCAATTCCGGAGGATTTCTCATGAGTTACGATAGCAACTGGGAAGTCGTGATTGGTCTGGAAATTCATTGCCAGCTTGCGACTAAATCAAAAATATTTTCAGGTTCCAGTACCGCTTATGGTGCTGAACCAAATACGCAGGCAAATGCCGTTGATCTGGCTTTGCCCGGCGTCTTGCCCGTGTTCAATAAAGAAGCGTTGCGTCTGGCTGTTAAATTCGGTTTGGCGGTAGATGCTGAAATCGGTATGCGCTCGGTGTTCGACCGGAAAAATTATTTTTACCCTGATTCACCCAAGGCTTACCAGATCACGCAGATGGATCATCCCATCGTCGGTGTTGGTCACATGGATATTGAGCTGGAAAATGGTGAGACCAAGCGCATCGGTATTACCCGCGCACATCTCGAAGAAGATGCAGGTAAATCAATGCACGGCGCTTACCATGGCATGACGGGGATTGATTTGAATCGTGCCGGTACGCCCTTGATTGAAATCGTTTCCGAGCCGGACATGAGTTCAGCTAAAGAAGCAGTCGCTTACATGAGAAAAATTCATTCACTAGTTCGATATATCGAAATCAGTGATGGCAATATGCAGGAAGGTTCATTCCGTTGTGATGCTAATGTCTCGGTTCGTCCTGTAGGTCAAAAAGAATTAGGCACTCGCGCCGAGTTGAAAAATATTAACTCATTCCGTTTCGTTGAGAAGGCCATCAATATCGAAATCGAACGTCAGATTGATGTCATCGAAGATGGCGGTAAGGTTGTTCAGGAAACACGTTTATACGATGCGGATAAAAATGAAACTCGCTCCATGCGCAGCACGGAAGAAGCCAACGATTACCGCTACTTCCCCGATCCTGATTTATTGCCGGTGGTGATCGACGAAGCTTACGTCGATGCCCTTAGAAAAGAATTACCCGAACTGCCCGAGCAGAAAAAACAGCGTTACATTAAAGAATTTGAATTATCTTCTTATGATGCCGATGTGATTACTTCTTCCAGGGAACTGGCTGATTATTTTGAAACAGTCAATGCTAAATGCGGCGATGCAAAATTAGCCGCGAACTGGGTGACCGGTGAGTTAGCGGCAAGACTGAATAAAGAAGAGATAGAAATTACTGATTCGAAAGTGGATGCTGGAGCTTATGCTGGTTTATTGCTGCGCATTAAAGACAATACCATTTCAGGAAAAATCGCCAAAGATGTTTTTGAAGCGATGTGGCAGGGTGAAGGCAGTGCCGATGAAGTCATCGAAAGCAAAGGCCTGAAACAGATTACCGATAGCTCAGCGATTGAAGCCATGGTCGATGAGGTTATCGTGAATAATCCGACTCAATTCGAAGAGCTGAAAAGTGGTAAGGATAAAATGATGGGTTTCTTTGTTGGTCAGGTAATGAAAGCTTCTGCTGGTAAGGCCAATCCCGGGCAGGTTAATCAGTTGATGCAGAAAAAACTAAAAGGTTAATAATGAACGAATCTGAATTTATTGATCTAGCCGAAGAAACCATCGAAGCCATACAGGAAGCTATCGACGAAAGTGATGCTGATATTGATTACGATGAAATCAATGGTGTACTGACTTTGGAGTTTGAAAATGGCAGTCAGATTATTTTCAGCAAGCAAACACCCGCAAAGCAATTATGGATGGCGGCAAAAGCTGGTGGTTTTCATTTTGATTATGACGATGCTACGCAGCAATGGCTGTGTGACAGTGGTAATAAGGAAAACTTACATGCCATGTTGAATCGTTTGTCTTCAGAGCAGGCAGGTGAGTCTGTTGAGATTTTTTCTGTTTGACTATTGCTGCAGACGCACTTCTCATACCCTTTCATCACTCCTATTTTTTTATCTTTTCTAAATCAGAAGAAAAGATCAACCACTGGCGCGGCAGATCCTTCATGAATAACGAGGTAAGGTCTGGGTCAAAAGTAACGCTCCAGTCTACTTTGCTACCTGTTTCGCTCTCAAATTTTCGTGTTTCAAACCAGTTGATCATTCTGATTCCAGAAAAGTTATTGGCCACTTCCTGACTAAATACCTGTCGCCACCAGGCCTGTTTAATAAGATATTCACTGTCACCACCAACCGCAGTATTGTATAAAGCGGCAGTTTCAGTGATGGCCATTGGCTTACCATGTTGTGCTACGTATATATCATAAAAGTTGGGTACAGCACGCTCATCACCATGCTTACCTACATAATTGCCGGTGATTCTATCAATAAAACTGTGTGCTTCAGGAATTTCGTTTTCACCCCAGGGGTATGTATTCCCCCAGTGATAAACCGACATCCCTACCCAGTCAACAGCATCATCACCTGGATAAAACGGAGCATACATATCATCTAATAAATCAAGGCGTCCATCCCTATTAGTATCTAACAGTTTAAAGTTATAGCTGCCT
>CAJXZZ010000099.1 GCA_913065105.1 uncultured Gammaproteobacteria bacterium | reverse complement strand
TTTCTTTATCCTATCTAGAGCAGTTATTTGCCAAATTACGAAAGAGTGGCCTGGTAAAAGGCGTTCGTGGTCCGGGCGGCGGCTATCGCCTGGCAAGGCCGGCTGCTGAAATCAGTATTGCAGAAATCATTTGTTCAGTGGATGAAAACGTCGATGTTACCCGTTGTAAGGGTGAAGGTAACTGTCAGGACGGGTCAAAATGTTTGACCCATGAGCTGTGGACGAATTTAAGTGAAAGGCTATATGAGTTTTTGTCTGGTATCACACTGGCGCAGTTCGTAGAGCGTCCCGGTATACCGGAGTTATCCTTGCAACGAGACAAAATGATTGGACGATTTATACTGGCAAAGAAACAGGCGGCTGTAATTAATCAAGGTGTGTTCGTTTCCCGTCACGGGTAGGCAACAAATATTAGGTGAAATAAGTTATGGCATACGGTGAAAAAGTTCTGGATCACTATGAGAATCCAAGAAATGTAGGAAGTTTTGAAAACGAAGATAACGTTGGTACGGGTATGGTCGGTGCACCTGCTTGTGGTGACGTGATGAAATTACAGATAAAGGTCGATGCTAATGGCGTGATCGAAGATGCGGTTTTTAAAACCTATGGTTGCGGTAGTGCTATCGCTTCTAGTTCGCTTTTAACTGAGTGGGTTAAAGGCAAAACACTGGATGAGGCAAAAGCCATAAAAAACACCGATATCGCCGAAGAGCTTGCTTTGCCGCCAGTTAAAATTCACTGTTCTGTGTTGGCAGAAGATGCCATTAACGCAGCGGTTGAGGACTACAGAAAGAAAAACAACTGATTTTATATATCTGAATTCAGGAAAAAGCCCGAGTTTTCGGGCTTTTTTTTGGCTGAAAAACATTTTTATACCGCGGAGACGCAGAGGCGCTGAGGTTTTATATTTTGGCTGCGCCTTACGGCGCACTAAAATACTAAGGTTTTTCTCAGCGCCTCTGCGTCTCCGCGGTAAACAAGCTTTTATATTTGTTTCTAAGCCTTACCCGACCTTGATGAAGAGGCAAAAACGGCACTTCTCGGGTATAATACGCGCCTTTATTATTTATTGAGGAATCCCTGTGCTTGAGTCATATCGCCAACATGTCGCTGAACGTGAAGCAGAAGGTTTACCACCGTTAGTCCTTGATGCAAATCAGGTTGCTGAACTGGTTGAATTGATTAAAAATCCGCCTGCTGGCGAAGAAAGCTTCTTAGTGGATCTGCTCGTGCATCGTGTACCGCCTGGCGTCGATCAGGCCGCTTATGTGAAAGCCGCCTTTTTAGCTGACGTGGCAAAGGGCAACGTGCAGTGTGATTTACTTGATGCGGTTCGTGCGACAGAAATTCTGGGTACCATGTTGGGCGGTTACAACATTCAGCCATTGATCGATTTGCTCGATAATGACACTACTGCCGATGCGGCGGCGACCGCCTTATCTCATACCTTACTTATCTATGATGCCTTTCATGACATAGCGGATAAAGCGAAAAACAATGCAGCAGCTGCACGTGTAGTTCGCTCATGGGCGGATGCTGAGTGGTTTACTTCTAAGCCAGAATTAGCCAAAGAAATTACTGTCACCGTTTATAAAGTACCGGGCGAAACTAATACCGATGATTTATCGCCGGCAACTGAAGCCTGGAGCCGTCCTGATATTCCGCTACATGCCAAATCCATGTTGATTAGCAAAATGGATAAGCCGTTAGAAACCATCGAAGAATTAAAACAGAAAGGTCACACCATTGCTTATGTCGGCGATGTGGTTGGTACCGGTTCTTCACGTAAATCAGCCATCAACTCTGTGTTATGGCATATGGGTAATGATATCCCGCATGTTCCTAACAAACGTGAGGGTGGGGTTGTTTTAGGTAACAAGATAGCACCGATATTTTTTAATACTGCAGAAGATTCTGGCGCATTACCGATCGAATGTGATGTCTCAGCAATGGAGACGGGCGATGTTATTCGCATTCGTCCGTTTGATGGCGTAATTCTTAACGAAGCTGGCGATGAGTTATGTAAGTTTGATCTGAATCCAGCAACGATGGCAGACGAGGTACGTGCCAATGGTCGTATCCCGCTGATCATCGGTCGTGGTTTAACAGATCGTGCCCGCAGCTTTTTAAATGAAGCGACATCCGATGTGTTTCTTAAACCTCAGGAAGGGAAAAATACCGGCAAGGGTTACACGCTTGCGCAAAAAGTTGTCGGTCGTGCCTGTGGCGTAGAAGGTATTCGTCCTGGGACTTACTGTGAACCGAAAATGACCACGGTAGGTTCGCAAGATACTACCGGTGCCATGACACGTGATGAATTAAAAGAACTGGCCTGTTTAGGTTTTTCTGCTGACCTGGTGATGCAAAGTTTCTGCCACACCGCCGCTTATCCAAAACCTGTTGATATAACGCTGCAACATGAGTTACCAGATTTTATGCAGACCCGCTCAGGTGTAGCTCTGCGCCCCGGTGATGGCATCATTCATTCCTGGTTAAACCGTATGATCCTGCCTGATACCGTCGGTACTGGCGGTGATTCACATACCCGTTTTCCCATGGGTATCAGTTTTCCCGCAGGTTCGGGTCTGGTTGCCTTTGGCGCTGCACTCGGAGTTATGCCGCTGGATATGCCTGAATCGGTATTGGTGCGTTTCAAAGGTGAGATGCAACCGGGTATTACATTACGTGATCTGGTCAATGCTATTCCTTACGTGGCTATCCAAAAAGGGTTGTTGACGGTTGAGAAAAAAGGCAAGAAAAATGTGTTCAATGGCCGCGTGCTGGAAATTGAAGGTCTGCCAGATTTAAAAGTTGAGCAGGCATTTGAATTATCCGATGCTTCTGCAGAACGTTCAGCAAATGGCTGTACAGTGCATCTTGCAAAAGAACCGATTATCGAATACATCAATTCGAACATTACTTTATTGAAATGGATGATCTCAAACGGCTATGAAGATAAGCGCACACTGGAGCGTCGTATTCTCGCTATGCAAGACTGGCTGAAAAACCCCGAGTTATTATCACCCGATGCCGATGCTGAATACGCAGAAATTATCGAGATCGATCTGGCTGAAATCAATGAACCCATACTGGCCTGTCCTAACGACCCGGATGATGTTAAAAAATTATCAGATGTCGCCGGCGTGAAAATAGATGAAGTCTTTATTGGTTCATGTATGACAAATATTGGCCATTACCGAGCTGCCGGAAATGTGCTGCAGAAAGTAACGAGTCTGCCAACACGTATGTGGATCGTGCCACCAACAAAAATGGATGAGCATCAGCTAATGGAAGAGGGGCTATACAATGTCTTTGGTCGTGCCGGTGCCCGAACAGAACTTCCCGGTTGTTCACTCTGTATGGGTAACCAGGCGCGTGTCGCTGATAATGCGACAGTTGTTTCTACTTCAACGCGTAACTTCCCTAATCGTTTAGGCAATGGCGCAGATGTCTACCTGGCATCGGCGGAACTAAGTGCGGTAGCTGCCACACTGGGTCATCTTCCTACGATGGCAGAATATATGGAAGGTGTTAAGGATATTGAGCCGATGGCGGCTGACATTTATCGTTACCTGAATTTCCATCTGTTGCCGGAATACCAGAAAGTTGCTGACGAAGTGAAAGTCAGTCTTTCATAAGTTGATAGTGCAACCAGGTAACCAGCATGTTTAAAACATTATTGTTTATTGCGATTGGTGGAGCGTTTGGTGCAAGCTTGCGCTTCCTGTCACAGGCGACAGTGTATGAACTTATAGGTCGAACATTCCCTTATGGTACATTGTTCGTTAATGTTATCGGTTCATTTTTAATGGGGTTATTATCTATTTTCCTGGTTGAAAAATTTAACCTAAGTGCTGAATGGCATCTGGCAATACTTGTTGGTGTGTTAGGTTCATTCACTACCTTTTCAACTTTTTCGATCGAGACACTAGTGCTGTTCGAACAGGGTGATTTACTAAAAGCAATGACAAATATTTTATTGAGTGTTGTTTTATGTATCGCGGCTGTATGGGCAGGTGCTTATTTTGCGAAACAGCTCGTATAACAAATATTATGATTAAAAATCATTCTTTAAAATTATGTTAGATCCTAAACTTATTCGTTCAGATTTAAATTCGGTTGCTGAGCAACTGAAAAAAAGAAATTTTAAGCTCGATGTTGCTGCCTTAGAAAATTTAGAAAACAAACGTAAGGAATGTCAGGTAGAAACTGAGAATTTTCAGAACGAACGTAATACAAAATCAAAATCGATAGGTAAAGCAAAAGCTGCCGGTGAAGATATTAAGCCGCTGCTCGATGAAGTCGCCGGTTTAGGTGAAAAGCTGGATGCTGCAAAAGCTGAACTCTCTGATGTACAGCAACAGATGGATGCAATCTTAATGGGTATCCCCAATTTGCTGCATGACTCTGTGCCTGTCGGAAAAGATGAAAACGATAATATTGAAGTTAGAACCTGGGGCGAACCAAAGTCTTTTGATTTTGAGGTTAAAGACCATGTTGATTTAGGTGCCGTCAATGGCTGGTTAGATTTTGAGACAGCCAGTAAATTAACCGGTTCACGTTATGTGGTGATGCATGGTCAGATGGCAAAACTGCATCGCGCTTTGATTCAGTTCATGCTGGATGTGCATACCAATGAACACGGTTACACCGAAGTATATGTTCCTTATATTGTAAATAGTGAGAGCCTTCGTGGCACCGGGCAGTTACCCAAGTTTGAAGAAGACCTGTTCTGCGTAGATAAGGAGGCAGGGCAGTATCTAATTCCTACCGCTGAAGTACCGGTAACAAATATCGCACGTGATGAAATTTATGACGCCGACGAGCTACCAATCAAAATGACGAGTCATACACCTTGTTTTCGTTCTGAAGCAGGCTCCTATGGTAGAGATACCCGCGGCATGATTCGCCAGCATCAGTTTGATAAAGTTGAAATGGTGCAATTAGTCACAGCGGATAAAGCCTGGGATGCTCTAGAAGAACTAACCTTGCATGCTGAAGCAATTTTACAAAAACTCGAGTTACCCTATAGAACAGTTATTCTATGTAGCGGTGACGTTGGCTTTTCAGCAGCAAAAACGTATGACCTGGAAGTCTGGTTACCGGGTCAACAAGCGTATCGCGAAATATCATCCTGCAGTTGTTTTGGTGATTTTCAGGCGAGAAGGATGCAGGCGCGTGTACGTAATGCTGAAACCAATAAACCTGAACTGTTGAATACGGTCAACGGTTCTGGTCTGGCGATCGGTCGCACACTGGTGGCAGTACTTGAAAACTACCAACAGGCAGACGGCAGTATTTTAATTCCCGAAGTATTAAAACCTTACATGGGTGGTATTGAAAAGCTACAGGCATGATTCTTCCGCAAATGAACGCGAATAGAATAGTTTTCTAGTTCCAAATATCTGACTACTATGAAAAATCTACCGAATAAGCTTTATAACGTAGATTCTATTGTTCAGCTAGAACAAATCGCAATAAATCAATTTGATATCTCCGCGTATGAGTTAATGAAACGTGCGGGTCATGCTGTTTTTAACCTGCTGAAAACCAGATACCCACAACATAAAAAAATACTGGTCTTGTGCGGTGCGGGCAATAATGCCGGTGATGGTTATGTCGTCGCAAAACTTGGCAAGCTGGCTGGTTTAGATGTCCATGTGATCAGTTTGATCAATCCAGAATCTCTAAAAAATGCCGCCTTGCTCGCGTATAACGACTGGCTAAAAGTTGCGGCTAATGATAATGCAGACTTTTCTTTATTAGATGAAACTGACATCGTTATTGATGCCTTGCTTGGTACCGGGTTGGCACGTGAAGTTTCAGCAGAGTGGGCACAATGGATTACTGCTGTTAATAACTCGGTTAAACCGGTTATCTCCGTCGATATACCATCTGGTCTGCTTGCTGATACGGGTGTCATTGCCGGTGTGGCAATTAAAGCAGATGCCACAGTGAGTTTTATCGGACTAAAGCAGGGTATGTTCACCGCACAGGCAAAAGACATCTGTGGTGACATTGTTTTTAATGACCTTGGGCTGCCTGCAGAAGTCTATTCGTTGGTTGAATGTGAAACTCGACTAATTAATGCTATTGATTATTCATTGCTGCCAAAGCGAAAAGCATCCTCACATAAAGGCCGATTTGGTCATGTATTGATCGTCGGTGGAAATACTGGCATGCCGGGTGCGGTGATCCTTGCAGCAAGAGCAGCATTGCGAACTGGCGCAGGCCTGGTCACGATTATTACTACTGCGCAAAACCTGCAAGCAATCAGTTCAGCGGTACCTGAAGCCATGGTTAAAACATGTGAGAAGGACGCTGAAAATGATGTAGCTATGACTAATCTATTTGCAGAGCCCTCTATTAAAGAGGTGAGCCATGTGGCAATAGGTATGGGTCTGGGGCAGGATGACTGGTCGCTAAAAATATTACAGCATTGTGTTCAATTGCATAAACCGATGTTAGTTGATGCCGATGCTTTGAATTTAATCGCAAAGAACGATATTACAATTGCCTCGCCGTTAGTTATTACGCCACATCCAGGTGAGGCTGCTCGTCTGTTATCACAAGACAGTGCTATCAGTACGGCAGATGTGCAAAACAATCGTTTTGAAGCCGTTAAAAAACTATATGCCTTGTTTGAAAATAGTGAATCCTGCACGGTTATATTGAAAGGTTCTGGAACATTGATATTTGATGGCCAAACAATAAAAATATGTAACCTGGGAAATGCCGCACTATCGGCACCTGGCATGGGTGATGTATTAAGCGGGATTGTTATTGCATTAATGGCACAAAATATTGAAATTTTTGACGCGGCGGCTTTGGCTGTCTGTTTGCATGCTTCGGCGGCTGAGTTAGTGACTGGTGATAAAACGCGTGGTCTGCTGGCTTCTGATGTTATTGATGCGCTACCAAAGGTCTTGCAGTGAGAAAAATCAATGACAGTAACGAATAGGCATCCAGTGATCCAGCAATGTTTTTTAGCAGATGAGTCGCAGCAAATTGCTCTGGCAAAAACAGTGGCCAAACATCTCAAATCATCATTTGTTTTGTTGTTAAAAGGCGATCTTGGTGTCGGCAAAACAACATTTGCCAGAGGTTTTATACAGGCCAGTGGTTTTGATGGTGTCGTAAAAAGTCCAACTTACACCTTAGTTGAGCCTTATCCGATCAATCAAAATCGAATGTGTTATCACTTTGATCTGTATCGCCTTGTCGATCCGGAAGAGCTGGAATTTACTGGAGCCAGAGATTATTTTAATGATACTGACGTCTGTTTAGTTGAATGGCCGGAAAAAGCCGAAGGGTTTTTACCGCCTGCCGACTGGATTTGTGAATTTAGTCATCATAAAGAAGGTAGAAATTTAATTATTTCTGCATTGACGGAAAAAGGTAAAAGCTTGATGTTACAGGTCTTTGCTGATTTTTAACTGTAACAAAGTCACCTATCTATCTAAAAAATATAAAAAAACACTTGCATTGTCAGATTATTTTGCCACAATAGATTTACATAAAGACAATCACACTCAAAATTATAAAGGGGCCCGATTATATAATTCCCATAAATTATGGAAAATAATCGTCGAAATTTTTTGAAAAGCGTAGCCGGACTAAGTACTCTGGCTGCTTCTGCTGTGCCCGGTATTTCATCTGCTGCCAAATCCAAAGCTGGCCCTGTTGCCCAGGTTAAAGATATACGCCTGTCCAAAAATAAAGGTTATGTTCGCCTGGTTTTTGATCTGGATGGCATAGCGGACCACTCAATCTTTGCACTGCATGCGCCCGAACGCGTCGTCCTCGATATTAAAAAAGCTAATATGCAGCATGGTATGGTGGACAGAGTACAGGCTAATTCACTGATTAAGAGTATACGAAGTGGTGAGCGTAATGGTGACGATCTACGCGTTGTCTTTGATTTAAGTAAAGGTGTTACGCCGCGTAGTTTTCTACTGGCACCGTCTGGCCAGTCCGGACATCGTCTGGTCATCGATCTACACGATAACAAAAAAACATCTACGGTTAAAAGTACGAATAAACGCGATGTCATTATTGCTATCGACGCTGGCCATGGTGGACGAGATCCAGGTGCTACCGGTCGTGCAGGTACGCATGAAAAACTTGTTACCTTACAGATAGCAAAACGACTGGAAAAACAGATTAATCAACAGCGCGGTATGAAAGCAATACTTGTTCGTAAGAATGATCGTTATATGCGACTGCGTGATCGTATCGCTAAAGCACGTGATAATCATGCTGATATGATGATCTCACTGCATGCAGATTCATACCCTGATCCACGTGCACGCGGTTCTTCAATTTATGCCTTGTCCGTTGACGGTGCCAGTTCTGAAACGGCTCGTATGTTAGCCGACAAGGAAAATGCGGCTGATCAACTATTTGGCGACGTCAATTTAGCGGTTGAAGACCAGATGGTTAAGGAAGTTTTGTTTGATCTATCATTGACCGGTACTATTGAGTCCAGCCTGGATATTGGCGGTGAGATATTAAATCAGATTAAAACAGTAAACCGGGTACATAAAAAGCAGGTCCAGCAGGCCGGTTTTGCCGTGTTAAAAGCGCCAAACATACCTTCTATATTAATTGAGACCGCATTCCTTTCTAATCCACGAGAAGAGAAAAATCTGCGTAGTGCAACGCATCAACAGAAAGTGGCTAAGGCGATCACTCGTGGTGTAGGTAAATATTTTGCACGTAAGGCACCTCCGGGTACCTGGCTGGCGTCATCTGAATGTGATTATGCTGTATGCAGTGAAGACAGTATTGCCACCATAGCAAACCAGCATAATGTGAATGAAACAGATTTGCGTGCGCGTAATGCGCTGTACGCTGATAACCTGCTGGCAGGGCAGGTAATTAAAATTCCAGTGAGTTAGATACATAAAAACAATAATAATAAAAACTCTCACGGATAACTGCTGATGACCCTTTTTAGGGTCATTTTTTTATCTAGATTTAGTGAAAATGAGATAAGACATTAGTTGTTGACATAGCGTTAGCATTTTCAGTTATCAAGCATGATTTTTGTGCGTTATGTACCGTATATCTGGAATCTATCTCACTTTAGCCAGTGATACGTCCAGATTCACTTTACTTTTGAAGTATTTTTGCTTGAATTACCTTTTACAACAAAGATTTATCAAAATATCGATAAATCCAGGAATAACTATATAAATACGGATATATATATGTGGCTAAATAAACCTGATAATAAATTTTTTGGAAGAATCACTGCGCTCGTAAAGATATGTCTGCTGATAACAAACAAATTGATTCCAATGCGCCCGGCACATCGTCGTCTGAGGGTGAACCTATCTGTGTGAGAGACATACAGACAAATGATCAATCAAGGACGAAAAAACATGACCGTAAATTATATTTATTAATATTACTTATGCTTTTTCTTACAGCACAAGTAATAGTACTTCTCGCGAACAGTGGTTTTGTAAATAGAGCACCTGAACCTTTAACTGTCACAGAGCAACCCGTTTCGCTTGGTGATATAAAAGCGGTTGAGACTGACTTAAAAAAAGTTATAAAAAACCTTAATGAAATCACGACGAATCCTGATCTAAAGGATGATCATGTTGTGATTAAAAAAGTCGAGACAAAACCTGTTGTGGCCCTGGCTGCACCTGTAGTCGTAAAACAGGTTAAAAAAGACATTGAACCAAAACAAAAAATCACAAAAAAGAATAAAGTAGTACTAGTGGAAAACGCCCCGATAGTTATAGCGGAAACGCATGAGATCAAAGAAACAATACCTGAAAAAAACATAGTCACGGCTATACAGCCACCCTTTATCAAACACGATAACAAAGGTAATTTTCTTGAAGATGACACTGAGCAATGGACATGTGTACAAGACACAAAAAATGGTTTGATGTGGGAGGTCAAGTCTAAAGACGATGACCTGAGAAAGCCGGATAACCTTTATTCATGGTTCGATCCCGAAGATAAAGCCTTGCCCGGTGTAACAGATGGCGGTCGCTGTAAGGGCGACGCAGATTGCGACACTAATGCTTATATAGAAGCGATGAATCAGCAGAATTTCTGTGGCCATAACGACTGGCGTTTGCCGACTCGTGAAGAAATAATGGGACTAGTCAGTTATGGCAGTGGCGCCGACAAAATTAAAATCGATACCAGCTACTTTCCTGAAACGCTTCCCA
>CAJXZZ010000098.1 GCA_913065105.1 uncultured Gammaproteobacteria bacterium | reverse complement strand
CTATGTCTTCAATCGAGCTGAGATACCCTCGCGTATTGATCATATATTCCGCTTCGGCGAGTTCGATAACTGACCCGCCGACCTCGGCATTGTTCTGCTTTATAGCGGCTGCGATTTGTTTAAGTGACGTACCATATGCACGTAATGCTTCCGGATTAGCAATGATTTGATACTGCTTCACCATGCCCCCCACGGTTGCCACTTCAGCAACACCGGGTACCGTTTGCAATTCAAACTTGAGGAACCAATCCTGCAGACTTCTAAGCTGGGCCAGGTCATTTTCACCGGTCTTATCTACCAGCGCATAGGAATAAACCCAACCGACGCCAGTTGCATCAGGCCCAAGGCGTGATTCTATGCCGTTTGGTAAACTATTGGAGGCTTGATTGAGGTATTCCAATACGCGCGTGCGCGCCCAATAAAGATCGGTTCCGTCCTTAAATACCACATAGACATATGAATCCCCGAAAAAAGAGTAACCGCGTACGGCTTGTGCACCGGGAACGGCAAGCATAGTTGTGGAAATAGGGTAGGTAACCTGTTCTTCGACAACTTTCGGTGATTGACCGGGAAAAGAGGTGCGCACTACTATTTGTACATCAGAGAGATCCGGAAGCGCATCCAGTGGGATCTGTTTTAGAGACAATAGTCCCCAGCCACTTACCATCAGCGTGACGATCAGCACAAAGACCCTGTTAGCGACAGACCAACGAATTAATTTGGCGAGCATAAAAGAATAATCACTTATTTTGAATTCAGGCGACTGAAACTCGCCTGTAAGCTTGCTTCTGAGTCAATCATGAACTGGCCTGAAGTGACAATCTTCTCGCCATTTTCCAGACCTGACAGGATTTCCACCATACCTGTGCTATACATGCCCGTCACAACATCAACGTGCTGATATTTGCCATCGCCTAAATCCAGAATAACGCTTTCTCGCTCACCCGTAACTATCAGTGCTTCCCGTGGGATCTTTATTACTTCATTCTTCGGCCCCCCATATATTTTGACATGCGCAAACATATTAGGTTTTAATCCACCATCAGGATTTGGTACTCGCAAGCGAACTTTTAATGAACGAGTTTTGGCATCCAGTACCGGGTTAATAAAGTTCACTTCACCTTTATATTTTTTACCCGGTAAGGCCTTCACTTCAATGTCTGCATTCAGACCTAAACGCAACCAGCTTAGCTGATGCTCATAGACATTCGCTTCAACCCATAGAGTTGAAAAATCAGCTATCGTCAGAAGGTCATAACCTTCGGAGATGTACTGATTTTTATTAATATTATGTTTGATTACGGTACCTTGCATCGGCGCATAGTACGGAATACGATGTCGCACTTTGCCTTTGCGGGCCATTTCATTAATCATGCTTTGCGGGATTTCCATATATCGCAAATGATCTCTTGAAGGAATGCTTTCGCTGCGACTTGAATAATGACGTCGAATACCTGACTCATCTATTTTCTGCGCTGCAATAAACTCTTTCTGGACTCTTAGAAACTCAGGAGAATAAAGCTCAAACAGGAGCTGACCCTTGCGGACATATAATCCTTTTACGCGTACTGCCAGGTTTTCTATCCAGCCAGCTGTTTTTGTTGTGATGGTCTTTAAACGATCTTCGTTAAAACCCACATAACCGACAGTCTTGATAAGTTTCCATAACTGGCCTTTTTCAACCCGGGTGGTGCGGACACCTAGTTTTTGTACGATATCAGAGGTCAACTCCACAACAGGATAGGTTTCGGCTGTTATATCATTTTCCTTTTCGACCAGGTCCATGCCGCAAATCGGGCAGCTCTCTCCTGCTTTGTTTTTAATAATATGGGGATGCATAGGGCATACATAACGCGTATCCAGATGTTTTCCGGCGTGCTCAACCGCGGCTTCATTTTTCGCCATCTTGTCTTCTGCACCATTACTACAAGCCGTAAAAGCAAGAACCATAACAATGAAGACAAGTATCTGATAAACAATACGTTTTATATATCCACCCCGGTTGGATGCAATTATATAGGAGACCGGCATAGTGTTGGTTCACTCGAATAATTATATTTTTAGACGTAAGTGTCCCTATATTAGTAGTTATTGCCCTTTTTTACCACTAATGAACAGTCCCGCAGACGCCTCGGAGAATAGAAAAACTATGATATATAACAAACAGTTATAATGTATCCCGATTTTGGAAGCAGGACGTTAAATAACCATTTTCCTGTATTACAGGTTGGATGAATCGCCCACAATAAAAAGGCTCGTCACATGCCGTGAAGAGCCTTTTTATTTGTAAGAATTTGCGGAATTTAATCCTGACAATCCTCTCCGGCCTGTTTGCCGCGGCGCCAGACGGCGCCTGCCGCACAGGCCTTATCCACTGCATCGAGCCGTTCTGCGTGTAGTTGCATCTCTTCAACATTAGGTTCAATCACGCGCAGGGCCGGGCGGTCGCTGTCAATGCGGCGAATCTCCTCGTGCTTGCGCATACCGCTTGCATCCACTGAGCTATCCAGGGACAGGGCGCCCTGCCCACCGGTCATGCAAAGCTGGATGCGTGCCTGCCCGGCAAAGGCTGGCCGCTGGGCGCGATGACCGAACTGATCTCCGGGAATCCCGGCCTGGGCGAGTTCAGGCTGTTGTTCCCGGCGCTGGCGGACACCGGCGCGCAGGGCCAGTGGGTCAAGGCGGGCTCGTTGGCAGTGGCTGAGGTTTCAGGAACCCGAATATGTCCATGGATGGACGGTATTAGAGCAACGCAGGAGCAGTCGTCGAGGGCAAGCGAGTTGGGGCGGCCTGTTACAAAACACGTCCTGTGTTTTGCCCTGCGGGCCAGCTATAAAACAGCTGTTCAATTTTGCTCCCGGCAAAATTAGTCTGGTTACTCTTTTGGGCTGTAGCAAAAGAGTGACTCGCCAGCGGGGCGAGTCCCGCAATGCCTGAGAAGTATTCCGCTGTAAATGTAAAACGTATATCTAACAAAACCACCAACTAAATATTATGTCCCAAAAATGGCATAATAACGTCCCTGCAGAATACTAATAAATTCGGACTAGAAAAATGACAGATGAACTCAATCATTTTAATCAACGCGGCGAAGCCCACATGGTTGATGTCGGTGATAAAGAAGTAACACAACGACGGGCAATTGCCGAAGGTGTTATTCAGATGCAGACTGAAACGCTGCAACGAATTATTCAGGGTGAGCATAAAAAAGGCGATGTCCTGGGTGTCGCGCGAGTCGCCGGTATTATGGCCGCTAAAAAAACCGCCGATCTGATTCCACTGTGTCACCCGTTGCAGCTAAACAATGTTGATATTCAGTTAATAACCGATGAAAAAAAATCAGCGGTACACTGTATCGTCGAAGTGAGAACTTCGGGGAAAACAGGGGTAGAGATGGAAGCGCTAACGGCGGTACAGATCACCTTGTTAACCATCTATGATATGTGCAAAGCGATGGACCGCGGCATGATTATGGGTAACGTTGGTTTAGTGAGCAAGTCCGGCGGTAAGTCCGGAGAGTGGCAAAGAGATGAAGCTCTTTAATAAAAACTGGAAATGAGATTAACGGGACCGTTGATATGAAAACCTTACGTCGTTTATTTAAATATATTTTAGTATTTGTCGTGGTGGTAGTGATTGCCTTACTCGCTTTCGCCGCAACCTTTGATGCGAATAATTACAAACCACAGATTATCGAGCAAGTTGAGAATGCAACGGGTCGTGATTTTAAAATTGATGGCGATATTAACCTGTCTGTTTTTCCCTGGGTGGGTTTAAAGGTTGAAGATGTTTCCCTGGGCAATGAAAAGGGCTTTAAAGAAAAACAGTTTGCCGCGATCAAACGACTGGATGTAAAAGTAAATGTATTACCGCTACTTAAAAAAGAAGTAGAAATTAATATCATTCGATTACATGGCTTAGATGTTTCGCTCGAAGTGGCTAAAAACAAATCGAATAACTGGTCTAGCCTGGTTCAGGCAAAAACCTCAGGCGTCGATGCGAGCGCAGAGAGCAAAAAAACTGAGGCACCTGTAGAGGAAACTGCGGAAGAACAAACCACTGGTTCGCCGCTAGCGGCATTGCAGGTAGAGGGTTTTGAATTTGTTGATGCTGTTATCCGTTACGATGATCGCAGCAGTGGTACTAAGGCAACTGTTTCAGAATTAAACTTAACCACCAGTGCTATTCGATTTGATCAGCCGGTAGATGTTACGTTTGGTGCGCGTATAGAAAACAGTCAGCCGGCTATCGATACACGTCTTAAGCTGGTGACGCAGTTACGTTTTAATAAAGACTTAACAGAATTCGATTTACGTGATTTTGTTTTTACGCTCTATACCAAAGCCAATGAATTCATTATAGAAGATGAACAAGTAGAGATTAAATCGAATATTAATGTGCTGCTGGACGATCAACGAGTCAGTTTAAAGCAGTTACAATTATCCGCATTAGACACCCGTACACAGGCGGATATCACGATCTCTCAATTTTTAACAACACCTCTTATCCAGGGCGATGTTGAAGTGCAATCGTTTAACGCGCGTGAAGTGGCAAAACGTGTGGGTATAGAACTGCCTGAAATGGCAAAAGCAGATGCGCTTAGTCATGTGGCATTAAAAACAAAAATAAAATTATTGGGTGAAAAACTGCAGGCGAATGATTTTACTCTGTCACTGGATGGCAGTACCTTAAGTGGTTGGTTGCATATTCTCAATATAAGCAAACAACAATTGCGTTATGACCTTGTATTTGATCACTTGAATATCAACGATTATCTTCCCCCTGTTGTTGAAACAGCTAATGTAAGCGCTTCAGCACAAACAAGTGCAGTAGCAGGCGCAGTAACAGGTGAAGAGACAAACGGTGATGAGAAGATTGAGTTGCCGCTTGAAATGATGCGTCGACTGGATGTTCAGGGTGATTTTCGCGTACTGTCTTTAACGGCGAAGGACTATCAGATCAAACAGTTTTTGATGTCCTTGAAAGCGGGCAACGGTGCGATAACGATTAAACCGTTATCGATGCAGGTGTTACAGGGGCAGGTCGTTGCGGCAGTGAAGCTGAATGTTCAGCAGGCGATACCGGCATATGCCATTAAACTTGACGTTAATCAGGTGCAGACGGGTCCGGTAGTTAATCCATTTCTTGATGGTCTGATGGGTGACAAACCATTATCAATGAAAGGCGCGGTGAATGTAAAAATGGATGTTACAACAACAGGTGAAACGGTCAACCAGTTGAAACAGGCCAGCAAGGGACCGATTATTTTTGATATGAAAGAAACAGAAGTGAACGGTTTTGACCCCGAGTTTTATATGCGTTCTTCGATTGCGGATTATGTTCACGAAAAAGGCTTCGGTTTATCAACAACCATCATGGGTAGTTACAAACCGCGCGAGGTAACGGTGTTCGATAAGATTCACAGCACGGTGAATCTGGCAAAGGGCAAAGCACGCACGAATGATTTTTTAATGGACTCCAAACGCGTGCAGGTGCGTGCAAAAGGCTTTGCCGACATCATGAAAAATACGCTCGATGTCATTACCTCGGTGAAATTGCCGCGTGCTAAAACGGCGGTCGAAAAGATCTTTGATGAGCCGGTGTATGTGCGGGTACACGGCCCCTTCGATGCCTTGCAGTATGAGCTTGATAAAGATCGCCTGAAAGCGTCGACTACCGACGTACTGAAGAAACAGGTAGATGCCAAACTGGATGCGGAAAAACAACGTTTAAAAGAAAAAGTGGATGCAGAAAAACGTCGTGCAGAAGAAAAAGCCAAACAGGAACTGAAAAAAACCACGGATAAATATCAGGATAAATTAAAAGATAAACTTAAAGGTTTATTTTAGGCGCACCTTGCATGGACACTTTTGCCGAGTCTTTACTTCGCTGGTATCGAGACCATGGGCGGCATGATTTACCCTGGCAGAAAGACTCGTCGTTATACGGTACCTGGGTGTCTGAGATCATGTTGCAACAAACCCAGGTTGCCACGGTAATCCCCTACTACCAACGTTTCATGCAGCGATTTCCTGATATCTCAGCACTTTCTCAGGCATCACAGGATGATGTTTTATTGCATTGGGCAGGGCTGGGTTATTACAGTCGTGCCAGAAATTTACATAAAGCAGCGCTTATCATAGCTGAGCAACATCAGGGCAATTTTCCAGAACAGTATGAAACGGTTCTGGCGCTACCGGGTATTGGGCCATCGACGGCAGGGGCTATCCTGGCGCAGGCGCTGGGGCAACGCCACGCTATTCTTGATGGCAATGTGAAACGGGTTTTAGCCCGTTATCAGGCGATACAGGGCTGGCCTGGAAGTTTGCCGGTGGAAAAACAATTGTGGCAATGGGCAGAAACGTATACGCCGAAGCAGGATCTTGCCGATTACACGCAGGCAATAATGGATCTAGGCGCCACGGTATGTACACGTTCTTCGGCAAAGTGTGAAGGCTGCCCACTGATGGACGGTTGCCAGGCATATCAAACGGCATGTGTGGCCGAACTGCCAACAAAAAAACCGAAGAAAGTGTTACCCGTGCGTGAAAAACGATTTTTGATCATACGTAATAATCAGGGTGATTATTTAATGGAAAAGCGACCGCCAGCAGGTATCTGGGGTGGATTATGGAGTCTTCCCGAGTTGACAATGGATCTGGCGGTTAAAAAAGCGGTTAAACAACACTGGCAATTAACGGTGAGTGATTACAGTGATTTACCGGTATTTCGCCATAGCTTCAGTCATTTTCATCTGGAGATAACACCGTGCGAAGTGCTGGTTGAATCTGCGGTTGGGTATATTGCTGATGAGGAACGTTATCAGTGGTGTAATGATATCAAGCAATTAGCGCTTGCAGCACCGGTAAGCGCCATATTTCAAGCAAATAATCGTTTGAAATATGGTGAAGAAACTTGACTCAGAGCCAGCGAGTCGATTAAATACGCTTCCTTCGAACCGGCCCGTTTCGGTTCGACGACATTGTCATTTCAAAATAAAGGCCGAATAGCTCAGTTGGTAGAGCAGCGGATTGAAAATCCGCGTGTCCCTGGTTCAATTCCAGGTTCGGCCACCATTTTCCTCCTACATATAAACAAATTCGTATTTGCGATTAGCTGTGTGCAATATGTGCCGAATTGAACCAGGCTGGTTAAATTATTCGGTACATCCATGTATCTCACTTCGGCAACTGCTCCTGCGTTGCTCTACCATCTACATCCTTGTAGAAGCTTTTAGGTTCGCTATCGCTCATGAAAAATTGTTCCTGACAATTTTTTCCAGGTTCGGCCACCATTTTCCTCCTACATATAAACAAATTCGTATTTGCGATTAGCTGTGTGCAATATGTGCCGAATTGAACAAGCAATTAATATACATATTAAAAGTATGGTTTGTAAGTTGCTTTGTTGACTTAGATCAGCCTTCTTCTCTACGTAATATAATAGATTTATTTAGAAGTGGTTAAATGCCTGAAGAGGGAGGTTTCTTTCAGCAATTAATTTAAAGGTAATGATTAGGAAGACAATGCGTTGAAGGTACTTTCTTGCTTCTATTGGTATTTGGTCGTGAACTAAGATTAAGTCACAATCAGAGGGAAGTGCTATGTTAAATACAATTCTACATTTCATTCTTATCTTAACAATTAGTCTTGTTCTAGCAGGGTGTGAATCTACAACGGACACCACTGATAATACTTTAGATACTACTGCTGATACCATCAACGTCATTCTGCCATGTGTTATGGACAAGAACGGTGACAATCTCGATAAAAATTGTAAAGAAGCTCAGATTGATATACCAAATGGTCGTCCCGTTTATGCAATCCTTGTCAGCGGATACAGTCAAAATGGAGCATTCAATATGTTCCACTATTACAACTTTGCCAAGTGCCTGTTGGAGCAAGGAGCCTATGTCCACTACTCCTGGTGGAACAATCTCCTCGCGCCGTACATGGAGAAGCCACTGCACAATCTTTCTTCAGAACCTGGCTCAATAGCTGATGGCGATTTCCTCGGCTTTCTCCCTATAGATGACCCATTCAATATTATTCGCGACAAGGCAATCCCAGCGAATGACTTTCAGTTTCAGGCAGATGCCGAAGCCTTGTTAACCGCCATCCGCGCTGAAAATCACGATGCGGCTATCATCCTTGTTGGACATAGCATGGGCGGCGACGCAGTCGCGAGGCTGGGCGCAATGACCAACGTTGATATTGCTTTACTCGCTCCCATTGACCCAGTTGGGAATAGAGATTGCACTCCATGGTATCCGGGATCGGCTATATCTCAATGCAGTGGGCTGATTCAATGGACCCGCTTTAGAGCAACACACGATGATTGGTTTTTCTTTCCTACTCGGCGAGCATTTGGTTCGAACATCAAGTATCTCTATCATCGGTGGCAGCAAGAGTTCGTTCCGCCGACGGACTATACGTGCCCACCAGGAGGAAATCCATTTTTGCCTTGTGGATTACTTTTTGCTATTGAATCTGATTACTTGTTCGTTCATTCCGAGCCCCGCGTAAAGGGCATCGATCAGGGCAGCTCCAATGTCCAGTCAAAGATCGTGACCAGTTTGTTCTCTGGTAATGACGTCACTCCCTATAATCTGTTTGGGGGGATTGATGGGCATGGTGAAATCGTGGGCTTTCGAGGCTTTGACCTCAGTGTTTTAGAATCTATTCCAGTTGCCCTTGAGGCCCAAAATTGGCCAAATGATAGCGACAAACGGAAAAGTCTCCTACAGATGTGGGAGGCCAATTCGAACTATCTTGATGATACTCACCATGCCCCGGTAAATCCCGATCTCTGTATGGTCTCAGATGATCTGTGTGAAATATTTCTGACCACAGTGAGCTTACCGCCGGTGGCCGATGCCGGGCCAGACCAGAATTTCGAGTGTAGCGGCCCGAACGGGACACCGGTGACGTTGGACGGTTCAGGGTCAACCGACCCCAATGGCGATCCCCTTACCTTTACATGGCTCGGGCCGTTCGGCACCTTAACGGGAGAGACGATCACTCCAGACCTCCCCGTGGGAACGCACACGATCACACTCACAGTGGATGATGGCACAGGCAAAACAGACAGTGATACCGTTGTTGTTACCGTGATGGATTCCACACCGCCATCATTGAGCGTCTCGCTCTCACCACACGTTATATGGCCTGCGAACCATAAGATGGTGAATATCACCGCATTGATTCAAGTCAGTGATACCTGTGATGAAAGTCCGAACGTGGAGCTGGTGTCGATTATTAACAACGAGGCTGATAATGGCACGGGTGATGGCAATACGAGCGATGATATTCAGGGAGCAAGTTACGGTACAGACGATCGGACGTTCTCATTGCGGGCCGAACGTGCAGGTAGTGGTAGTGGCCGGATCTACACAATTACTTACAGAGCCACAGATGCTTCAGGTAACGAAGCCGATGCATCTGCCGAGGTCACCGTTCCGCACGACAGTGGCAAGTAAGAGTAAGTGAAACTCATTACTTTTGTATGTAAGGAATTTATTAAAGTTATAGATAGTTTCTTATTAAGGAACTCATAAGAAATTAATGGAGAGGTATGCGGGATACTTGTTTTGATAGTGGTTATTACGTAAAAAATACTTTCACGTCTACAACAGCACAGGGTTATTGAGGAGGGTGCGGATTTGGATACATCAAAAGTTTTTTGGCGGCAAAATCAAACGGATTACCCCCGGTAATTTTTATTGACGCATCTATATTAACACTTACTTATAATGGGCGCCTTTTACGATTAAATATCGTAATAGGGAGCCTTGAAGGGTGTATATTATAAAAAATATGATTCCTTAGAAGGCTTCATATCGACAAGTTATACTCCTATGAAAATATTAATCACATTTATGCTCTTAACATTTAGCGCAGCAGGATTTTCTGTTGAATCGGCATTACCCAAACAGGAATTCTTAGCTAATTTTTCAATCATAGAAAGCGCAAACAATATAATTATTAAAGAAAAATTCGGTTCTTATTCTTCAATCAAGGCGGTTAGCGGTCTTAAATTTACAGGCAAAGTAGATAAGCACTTTAATACGAGCTATAAAATAATAAACAGCACGGAGGATCGTCTTGAAATCGAGGTTACAAAAACATCTGACCAACGATCTTTTGGTAGTGAGCTAAGTAAAGAAACTGGAATTTTTTATGTTACTTATAAATAGGTATAACAAATCATTCAAGCTCGCCCACAAACGGCGTGGGCTGGGACACGGCAAAAAAACGCCGCGCCCCTTAACTCAAACGTTATAACACTAAATAAAATCGATATATTGCTTCAATGCCAATACGGTTTGGGGTAATTGTTGTTTTTGAAGATTAGCTAAAAATTCTTCTTTTTCCATTGGTGGGTGTTTTAGCGCTTCTCTTTGATTCCTTACCGCGCTGCATGCTTTTCCGGAGGATAAATCTATTTGGTAACATACAAAATCATCAGGATGTATTACTTCA
>CAJXZZ010000097.1 GCA_913065105.1 uncultured Gammaproteobacteria bacterium | reverse complement strand
CAATAGCTATGTGGCTGATCGGTGTCGATTATCCAGTGTTATGGGGTGTGCTGGCATTTATGCTCAATTTCGTGCCCAATATTGGCTCGATCATTGCGGCAGTTCCAGCGGTATTGTTATCCATCGTGCAACTAGGTTTCGCCTCAGCTTTGTTGGTGGCGGCAGTTTATGTCACGGTGAATGTGATTATAGGTAGTGTTGTAGAGCCGAAATATATGGGCAAAGGTCTGGGTCTGTCGACGTTGGTTGTGTTTGTTTCTTTGGTTTTGTGGGGCTGGGTATTAGGACCAGTCGGTATGCTGCTTTCCGTGCCGTTAACTATAGCAGTTAAGTTAGGGCTGGATAGTAGTCCTGAGACGCAGTGGTTAGGTCATCTGCTTGGACCGGTTGAAGATTAAATTAATCACGTAATGAAGCAGCCTGTTATCGCCTTCCATCAGGATGAATATGAACATTGGGTGGCTGACCTTGCCTGTGGTCATAGCCAGCATGTGCGGCATGATCCGCCCTGGCAAAATCGTCAATGGGTTATAACTGAACAGGGCCGGTCAGAAAAGATAGGTTACGAGTTGAACTGTGTGGAATGCGATATCGATTAGACGCAATCAGGTTGTCGCGCTTTAGTTAAAAATCAGCTATTTCTATATAAGCAACCGCTATACCGATATCTGTGTGGCGAACGATGATGGCGTCTTTTTCTGTCTCTACAAAATCGGCGAAGGGATCTTTAAAGCGTAAGTTAACCATTTCACCCATTGGATAGTGCTCAGTGTCTTTTAGTCGCATGAACAGACCACCATCACTCATATCATGCGTGATAACGGTGCGTGGATCCTCCTCAAGGAAGTTAAGCTCCACTTCAATCTGAATTTCCTTGCGTGGAAACTTACGATTATTTTTAGACATTCTAAACGCTCACTCAAATCTAACGACAATACAATAATAGCCCTAACATAAGAAAATACTAGATAATTTGTGCATTAATGTTAAATTGTGAAGCAATGTTTGACTCACCTCAAAAATGAATATGTGATGAAGTATTTAAATCGTACGGTAATTTTTTTCATTGTTTTCCTTGTGTATTTACCACTGCTATCTGCCTCTGATCTGCTCCGTGAGAAACGTATGGCAGAAGAGATCGTCGACGCTATTGTCGATGGCGACGCGGTTGTTTTAACGGCAGATAATCACGAATTTTTAACTATATATACTGAAGCAGACGAGGCCAGAGGCATTGTTATTATCTTGCACGGTAGAGGGTTTCATCCCGACTGGCAAGATGCCATTAATCCGCTACGTGTCGGTTTAGTCGACGCTGGCTGGAGTACTCTTTCGGTGCAGATGCCTGTCCTGGAAAAACAGGCGAAATACTATGATTATGTGCCCTTATTTCCCGAGGCGAAAGTCAGGATAGAAGCCGCCATTAGCTATGCGCGAAAGCAGATAATTACAGATGAGAATAATAATAAAATCGTGCTGATCGCGCATAGTTGTGGCGCCCATATGGCGATGTCATGGTTTGAGGAGGCGTCATCTGAGTCTGTTGATGCCTATGTCGGTATCGGTATGGGTGCGACCGATTATAGGCAGCCGATGAAAGCGGCATTCCCGCTGGAAAATATCAAGGTGCCAGTATTAGATGTGTATGCGGAGAATGATTATCCGGCCGTTATTAAAAGGGCAGTGGAGCGTCTCCGTCTTATCAGTCAGGCCGGCAATAAAAAATCAGGTCAAACTGTCATCGAAGGGGCAGATCACTACTACGTTGATAAAGGCGAAGAATTGACACAGGTGATCAGTCAATGGCTGGATAAATTATGAAGGCAATCAGGATCGAGAGCTGAGGTATGACGATTAAAAAAACCGCAGGACAATTTGAGCTTCTAGGTCAGAGACGTTTTTTACCCTTTTTTATTACACAGTTTTTCGGTGCGTTCAATGATAATGTCTTCAAAAATTCCCTGATTATTTTAATCGCATTTCAGGGGGCGGAATTTGTAGAAACGAATTCAGATATATTAATTAATATCGCCGCGGCGCTATTTATTCTGCCATTTTTTTTATTTTCAGCAACAGCAGGGCAATGGATAGATAAATACGAGAAATCAAAATCGATAAGGGTGATCAAGCTACTGGAAGTCGTTATCATGTCGCTAGCGGCATATGCTTTTATGCAGGGCTATATTGTTATGCTGATTGCCCTGTTGTTTTTAATGGGAGCACAGTCAACGTTTTTTGGCCCGGCAAAATACAGCTATATTCCACAACACCTCAAAGTAACTGAGCTAGTAGAAGGTAATGCATGGGTACAGATGGGGACTTTTGTTGCCATTTTACTGGGTACTGTCCTCGGCGGTGTTCTGATAGCACAGGAGCAGGGGAGGCAGTATGTGGCTTATGCAATAATATCGTTCGCGATCGCAGGCTATTTATCAAGTCGATTTATACCGATAACACCTTCGCTTAATGAAGGTATGAAAATTAACTGGAATGTGTTTGCTGAAACCTACCGTAATATTAAATTCCTGAAAAGTAACCGCACAGTTTTTCTCTCAGTACTGGGTGTTTCATGGTTCTGGTTTTTAGGTGCGACCTATTTAGTGCAATTGCCTAACTATACAAAAACAACACTGGGAGGCAATGAGCAGGTAGTTACCTTACTGCTTACATTGTTTACTGTCGGTATCGGTACGGGTTCGCTGTTATGTAACTGGTTATCAGGGAAAAAAGTTGAAATAGGTCTGGTTCCATTTGGTTCTATTGGGTTAACTCTTTTCGGTATTGACCTGTATTTTTCTCAACCAGATATATTGCCATCGATCACTCTTGGGTTGAGTGAGTTTTTATCGGGTGGGAACCTGCGTTTAATAATTGATGTAGTGATGATCGGTTTTTTTGGTGGTTTATATATCGTGCCACTGATGGCTTTAATTCAGCAGCGTTCAGATCCGGAACACATGTCCAGAGTGATTGCCGGTAATAATATTATCAATGCCCTGTTGATGGTTCTGTCTGCCATTGTAGCTATTACTGTTTTGTCGTTGGGTTATTCGATTGCGCAGCTATTTTTACTGGTAGCAATACTTAATGTGCTAGTGGCTGCGTATATTTATTCATTGGTCCCCGAATTTTTTATGCGTTTTATGGTGTGGCTGCTAATCCATAGTGTCTACCATGTAAAAGCAAAAGGCCTGGATAATATACCTGAAGAAGGCCCCGCCGTGCTGGTATGTAACCACGTTAGTTTTGTAGATGCATTAATCATTGCCGGTTGTATAAGACGACCAGTACGGTTTGTTATGTATTACAAAATATTTAATTTACCGATATTGCATTTTATTTTCAAAACGGCAAAAACTATTCCGATTGCTGGAAGGTATGAAGATGAGGCCTTGTTGAAAAAAGCATTTGTAGATATTGATGAGGCATTAGCTGACGGCGATCTAGTGTGTATATTTCCTGAAGGTAAATTAACCGCTGATGGTGAAATGAATACATTCAGGGATGGTGTGGAAAAAATTATAGAACAAAGAGCGGTGTCGGTAATACCGATGGCACTACAGGGATTGTGGGGCAGTGCTTTTAGTCGCCAAAAATCAAATATTTTTTACCGCCTGTTTAAAGGTTTTAAATCAAGCATCGGACTTGTTGTTGGTGATCTGGTTGAGCCGCAGCAGATATCAGCTAAAATGTTGCAGGATAAAGTGCAGGACCTGCATAATATTTAAAAGATTATGTACTGCAGAGACGCAGAGAATATTTATTTGTAGTAATAGAAAAAGCCACCTGTAAAGGTGGCTTTTTTTTCAGCGTTTGGGTTTAAGAATAAATCTTATACGCGACCCATGGCGCCGAAGCTTTTGATGAAAGGTCCTGCCATACGAGGGTCTGAGATCATGGCTTTAAAATCACCGGTTTTGAATTTCAGTTTACCGGTAGTGAAAGCTAAACCTAAACCTGTCATGCCGATTTCTTTCTTTAACCATTTGTCCCAGTTTTTTTCTTCAGCGCGCATGTCCCAGCTAAGGGCGCGGCCATCATAAGCGCCTGCTTCTGTCACTTTTCCGTCTACAACATTGATGAAACCAATACAGGTATCATCTGCAGGAAAACCATATCCAATAACAGAATTAAAATTAATTTTTTCTAATGCACCAAAAAGTGTTGGTTCTGCATTCCACTGTTCCTGAAAGCCTTTCATCCAGGTATCATCAAATAAAGCCATTTTATATCTCCGAATTCTTATTGCGCCTGGCGCATATATTTAGTTGCAGAAAACATGAAATATCTGCATGTTTTCCTCAGTTCAGCGGGGCCGTGTATTGTCGTTTTTATTACCACCGAGAAAAGAGGCGGGAATCATAGCATAAGAGAAACTATATCGAAAGGGATAGACGCTGTGTCGAAACGATATAGATTTGGAGCTATAAGTTATTTTAATTCCATGGAAATGGCTGGAATGTCGTTATGTTTTAGTAGTTTCTGGTTTTTATACAGCTGCTGTTTTTCCAGATAAGGGCCGGTTCTTACACGGTGCCATGCCTGTCTGTTAACCGTAACATGTTGAATATTTGCTTCCAGTCCTAAAAAGGCCAGGTTGGCTTTTAATTTTTCAGCGTCGTCGAGATTTTGAAATGAACCCACCTGAAGTACGTACTGTTTTTTTGTAGTGTTAGTCGTTGTTTTATTTATTGTTTCTGACGTGCTGACTGGAGGGCGTGTTTCACTTTCAGGTATAAGTACTTCGAGTTCGGGCAATATGGTGTAGAAATTAAATTTTTGTTCTTTTTTCGTGGTGGTTTTTGTTTTTGTCGTAACGTCTTTCTTCGCCTGTTTTTTAAGTTTCTCCAGTTCCTGTTGCACTGCGCTACCAAAATCATTCGTGTTTTCAGGTTGTTTGTCGAGGTAAACGATAAAAGCTACAAACAGGCCGATGGCGAGACCGGACAATAACCAGACATATCCGGGTAATGCTTTTTTTTGTTTGCGAGTAGCACGCGATTTGTAGTCTGCAGCCATGTTAACGACTCATATCTCAGCTTGTGCGAAAACCGTACAAGGATCATCTGAACAGTTAAGGTGCAATTGTAAATTTCTCATTTTTTATTTTTATTATTTATTTGAGCGAGGCCAGCGGCTTACGATTAATGCCTACATCTTCACCGGCGCGCTTACACCTAATAAGGTTAGCCCATTATGCAGGATTTGTTTAGTTGCAATAATTAAATTAAAACGCGCATCGTGCAGGTTAGCATCATCATTAATAAACTGGTGTGCGTTGTAATATGAATGCAGTAGTGTGGCCAGTTCGCGTAAATAATGTACGAGTAAATGTGGCTCGGCATTAAATGCAGATTTATGAACGATATCGGCGTAGGCACCTAGCTTGCTGATAATATCGGTTTCATGTTTTTCGGTTAACAGATTTAAATTTTGAGAACCGTTTTCAATATCATGCTTGAGTTGTTTTTCTGACAGTTGTCCGATAACGCTGCAGATTCTGGCATGAGCATATTGAATGTAATAGACGGGATTATCGTTGCTCTGTGATTTTGCCAGGTCGAGATCAAAATCCATGTGTTGTTCGCATTTTCGCATCACATAAAAAAAACGAGCCGCATCGTTACCGACTTCGTTGCGTAATTCTCTTAAGGTCACAAAGGAACCTGAACGGGTAGACATCTGCAAACGTTCACCGCCGCGAAACAGGTTGGCGAACTGGACTAACAGAATGTCCAGTTTGTCCTGCAGCTGGTCTTCTTTGGTGCCGAGTGCGCCGACGGCGGCTTTGACGCGGGTAACGTAGCCATGATGGTCGGCGCCCCAGATATTGATCACACGCTGGTAACCGCGGGCAAACTTGTCCATGTGGTAGGCGATGTCAGAGGCAAAATAAGTGGCCTGGCCGTTGTCTCGAATGATAACCCGATCTTTTTCATCACCAAATTTGGTAGATAAAAACCACAATGCGCCATTACGCTCTTCTACGTGTCCGGCCAGTTGCAGTTGCTCGACCGCTTTCTCGATCAGACCGCGATCAGCCAGTGTTTGCTCAGAGTACCAGTTGTCATACGGTACACCGAATTCTTCAAGGTCCTGGCGAATATCAGCAAGGATGCTATCCAGTCCAGCGTTGAATACCCGTTGATAATTTTCGTTGCCGAGCAGGTGTTTGGCGCGTGTGATCAGATCATCGATATGCTTTTCTTTATCGCCGGCGTCATCTTCGTTGTCAGGTTCGTCTGCATGAATATCCTGAAAAACTTGATCAGCAGTAAACACAAAGCCGTCACCATGTTGTGATTTGATGCTGTTGGCAATATCAAAAATATAATCGCCTTTGTAACCGTTGACTGGAAAAGTAAATTCGATACCGCTGATTTCCAGATAACGTAACCAGACGCTGGTAGCGAGGATATTCATCTGCCGACCGGCATCATTTACGTAGTATTCACAGTCAACGTCAAAACCAACGGCGCGCATCAGCGAGGCCAGTGTCGCGCCATAAGCCGCACCGCGACCATGACCGACATGTAAGGGGCCCGTTGGATTCGCCGAGACAAATTCGATCTGCACTTTTTCCTGATTGGCAACATTGCTTCTACCAAAGCTGTCACCCGCGCTGAGAATATCTTTTATTATATTGAGGGTGTTTTCCTGGGCGAGGAAGATATTAATAAACCCAGGGCCAGCGATTTCTATTTTATCTATAGCGTCGCTGCCTGCATCAAGGGTGTCGATGGCGTCAGTAATCGCCTGTGCGACCTCGCGAGGTGCTTTACCTGCTTGCTTGGCCAGCATCATCGCTACATTGCAGGTGAAATCACCATGCGTTGCGTCTTTCGTGCGGGTGATCTGTAATGCCGGTTTTGTTTCAATCAGACCATCAGCAATAAGCTGGTCCAGTGCCTGGTTGAGCAGTGATTCTATATTTTCTTTCAAGGGACTATGTTTGTATGTTTTTGTGGAGTGCGATTATACGTTAAAAGAATAGTTGGCAGTAGGCAGTTGGCAGTTATCAGTTAAAAGCTAAAATCTGTTTTAAAAATACTGCCAACTATTTTTAAAAAGTATCATAAGGGTCGACATCAAGCGACCAGCGTACCTTCCTGGCGGAGACCATTTTCTGTAGCTGCGGCGCCCACCAGCTTAAAAATTGATGCAAGTCTTTCCGCTGATCTGATTGCAGCATGATCTGGTAGCGATAGCGCCCGGCACGGCGTTCCATGGGAGCAGGCAGGGGGCCGAAGATATCTATGTTTTTGATATCGACCTGTCTGGCACATTCTACCGCCTGCTGTAAAAAAGTCTGTGCGGCCTGTGTTGCCACCGATTCACAGCGAAGCAGTACCAGGTGGCGAACGGGTGGCAATCCCGCGGCCTGCCGTTCCTGCAGGGCGGTTTTTGCGAACGCCCGATAGCCGTTATGCAGCAGCGTCTGTAACAAAGGGTGATCCGGATGGTGCGTCTGGATGAGCACTTCCCCCGCTTTTTCTGCACGTCCCGCGCGTCCCGACACCTGGGTGATCAATTGCGCCAGATGTTCGGAGGCACGAAAATCAGCGCTGAACAATGCCTGATCGGTGTCGAGTACGCAGACCAGTGTGATATTGGGAAAATCGTGGCCTTTCGCCAGCATCTGTGTGCCGACCAGTATGCCGCTTTCCCCACTGTGAGCTTTTTCCAGTTTTTCTTCCAGGCTGCCTTTATTGCGCGTGGTATCGCGGTCAATTCGGCTGACCTGTGTATCGGGGAAAGTAGCCTGTAAATAGTGTTCGATACGTTCCGTACCAGCACCGATGGCGACGATATTGGTGCTGCCGCAGGCATCGCATTTTTCTGGTGCCGGCCTCTGTGAGCCGCAGTGGTGACAATGTAACTGGTTGCGCCGTTTGTGGAAGGTCATGTGGGCATCACAACGCAAACAGTTGGTGGTCCAGCCGCAATCATGGCACATCAATAATGGCGCAAAACCACGACGGTTGATGAATAACAATACCTGTCCCTGCTGGTCGAGGTGCTGTTTGATTTTAGATAGCAGTGTTTCTGCCATGCCCTCGTGTAATTTCTGGTTACATAAGTTGACCAACTTAATATGTGGTAGTGGTTTTTTATTTGCCCGTTGTTTTAGGTAGTGGACGTTGTAGCGCTGTTCATTTATATTGTTCAAAGTCTCCAGCGACGGTGTGGCGGAGCCAAGAACAATCGGGATGTTGTTGTTTTTTGCGCGCAGGATAGCGAGATCGCGAGCGTTGTAGCGAAAGCCATCCTGCTGTTTATAACTGCCGTCATGCTCTTCATCGATGATGATTAAACCCAGCTCGGGTATAGGCGTGAAAATGGATGAGCGCGTGCCGATAATCAGTTGCGCCTGTTTTGTCGAGGCCGCAAACCAGGCGGCATAACGTTGTCGGTCATTCATTGCTGAATGCAAAATCACCACCGTAGTATTCAGGCATTCTAGAAAACGTTGTGTCAGTTGCGGCGTTAGGCCAATCTCAGGGACCATGATCAGCACCTGTTTATTGGCTGCGAGCATCGATTTGCATAAAGCCAGGTAGACTTCAGTCTTGCCGCTGCCAGTTATGCCATCGAGAACGTGGACCGCGTGCTGATGCGCGTGGTTTTCAATGGAGTGAACCGCGTCAGTTTGTTCTGTATTGAGCTCAACGACCCTGGTGCTGGTATTTTCTGAAGATAATACCGCCGGCCTGACATGAACGTCGATTAGCTGTTTTTCAAGCAGGGCTTTAATGGGCGAGCGCCAGTTATCAGTGAGAGCATTAAAAGCGTCAGCATCAAGTCCGTTGCCTGATTCGCCAGTGTCTGCATCATTGAGCAGTTGATAGACCTGTTGTTGTTTGGGTGCGCGTTTTAAAGATTGCAGAATCTCGTCCGAGGACAGACCCTGAGAATCATTGATACGCCAGAATTCTGTTAGAGATGGCGTCGCATCATCATTATTTCGCAGGTAAACCGGTAAAGCGGTCTGTAAAACATCCCCCAGTGGATGGACGTAATAGCGTGCTGCCCAGAGTAACAAGTCGAGAATGTCTGCTGGCAGCAGCGTTCTGTCATCCAGTAGTGCGCTGACCGATTTAAGTTTATCAGGCGGTACATCACTATTTTTCACTTCTTCGATAATGATACCGATAAGCTTTTGTCTGCCGAAAGATACACGCACACGCATACCGGGCTGAATAGTTTGTCCATTCAGTGTTGGCAGGCGATAATCGAATGTCCCGTACAGGGGACAGGGGACAGCGACTTTTACAATGCGTATTTCTGGGGGCATTTAGGTTTGCTTAATGTTTTTTGCTAGCTAATGAGCGCTGATTTTACTGCAAAATAGCCGTAGACTTTGACAAATAAAATGTAGCGTGAAATCGAAGCTGTGGATAAGTTGGTTATGATGTGTTTTATCTGTGGATAACTCTGTGGAAATAATGGCTAGCAGAAATAAATAATTTTAACTAGTCTTTTTTTTGTAATAAATATGTAATAATTTTTTTTAAAAAATAATCATATTAATCATTATGTTGCAGATGTTGACTCTATTATAATAGATTAAAAGGTAGGCTTGACCAATAAAAAAAATTGTGATTTACAGGGTGTGTATAAGTGTTTTCTGTTACAGCTGAGATATTTTGCATTTAATGTAAATACTTAATAAATATTCTAACTTTAAGTGCGTAAGTTATTAAAAAGCTATATAAAAGACGAGTTACGCACAAATTCTGTGGATAACTTTGTGGAAAAGAAAAATAACTAACGTGTTTTTTACTATAAAAATAGTGTTTTTATTAGTTTGGTTAATTTTTAACCACTAAAATTAAGTATAATTATTTCAATAAGTTACAATAATGATATTACTTTTTCCATGTTGATAAATAACGTTTTTTGAAAGTAATTATTAGTATATTAGTGTCTGGTAAATAGCTTGTGTAAAACCCTGTGTTTTTACCAAAAAATAACAGTTACTTAGGGATTTAAACAATCGTTTGAGATTGAGTACATCTGTAGTCATCTTTTGTGATGAAAAAATTATAGACGAGATCGTTATGAAATCATGGCAAACCATCGTTCGACACATTGAGCAAGTAGCCGGGAGGCCTTTTTCAGTTAAGCAACAACAAAGTTTGTCTGGCGGCAGTATTAATGCAGCGTTTCTATTGACGGGCGATGATGGTCAGCAATATTTTGTTAAAACCAATCATTCAGGGCGGCAGAAGATGTTTGAGGCTGAGGTCAGAGGTTTGCAGGCGCTGGCATCAAGTAAAACGCTTAAAGTGCCTCAACCTTTGTGTTTTGGTGATGACCAGACGCAAAGTTATATTGTGATGGAATATCTGGATATGGGTGGGCGGGCCGATCAGACCGTTTTGGGTGAGCAGCTTGCGGCTATGCACAAAATAACGGATGAGCAGTTTGGCTGGCAGTTCGATAATACTATTGGCGCTACTTTTCAGCCGAACAAGCAGAACGAAAACTGGCTGGATTTCTGGCGCGAGCAACGCCTGGGTTTTCAGTTACAGCTGGCTGCACAAAATGGTTATGGCGGTGAATTGCAGTCGCTAGG